>JBILLR010000018.1:0-15872 GCA_044375965.1 Opitutales bacterium
CCGCCTACGAGCACGTCGACCCGACCGTCGTCGGCAACGAGCGCACCGTGCTCGTCAGCGACCAGTCCGGCCGCAGCAACATCGTCCTCAAGGCGAAGTCGCTCGGCATCGACCTCGATCGCGATTCGCCCGCCACCGCCACCGCGCTCGACGAACTGAAGAAGCTCGAGCACGGCGGCTGGAGCTTCGAAGACGCCGAAGCGTCGCTCGCCCTGCTGCTCCGTCGCCACCTCGGCAAGAGCAAGGCCGCGCCTTTCGAGGTCGCTTCGTATCACGTCACCGCGCGCGGCGCCAAGGGTTCGGCCTACTGCGAAGCCGTCGTCCGACTCAGCATCGCCGGCAAGGAGACCCTCACGGTCGCCGAAGGCGACGGCCCGGTCCATGCGCTCGACCAGGCCTTGCGCTCCGCCCTCGTGAAGTCCTTCCCGAAGCTGGCGAAGGTCAGCCTCGTGGACTACAAGGTCCGCATCCTCGGCGGTACCGATGGCACCGCGGCCAAGACCCGCGTGGTCATCCGTTCCTCCGACGGCAAGGCCTCCTGGGGTACGGTCGGCGTCAGCGAGAACCTCGTCGAGGCCTCGCTGCAGGCCATCGTCGACGGTTACGCCCACGCGCTGTCCTGAGGCTCCGGATGGCGCGTTGACTGCCTGCAAGGGCGGGGTAGAAACCATCACCCCCGCCCTTTATGCGTCCGCTTATCCTGCTGCTCGCCGCCGTCGCCGCCTTCGCCGCCGATCCCGCCGCGAAACTGCGCATCTACGAACTGGCCGCCCCCGGCGCGGATAAGCTGGGCGACTTGCCCGCGCGTTACGCCGAAGCGATGTCCATGGGTTACACCGCCGAGATGCCGAGCCCCGTCTTCCGTCTCAGCAACCTGGCATTCTTGCCTGCGGAGCGGGCGGAGCGTCTCGATCTTTACGTCCAGCATGCGCGCGACTTCAAGGTGCGCCGCCCCGGCGTGCTGTTCATCCATGGCGGCGGTTTCACCGCCGGCGACAAGGCGGAGTTTCGTTCCGCGAGCGTCAGCGCCGACCTCGCGCGCGCGGGCTACGTCGTCGTGAGCTGCAATTATGTCCTCGGCGCGAAGGACAAGCCTGGCGTCTGGCCGCGCAACATCGCCGATTGCCGCGACGCCGTCCGCTGGATGCGGGCGAATGCCGACGTGCTCGGCTTGGATCCGGACCGCATCGCCGTCGCGGGCGGTTCGGCCGGCGGCTACCTTGCGCTCATGGTCGGGTTGTCCGACGACAAGACCGGCCCGGGCGGCGATCCGAAGGCGAAGCATTCGGCGAAGGTCTCCGCGATCATCGACATGTATGGCGTCGTGAATTTCTCCAAGCACGGCAAGGGTGTCGTCCCCGGCGTCTCGGCCGAGGAGCAAGCCGCCTATCTTCCGGAGAACCAGTGCGACCCGCAGGATCCCGCGGTGCTCATCCTCCATGGCACCGCCGATGCCATCGTCGACATCGCGCAGTCCGACGCCATGGCCAAGGCCTTGCGCGCGGCCAAGGTGGCTCATGAATATATCATCGTCGACGGAGCTCCGCACACCTTCGACCTTCACCCCAAGGGAAAGAGCTGGAAGCGGACGGGCGTGGTCGGAGGCATCGACGTCACCAGTGCGTCGGACCAGCCCGACCTGACCGCGGCGACGCTCGACTTCCTCGCCCGGACGATCGGGAAGTAAGGCTTACTCCTTCAGGCGGGCCATCACCGTCGAGCCCTGGAGCTGGACGTCGAAGCGGCCGGTGTCCTCGAGCATGCGGTAGAACTTTGCGTAGCGCGGGGCGTTGGCTTCGAGGCCGGGATGTTCCTGCAGGAGGAACTTCTTGATGACCTCCACCTTTAGCCATTCACCCTCGGGCGCGAGGCCGGTGGCGACGTCGACGAGCGCATCGATGATATCCTGACGCTGCAGCAGCTGGGCGCGGCGCTGGTCGGCCTCGGCCTTGCCTTGGGCCTGCTGCGCGGAGGTGAGGTTCGGGCGGTCGCGGTAATCCTGGCCGGAGTTGTCCTGCTGAGGGCGGGCTTCGCGCGGCGCACGCGGTTCGCGGGCCTGGCGCGGTTCGCGCCGGGGGCGTTCCGGCCGGGCTTCGCCTCGGGGACCGGCTTCGCGTTGCGCGCGGGGGGTGTCGGCGAAGCGCAGGTCGGGCAGCATCTTCTCGAACTGGTCGAGCAGGGCGCCGACTTCTTTGTTCTTCGGCGTCAGCGCGCGGAGCGCCTGGGCGAGGAGGGCGAGGGCCTTGCGCGGATCCGACTTGGCGGCCTGCTCGTCGTCCATGCGCGCGCGCAGTTCGGAGAGGTTGAGATAATGATGGGCCGTCGAGCGCAGGGCCTTGTGCGTGCGTTCGCCCATCACGATGATGCGGACGCCGAGGCGCTTGGCGTCCTCGACCACCGGGGTGAAGTCGCTGTCGTTGGTGACGAAGATCAGGGTCGTCGGCGGGTTGGCGCCGGCCATCAGCTTCACCGCGTCGATCGTCAGGCGCATATCCGCGGCGTTCTTGCCCGGCGTATAGCTGCGCTGGTCGACGAGTTCCAGTTCGACCCATTCCTGGGCGGCGGCGCGCCAGCCGCTGAGACGTCCTTGGAAGTCGCCGTAGGCTCGGGCGGCGGAGATCGCCGTCTCGCCGATGAAGCGACGGAGGGTGGGGAGGTGCTGGTGGGAGACGTTGTCCGCGTCGATCAGCACGCCGATCCGTTGGTTAGGCTGGGCCTTGGCGGCTTCGGGCGTGGAGGTGGATGCGGCGTCGGCCTGGCGCTTGGCCGGTTTGGCGGCGCGCCGTCCGGCTGGCTTGGCGGCTCGGCGGGCGGGCGCGGTCTTCTTGGCTTTGGGGCGGGTCACGGGAGAGGGAGTCTTCCTATCCCTGCGGACGATGGCACGGCTCTACAATGCGAATCCGCCGTCGGCGGCACCTCCGGATCTGTTTATTTTTTTGTTGGAACTTGAGCCTTTTACGGATGTTAAAACAGCGTGCCGTCAAGGTCGTCATACTCCTTTGCCCTAGGCGTGGCCCTCTGCCTCGGCGCGACCGGCCTCTTCTCGGCCGAGCCCGTCTGGGTCGCCAAGCCGGGTCCTTGGGGCGACCTCCAGGTGCGGACCGTCTACCTCGAGCCGCCGGAGAATATCCTCTCCGTCGTCGCCAAGCCGTCGTCGGTCACCCGTTGGACCTTCGAGCAGACCACCGAGAAAGGCGTCCGGGCGATCATGGAGAAGGCCGGCCTTCCAGCCGCTGTCATCGACCGCCTGATGGGGCCGACCCAGGTGGTCGCCAGCGGCAACAACGTGGTCGTCCTGCCCAAGGTCGAAGACCTTCTGGCGATCGGCGAGGCCGCCCGCTCGGCCTTTTACCTCGAGCTGGCGAAGTCGCCTGCGAACGAGTACCAGGCCGACCCCGTTTTCATCCATGGCGGCGACATCGATGACTGGCTGGCCGAGACCGAGATCACCAAGCCGCAGCAGGAACTGATGCGCAAGCTGCTCTGGCGGCGAGGGTCGGCCCTCGTCTTCAGCGATATCCAGGCCCTCCTGACACTGGCGAAAAATTCCGAAGAGATCTCCGCCGTCTTCCGGACGATCACGCGCGTCCGCAGCCTCCTCGTGGAGCTCAAGCTGCCGCTCAAGGACGGCCGGGCGACGTTCGTCGATTATTGGAGCGCCGGCAGCCTGAACGCCGAGCGCACGCCCTTCCTCGTGGCGGTCACCCGCCGCCGCGCGCGTCAGGACATCGACGTGACCCAGTTCCTGCCGACCTTGGCCCGGCGTCGCGTCTACACTTTCCCGACCGCCGCCATGGGATTGAAAGGGCGTCTCCCTGACTGCCACTGGACGTCGCTCAACTTCTTCGAAGAAGAGCCCAATGACCTCTATCTGGACAGCGCCAAGGCCTCCGAGCACCTGCTGGCCGACTACGTGGCCATCGACCCGCCCTACAAGTTCGGCGACGTCCTGTGCTTCCTCGACAACGGCGAAGGGCTGCACACCTGCGTGCAGATCGCCGATGACATCGTCCTGACGAAGAACGGCGAAGGCATCCTGGCTCCGTGGACGCTCATGCCGATCAAGGACGTCGACGACATCTACCGTCGGTCTCCCGACACCCGCGTCCAAGGTTATCGCCTCAAGGGCCATTGAGGCTGGTCTGCCGCGGCGCTGTCCCCGGCGGGAATCGAACCCACATCCTCGGTTTAGGAAACCAATGTTCTATCCGTTGAACTACGGGAACGCACCGGTGTCTTAGCCTGCCTCGGGGCGGGCGGGCAAGCCCGCATCGGCGGGTGGGCTTGACTCCGCCGGGTTAGGGCCAAGTTCTGGAGCATGGCCTTTCTCCTGTCCGTCCTCGCCGAAGCTCCCTTGGTGATCCCTGGCTGGGCCTGGGCGGCCTTCCTGGGCTTCGTCGTTTGCATGCTGGCGTTGGACCTCGGGGTCTTCAACAAGACCGACCATAAGCCCTCCTTCAAGGAAGCGGTCGCCTGGTGCGTCGTCTGGATCTCGCTTGCGGTCGCCTTCGGCTTCCTGCTCTCCGCCTGGAAAGGTCCGGAGGACGCCCAGCTGTTCGCCGCCGGCTACGTGCTGGAGCTGGCCCTTTCGGTCGACAACCTGTTCATCTTCATCCTGGTCTTCGCGCACTTCAAGATCCCGGACCATCTGCAGCATCGCGTCCTGTTCTGGGGCATCATCGGCGCCGTCGCCATGCGGGCCGCCTTCATCATCGCCGGGGTCGCGGCCGTCGAGAGCTTCACCTGGTTGCTGCCGATCTTCGGCGCCTTCCTCCTGTTCACCGGCGTAAAACTTGCCCTGTCCCGCGACGAACATGAGGGCAAGGGCATGGACGAGAACCTCTTCGTCAAGGTCGCCCGGAAGTTCTTCCCGCTCACTCCGCATCTGCATGGCAACAAGTTCTGGGTCAAGGAGGACGGCGTCCGCCGCTTCACGCCGCTCTTCCTGGTGCTGATCGTCGTGGAAGGCACCGACCTCATCTTTGCGATCGACTCCATCCCGGCCGTGCTCGGCATCCTGCCCCCGAACCTGCCGATCGAGGAGAAGCGCTTCATCGCCTTCACCTCGAACATCTTCGCGATCATGGGCCTGCGTTCGATGTATTTCGCCCTGGCCGGCTTCATGCAGTATTTCCGGTTCCTCAAGCCGGCCCTCGCCTTCGTCCTCGTGTTCATCGGCTGCAAGATGATCCTGCCCTGGGCGGCCGGGCTGGGTCAGCCGGCCGGACAGTTCGCCTCCTGGATGCCGGCGCGTTTCGTCGACCACGGCCGCGTGCATTTCCCTACGGAACTCTCGCTCGCCGTCATCGGCTTCACCCTGGCCTTGGCCATCGCGTTCTCCGTGGCTTTCCCGAAGAAGAAATAGCCGAGGTTTGGTGTTTCCTCCTCGCCGCCCGCCCGCCACGCTGGGGGCGTGTTCCGAGGCCGTTACCAGCTCTATCTGCCTTACCTCAAGGGGAGCCGTCTGCTCTTGGCCCTCTCGCTGCTGTCGGCCATCGTCTTTGCGTCCGCCAACGCCTTCGGATTGCCGTTCCTGATGGGCAAGGTGCTGCCCGCGGTCTTCGGCGACGAAGCCGCCCGCGCGGCGCCCTTGCTGTCCTGGCCGGATAGCCTCGGGGGCGGTGCCATCCTTCACCTGCCGAAGGGGAACGAGATGGTCTTCGCGGTCGCTTTCCTGCCGACGGTCATGCTCATCCGCGGGCTCGGTGAGTTCTTCTCGACCTACCTGCTCAACCTCGCGGGGCTGCGCGTCATCGAGGCCGTCCGCCGGGATGTCTTCGGCCGGTTGCAGCAGATGCACCTGGGTTTCTTCGGCCGCCACTCGGTCGGAGACCTGATGGCCAGGCTGATCACCGACGCGAACTCGGTGCGGCTGGTGCTCGTCGACGTCTCCAACGACCTGATCGTCCAGCCGCTGACGCTGGTCTTCGCCTTGGGCTACGTCGTCTGGGTCTGCTTCTCTCACGACAGCGGCTTCTGGTTCCTCACCTGCCTCCTCGTCGTCCCGCTTTCGGTGCTCATGGTCCGCTCCGTCGCCCGGCGTATCCAGCGCCGCACCTACCAGGGGCTCGCATCTTCCTCCGACCTGAACAGCATCGCCGTCGAGAACCTGCAGTCGGCCCGCGAGATCCGGGCCTACGGTCTGCAGGAACGCGAGGGAGCCCGTTTCGATGAGGCGAGCCGCGAAGGCCTGCGGATCCAAGGCAAGCTGGTGCGCTACGAGAAGGCGCTCTCGCCCCTGATCGAGCTCACCGCGGCCTTGGGCATCGCCGCCGCCATCGGGTTCGGCGCGACCAGCGGCTTCACCTTGCCCGAGCTCCTCTCGATCATCGTCGCCTTCTATTTCGCCTACGGTCCCATCAAGCGGCTCGGCAACGTCACCAGCCGCCTGAGCATGGCCGCGCCTGGCCTGGCCCGCCTCGAGGAGATCCTGACGGCCCGGAGCGAAGTCGCGGACGCGGCCGACGCCCGTCCGCTGACCCGCGTCCGCGGCGACCTCGAGTTCACGGGGGTCTCGTTCGGTTACGGCGCCGACCTGGTCCTCGCCGACGTCACTTTGCGCATTCCGGCCGGGCAGTCCGTCGCGCTCGTCGGGCCCAGCGGCGCGGGCAAGAGCACCTTCGTCAACTTGGTCCCGCGGTTCTTCGACCCTCGGCAGGGCGTCATCCGGATCGACGGGGAAGATCTGCGCGCCGTCCGCCAGGCCGATTTGCGCGCGAACATCGCCCTGGTCTCGCAGGAGCCCGTCCTGTTCAACGAATCCATCCTCGAGAACATCCGTATCGGCCGGCCGGCGGCGACCGACGCCGAGGTCCGCGAGGCCGCGCGCCTCGCCGGTGCGCTGGATTTCATCGAGGCCCAGCCGGAAGGTTTCCAGACCAAGGTAGGCGAGCGCGGCGGACGCCTTTCCGGCGGCCAGCGCCAGCGCGTCTCGATCGCCCGCGCCTTCCTCAAGGACGCCCCGGTGCTCATCCTCGACGAGGCCACGTCGGCCCTCGACACCGACACCGAGCGCAGCATCCAGCAGTCGTTGGCGCTGCTGATGAAAGGACGGACGACCTTGATCGTCGCGCACCGTTTCAGCACCATCCGCGACGTCGGGCGCGTGCTCGTCTTCGACGGCGGCCGCATCGTGGCGGACGGCCCGCGGGAGGCCGTCTACGCTTCTTCGGAGCTGTTCCGTCGCCTTTGGGACAACCAGGCCAAGAACCTCGCCTGAGATGCGCCTGTTGGTCGTCAAGTTCAGCGGACTACGCGGCGCGTTGGCCGCGACGGCCGGATTGCGCACGATCCGTGAACGCCACCCCGGGGCGCAGGTGACCTTCGTCACCACGCCGGGCTCGGAGCCCGCCCTCGAGGGCTGTCCGGCCGTCGTCGAGACCATCGGCTTCGGCGGCGACGGCTCGCTCCTGGCGTTGCTCTCCCGCCTGCGTCGGGCCCGTTTCGATTTCGCCGTCGCGCTCGGCGGTCATCCCTTGGCGAGCCGTATCGTCGCGCTCAGCGGCGCCGCCGTGCGGGCCTGCGGAGGCCATGCGCCCTTCTTGCTTCGTCCGCTCATGCATCAGCAGGTCTTCGGCGCCGCCGTCGATCCGCATGAGGCCGCCCGCGACCACGAAGTCCTTTCGCGCGTCCTCGGCTTCCATGCCGAGACGCCGGCGATGTGGTTCGCGCCCTCGCGCATGCAGGAGCACGGGATGATGCTCGAGCAGGGCCGTTTCGCGGTCATCCATCCGGGCGCCACCCGTCCGGAGCGCATCCTGGAGATCGACAAGTGGGCGACGGTGGCCCGCGAACTCGTCGCCTCGCGCGCGGTCGAACGCATCGTCGTCTCGGCCGGGCCCGACGGGGCCGAGCGCATCATGGCGGAAGCCCTCTGCGGACTGGTCGGCCCCGTCGCGATGTCGACCGGCGGCCGCCTGCGCTTCGCCCAGCTGGCCCGTCTCATCAAGGAGTCCCGCCTTTTCCTGGGCGCGGATTCTTCGGTGCTGCAGCTCGCGGCGGCGGTCGGCACGCCGGTCGTCGGCGTCTTCGGTCCGTCCGACTACGCCCGCGCCCGGCCATGGGGGACCGTGCACCGGGTCGTCCGCGTGGATACGACCATCTTCGAGGGTGAGCCCCGCGCCGAGTATCTCGCCCGCATGGATCGCGCCCTCGCCCGGATCACGGCCCAGCAGGTCACGCAGGCCGCCGAGGAAGTCCTGCGCATCACGACGCCCTGAGGGCGTCGCTTGACCTCGCCCGCGCTTCCCCGACATTAGCCTCGTGTCCACCGCCGCCCATTACGACGCCGTCATCATCGGGGCGGGCATGTCAGGCCTCGCCGCCGCGGTCCGCCTGGGGATGTTCGGACGCAAGGTCCTGGTGCTGGAGCGGCATAACGCCCCCGGCGGGCTCAATTCCTTCTATGCCCGCGGCAAACGGAAGTATGACGTCGGCCTGCATGCGCTGACCAACTGGGTCCCCGAAGGCGCCAAGGGTGCGCCGCTCGTGAAGCTGATGCGCCAGCTGCGCATCCGCCGCGAGGAACTCGACCTGTGTCCGCAGCTCGGCTCCCGCGTGACGATGGCCGGCAAGAATCTCCGTCTGAACAACGACTTCGAAGCCCTGCTGGCCGACGTGGCCCGGGAGTTCCCCGGCTCCGTCGACCGTTTCCGCACGCTGGACGCCTGGATCACCGGCCTCGACGAGGCGGCCCTCGAGGCGCACGGCGGTTCGGCGCGCGCGCTCCTCGATGAGCGGCTCGGCGACCCCTTGCTGCGCGACATGCTGCTGCTGCCGACATGTTTCTACGGCAGCGCGCTCGAGGATGACATCGAGGTCTCCCAGTTCGCCGTGATGTGGCGATCGCTTTTCCGCGAAGGCTTCGCCCGTCCCTTCGCGGGCGTGCGTCAGGTCATCCGCCTGCTCACCGACCGTTGCCGCGAGCATGGCGTCGAACGGCGCATGAAGTGCGGCGTGTCGCGGATCGAAGTGCGGGCCGGCCGCGCCTCGGCGCTGATCCTCGACGACGGCGCCGAGGTCACCGCCGACGCCGTCTACTCCTCCGCCGGCGCCGTCGAGACGATGCGCCTGCGTTCGGATGCGGCCCCGGCGGCCGCGGCCGCCGAGATCGGCCGCCTGGGTTACGCCGAGACGATCGCGACTTACGACGCCAGGGCCTTCGCCGGCTTCGGCTGGCAGGACACCATCATCTTCTTCTGCGACGCCGAACGCTTCAGCTACCGGGCGCCGGACGGTCTGGTCGACCCGCGTTCGGGCGTGGTCTGTATCCCCAATAACTATCAGTACGGGGAGGGCAGGGCGTTGGACGAAGGCTGGCTGCGGGTCACCTCGTTGGCCAACCATGACGCCTGGTGCGCGCTGCCGGAGGACGAGTATCAGGCGCGCAAGCAGGAATGGTGCGGCCGGCTCAACCGCGTCGCCCGGGCGCACCTGCCCGCCGTCGCGGACGCCGCGCATGACGCCGCGCTGACCTCGACCGATGTCTTCACGCCGCGGACCGTGCGTAAGTTCACCGGACACCTCAACGGCGCGATCTACGGCGCGACCGTCAAGCGGCGCGACGGCCGGACCGACCTCGCGAACCTCTTCCTCATCGGCACCGACCAGGGGTTCCTAGGGGTCACCGGCGCAATGTTGTCTGGCATTTCCATGGCCAACCTGCACGGTCTGAAGGCGTAACCCCGCCTTCATGAGCACCCCCGTCGTCCCGGCCGAGCCGCGCCCTCTCTGGAAAGATCTCCTGCATCCGGCCGTCGTCGTCGGCGCCCTCGGTTACTTCGTCGACATCTACGACCTCACGCTGTTCATGACCGTGCGGGAGAAGAGCCTCAACGGCCTCGGCCTGGGCCATCTCATCACCGGCGCTCCTTGGTATCAGGACCTGCTTTCCTGGCAGATGATGGGCATGCTGATCGGCGGCATCCTCTTCGGGATCCTCGGCGACCGCATGGGCCGGCTCACCACGCTCTTCGGCTCCATCCTCCTTTATTCCGTCGCGAACATCGCCAACGGCCTCGTCGACAGCTTCGAGGCCTACGCCTTCTGGCGTTTCATCGCCGGGCTCGGCCTGGCCGGCGAACTCGGCGGCTGCATCGCGCTCGTCTCCGAGTCCCTGTCCAAGGAGCGGCGCGGCTATGGCACGGCCGTCGTGGCCACCGTCGGCGTCTTCGGCGCCGTGGTCGCCGGCTACATGGCCGACCATGTTGACTCGATCGGCGCCGTGTTCGGAACGGACGGCTGGCGCATGAGTTACTTCATCGGCGGCGGCCTCGGCCTGCTGCTCCTGCTGCTCCGCGTCGGCGTCCATGAGTCCGGCATGTTTCACCACGCCAAGGAGCACGGCGCCGAAGGCGACGTGCAGCGCGGCGATTTCCTCGCTTTGTTCACCTCGCGCGACCGTTTCATCCGCTACGCCCGCTGCGTCCTCATCGGCCTGCCGACCTGGTACATGATCGGCATCCTCGTGCAGCGCGCCTCGACGGTCTTCGCGCCCGCGGCCGGGATCACCGGCGAGCCGGTGAAGACGAACTGGGCCGTGGCGGCCTTCTACCTCGGCCTGACTTTCGGTGACCTCGCCAGCGGCGTCGGCAGCCAGCTGCTCCGCTCGCGCCGCAAGGTGGTCGCCGGTTTCCTGGCGTTCAGCCTGGTCTGCGTGGTGTTGTATCTCTTCGGCGCCGACGGCTGGACCTCCGACGCCTACTACCGGCTTATCTTCCTGATGGGACTCGGCATGGGCTATTGGGCGCTCTTCGTCACCATCGCCGCGGAGCAGTTCGGCACCAACCTGCGCGCGACGGTCGCGACCACGGTGCCCAACTTCGCGCGCGGATCGCTCGTGTTGCTGACCTTCGGCTTCACGCAGCTCACGGGCGCCAAGGAGCTGCCTTTCCTCTCGCCCTCGCTGGCGGGGGCGGTCCTCGGCGTCATCTGTTTCGGCGCCGCCTTCTACGCCCTCTGGGGCATGGAAGAGACCTTCGGCAAGGACCTTGACTACCAGGAACAGAAGTAAGCCTTACTTCCAGGTCTTGGCCGGGGCGGGCGCGTCGGACACGCAGCGCAGACCTGCGTGGTTCGTCGACGTCAGCATGTCGAGGCCCTGGCGGGAGGTCGGACGGTAGCGGAAGCAGTAACCTTCGTCGCAGAGCCAGGAGCCGCCGCGGATCACGTGCTGGCCGAAGCCGGTCTTCTCCGGGTCATGGCCGATGGCCGGACCGATGGGCCCTTCCTTGGGCGAGACTTTGTAGTAGTCGAGGCCGTACCAGTCTTCGCACATCTCCCAGACGTTGCCTGAGATGTCGTAGAGTCCGTAGCCGTTGGGCGGGAAGGACCTCACCGGAGCCACGGAAGTGAAACCGTCGGCGCCGCTGTCGCGCTCGGGAAATTTCCCCTGCCAGTGGTTGCTCATGATCTTGCCGTCGGGCCGTTCTTCGTCGCCCCAGACGTAAGGCTTGTCCTTGAGGCCGCCCCGGGCGGCGAACTCCCATTCGGCTTCGGTCGGCAGGCGTTTGCCGGCCCACTTGGCGTAGGCCTGCGCGTCCTTGTAGGTCACGCAGACCACGGGATGGTCCATGCGTCCTTCGATCGACGAGGCGGGGCCGTCGGGATGACGCCAGTCGGCGCCGGCGGTGAACTTCCACCACGGGAGATCCGCGCCGCCGCACTGGAAAGGATTCACGCCCGAGACGCGCTGGAAGATGAGGGCGCCGCCCTTGAGGTATTCGGGCGGTGCATTCGGGAATTCCCGTGGGTCGAGGTCCTTCTCCGCGTCGGTCACGTAGCCGGTGGCGTCGACGAACTTCTTGAACTGCGCGTTCGTCACCTCGGTGATGTCCATCCAGAACCCTTTGATGACGACCGCGTGCGCGGGAGCTTCCTCCGCGTGTTTCTCGTCGGCCTTGTCCGTGCCCATCGTGAATTCGCCGCCGGGAATCCAGGCCATGCCAGCCGGGTCGGTCTTTGCCGGCGGGGTCTTCTGCCCGGCGGCCGGGCGCAGGCCGAGCATGATGAAGGGGGCGGCCATGAGCACGAGCGCGATGACGATGATCCGGGTCTTGGCCTGACTCGCTGGGCTGGGGCTGGCGTCGGTTTCCATGGGTCATCTTTTCTTAGGGATCGGACAGGGCAGGGCGAACCTTTTGCGGGGAGGGTCGGATATCGCCTCGCCCAGCGGGGCTTTCCTGCCTTAACCATGGCGCATGAGTTCGACCCAAGAAGAAGTCCTGCAGATCTTCCGTGATTCCAAGGCCCTCCTGACCGGCCATTTCGTCCTCCGTTCCGGCCTGCATAGCGGCCATTTTTTCCAGTGCGCGCAGGTCTGCCAGCACATGGGCAAGGTCACCCGTCTCATCGAGCTCCTCCGTCCGAAGCTCGCCGCGCATCCGTGCGACACCGTCCTCGCCCCGGCGATGGGCGGCTTGGTCGTCGGCCAGGAGATCGCCCGCCAGCTCGGGGTACGCTTCGTCTTCGCCGAGAAGGAAAACGACAAGCTGGTGCTGCGCCGCAACTTCACCTTCCGTCCGGGCGAGCGCGTGATCGTCGCCGAGGACGTGGTGACCCGCGGCGGCCGGGCCCAGGAGTGCCTGGATATCCTCAAGGCCGCCGGCGCCGCCCCCGTGGCCGTGGTGTCCCTGGTCGACCGCTCGGCCGGCCAGACCCAATTCAGCGTCCCCTTCGTCTCCTTGCTGGAACTGAATTTCCCTACTTATGCGGCGGACGCGGTTCCCGCCGAATTGGCGAAGATTCCGGCGACCAAGCCGGGTTCCTGAGCCGCCGGACCGACGCGGGGCTTTTTGGCCCGAAATCGAGGGCCATGGGGTTGTTTGACGCCTTGTGCCTTGCACCGAGGCGGGGGCTTCCCTACGCCCAACCACTCACTTTCCATGGATCGCAAGAACTTCTTCCTGGGTATGGCCTGCATCGTCGGCGCCTTCGCCCTTTTCTTCCTCACCAAGCCGGCCACCCCGCCCCCGGGCGCCACGCCGGCTCCGTCCGCCGCCGTCGCTCCGGTCGCTCCCGCCTTGGTCGCCAAACCGGCGACCACCTTGCCCGCCTCGGCCCAGTCTGGCCGCCCGGTGCCTCGTGAGGCCGCGAAGTGCTTCGTCCTGGAGAACGAACACCTCAAGGTCACCCTCACCGATCGCGGCGGCGCCATCCGGGAGATCCGCCTGAAGAAGGAGTTCGCCGACGTCGCCAAGCAGGACGTCGTCGTCTTCAACGCCGGCAACGACGAATCGGCGCTCGCGCTCGCCGTGAAGAATCCGGTCTCCGGCAAGCTGGAGACGCTCCTTTCCGAATTCGTCGCGCAGCCCGGCGCGACCGCCGATACCGTCACCCTCGTCGGCGGGCTTGCCGACGGCACCCGCATCGAGCGTACCTTCACCTTGGCCGCCAAGGCCGGCGCCGTCGTCGAACCTTATTCGCTCGGCTTCGTCACCAAGGTCATCCCGCCCGCCGGCAAGCCCGCCGCCACGGTCTGGGTCTCGACCGGCTGCTGGCAGCCGACGGAAGGCGATTCCGCCAACCAGTTCCTCTCCGTGCTCGCCTATGACGGCGAAGACCTGACCCGCGTCGGCCTCGATGTCTTCACCGACTCCAGCGGTTTCTTCGGTCTCGGCGCCCACAAGGCCCAGGCCGACCATGCCGTCGCGTCCGTCGCCAAGCCGCTGCTCTGGGTCGCTTCCGGCAATCAGTTCTTCTCCTCCATCGTCCATCCGGCCGATGCGTCCGCCCGCGGGGCCCGCACCGAAGTCCTCGTGCTCCCCGTCGGCCTCGAAGCCGGCAAGCGCGGCCTGCAGGCCTTCGCCTCCTGGGAACCGGTCCCGGCCGCCGACCTTTCCCGCACCTTCGCCGGCGAGTTCTTCGTCGGCCCGAAGGAATACGCCCGCGTGGCCGCGCTACCGGATGGTCAGGTCGCGGTGCTGCAGTTCTCGAAGCTGCTCGGTTTCATCTCCTTCGGCGCCGTCTGCAAGCTGCTCCTCGCCGTCCTCGGCGGCGTGCACTGGCTGCTCGCGTGGAGCGGCGCCTGGTCCTGGGGCTGGGCGATCGTGGCGCTGACCTGCCTCATCAAGGTCATCACCTGGCCGCTCACGGCGATCCAGATGAAGGCCGCCAAGAAGATGCAGAAGTTCGCGAAGCCGATGCAGGACATCCGCGAGAAGCACAAGGACAACCCCGAGAAGATGCAGAAGGAGCTCATGAAGCTCTACACCGAGAACAAGATCAACCCGTTCGCCGGGTGCCTCCCGATCCTCATCCAGATGCCGATCTTCTTCGGCCTCTACACCGCTTTCCAGACCACGGTCGAGCTGCGCCTGCACTCCTTCCTCTGGATCGCCGACCTCTCGGCCCCGGACACGGTCTTCCACCTCGGCGGCTTCCCGGTCAACCTGCTGCCCGTCCTCATGGGGATCACCATGTGGCTCTCGATGCGCATGAGCCCGCAGCCGTCCGGCGACGGTTCGCAGAAGATGATCTTCCTGATGATGACGCTGCTGTTCCCGGTCATCTGTTACCCGATGGCGTCGGCCTTGACGCTGTACATGACCATCCAGAACCTGTTGACGATGCTGCAGACCTGGCTTACCAAGGACGAGCCGGACGTCGAGGTGATCGCGCCCGCGCCGAAGAAGGTCAAAGGCTGATTTCCCCAACCCCCTCCCATCATGTCTGGTCATAGCAAGTGGCACACGACGAAGCGGCACAAGGCCGTCATCGACGCCAAACGCGGCAAGATCTTCTCCGTCCTCGCGAAGGAGATCACCCTCGCGGCGCGCGCCGGCGGCGGCAGCCCTGAATCCAACGCGCGTCTCCGCACGCTCATGGACAAGGCCCGCGCGTCCAACATGCCTTCGGACAACATCAAGCGCGCCGTCCAGAAGGGCACCGGCGAGATCCCGGGCGTCACTTACGAGGAGATCGTCTACGAGGGCTACGCCCCCGGCGGCGTCGGCCTCATCGTCGAGGTCACCACGGACAACAAGAACCGCGCCGCGGCCGAAGTGCGCCAGGCGTTCAACGACAACGGCGGCAACATGGCCCAGACGGGCGCGGTGTCGCACAGCTTCCTCAAGAAGGGCCAGTTCCTGATCGGCGCCGCCCAGATCGGCGAAGACGCCCTGATGGAGCTCGTGCTCGAAGCCGGCGCCGAAGACGTCGTCAACAACGGCGACCACTTCGAGGTGCTTTGTCCGATCGCGGCCTTCGACGCCATCTCCAAGGCTCTGCAGGAGAAGTCCATCAAGCCCGAGTCGGCGGAACTGTCTTACATCTCCAGCATCCCGGTCCCCGTCGGCGACGCCGCCGTGGCCAAGCAGGTGCTCGAGCTGATCGACGCCCTCGAAGCCCTGGACGACGTCAAGGCCGTCCACGGCAACCAGGAGATCGACGAGAAGCTGCTGTCCTGAGCCGGCGGATTTCCGCCCAAGCTTTACGGCTTCACTGTCCTCGGCGTCCGAGGTAGGGTCGGAGCGTGTCTTCTCCTCGTCGTCAGTCAGGCAGCGCATCTTCGGGCGTCCGCACGGCCGCGCGGGCCATCATCCTGCGCGGCGACGAGATCCTCGCCGTGCGGATCCGTTCCGAAGAAGGCGAGTTCCTCGTGCTGCCGGGTGGCGGACAGAATCACGGCGAGACGCTGCGGGACACCGTCCAGCGGGAGGTGTTCGAGGAGCTCGGCCTCCGGGTCGTGCCGCAAGGTCTGGTCTATCTGCGGGAATACGTCGGCAAGAATCACGCCATGCATCGCATCCATGGCCATTTCCATCAGGTCGAAGCGGTCTTCCATTGTCGCTGCGATGACCTCGGGCCCATCGGGGAGGGCAGGGAGCGAGACCGCCGCCAGGTGGGTTTCGAGTGGCTGCCGTTGGCGCGGTTGG
>JBILLR010000076.1:0-5250 GCA_044375965.1 Opitutales bacterium
CAGGTCCGCGTCCGCGCGGGCTTCGCCCGTAACTTCCTGCTCCCGCAGGGCATCGCGCTCCCCGTCAACCGCTCCAACACGAAGTACGTCGAGGCCCTCAAGAAGGCCCGCGAAGTCCGTGAAGCCCACGACCTCGAGGTCGCCAACGCGACCGCCGCCAAGCTCGCCGCCATCAAGCTCGTGTTCGCCGTCAAGACCGGCGAGGGAGGCAAGATGTTCGGCGCGATCAGCACCGCCGAAATCTCCGCCAAGCTCGTCGAGCACGGCATCGAGATCGAGCGCAAGCGCATCCACCTCGGTCAGGGCCCCGTCAAGCTCCTCGGCAAGCACACCACGAGCATCCGCCTCCATGGTTCCGTCATGGTCGAGCAGGAGTTCGAGGTCGTCTCCGAGAATCCGATCGAAGTCGCCGCCGAAGAGGCCCCCGAGGCCGACGAGCGCGAGTATCGTGACGACAAGGGCAAGAAGGCCCGCAAGCCCCGCAAGGAAAAGTCCGGCAAGTCCGAATAAGCGGACCCGGTTCCCCGGAAAGGCGCGAAGCATCTGCTTCGCGCCTTTTTCTTTTCCGGGTCCTGCGTCTGTGAATAGGCGGTGAACAAGGCGTGAACGGACTCCCTGTTTGGCGCTGTCCACCGGACCTCCCCCTCCCATACTGCGTTTTTTCCCATGGCCGAAAGACCCCAGCGCCAGCGCCGCGAAGCCGCTCCCAATTACGGCGACCGTGTCCCGCCCCACAACCTCGACGCCGAGCGCGGCCTGATCGCGAGCATCGTCATCGACGGCGGCGATACCCTGCAGCGCTGCCTCGAACAGCGCGTCACGCCGGATTACTTCTTCGACCCGAAGCACCAGGACATCTATGAGATCGCGGTCAAGCTCGCCCAGGCGAGCACGGGCATCGACGAGATCACGCTCACCGAACAGCTGCGCCGCGACGGCAGGCTGGAGTCCGCGGGCGGCGCGACCTACGTCAACGAGCTGACCGGGCTGATCTCCTCGAGCGCGCACGCGCCCCATTGGCTGGCCATCATCCGCGAGAAGCACTTCCTCCGGCAGCTCATCTCCACCGCCGTCACGACGGTCGAGAAGGCCCATGCCCACGCCGAGGGCATCGAGCGGCTCCTCGAGGAGGTCGAGCAGTCCTTCTTCCGCATCAGCGAGGACCGCATCTCCGAATCCGCCCAGACGATCGACGGGCCCATCGCCGAGGCGATGGAGCTCGTCCAGCGCATCATCCGCGACCGCAACTCGGTCCAGGGCGTCCCGACGGGCTTCCCGGACCTCGACGCGATGACCTTCGGCTTCCAGCCGGGCCAGATGATCGTCGTCGCCGCCCGCCCCGGCATGGGCAAGACGTCCATCGCCCTGAATTTCATCGAGGCCGCGCTGTTCCCCAAGCCCAGCGAGAGCCGCAAGCCGTCCAACGTGCTGCTGTTCTCCCTCGAAATGCCCGCCCGCGAGCTGGCCCTGCGCCTGCTCTGCTCCCGCGCCCGCGTGAACATGCAGAAGCTGCGTACCGCCCACCCGGACGAACGCATGCAGGTCGACCTCGTCCAGGCCGCCAACGAGTACAAGGGCCTCCCGCTGGTGGTCGACGACAACGGCGGCCAGAACATCCTCGAGATCCGCGCCAAGTGCCGCCGCGTCCACGCCCGCACCCCCTTGGACATGGTGGTCATCGATTACATCCAGCTCATCAACGGCCTGGATTCGGGCCTCCCCCGCGAACAGCAGATCGCCGAGGTCTCCCGCAGCATCAAGGCCATGGCCAAGGAGTTCAAGATCCCGATCATCGCCTTGGCCCAGCTCAACCGCAAGTCCGAGGACGAGGCCCGGCAGCCGCGCATGTCCGACCTCCGCGAGTCCGGCTCCATCGAGCAGGACGCCGACATCGTCATGCTCATCTCCAAACCCCCCGCCAGCCAAGGCAAGGCCGCCGAAGCCGAGGCCGAGCAGGCCGGCCAGGACGGATGTTACGCCCGTCAGCTGATCGTGGCGAAGAATCGTAACGGACCCACTTCTGACATCAACTTGCTCTTCAATCCGGGGCTGACACGCTTCGAGTCGCCGGCTAGAGACTACCGCAATAATGAATAAGACCTCCCTTCGCCGCAGTTGGCTCCGCGCCGCCTGCTTCGCCCTCGCCTTGGCGCCGCTCGTCGGCGGGGCGCAGAACACCCTCGGGCCGAAGGACCCCAAGGTCCGGACCATCCGCATCCAGGCCTCCGGCTCCGCCGTCTCCGAGGAGTTCGTGCGCGGCTTCGTCGCCCTGCGCGAAGGCCAGGCCTTCTCCAAGGAGGCGGTCGCGAGCACCGTCCGTTCGCTCTATGCGACCGGTCGCTTCGCGCAGGCTTCGGTCGAGCCGGTCCTCGACCCCGCCACCGGCGAGGTCGACGTCGTCGTCACCGTGGAACCCCGCCCGATCCTCAAGGGGGTCGAATACATCGGCGGCGACGGCCTCGTCGGCGCCGACGCTTCCTGGTTCGGCGGCGAAGAGCTGCAGGATATCAAGCTCGGCGAGCCGCTCGACATGGCCTTGCTCCGCCGGTCCGAGATCAAACTGCAGGAGGCCCTCCGCAAGAAGCGTCCCTTCGCGCGCGTCTCGTCCCAGCTGCGCGACATCCCCGGCGGGAAGATGGTCTCCGTCGTCGTCAACGAAGGCATCGAACTGAAGATCGACACCTATCGCTTCGAGGGCGCGAAATCGTTCGAGCGCGCCGATCTGGCCCGCGAGGCCGGACTCGAGACCAGCGAGTATCGCTGGTACAAATGGTCCTGGATGCTCGGCTCGGGACGACTCGATCCCGAGCAATACCGCTCCGACTGCCGCAAGCTGCGCGAGTTCTACCGCTCCAAGGGCTACCTCGACGTCGAGGTGCAGGATGCCGACCCCGAGAAGATCTGCGTCGTCAAGGACGTCAGCGGCGAGTCGGGCTGGCTCGACGTCGTCTTCAAGCTCACCGAGGGCCGTCGTTACACCGTCGGCGCCCTGGCCATCGAGGGCAACCGCCTCGGCGCCGCCGACCCGCTGTTCACGGAAGCCGCGCTCCGCAAGGTCGTGGCCGAGCCGTCGCTCCGCCGCGGCGCGCATCCGGTCGAATACGATCAGCTGGCTTCCGGTCAGGCCTTCGCCGTCCCCGCCGTCGAGGCCGCCGCCGAAAAGTTGAAGGAATACTACGGCCAGATGGGGTACATCAACGCCTCCGTCCAGATCGTGCGCAAGCCCGACCTCACGACCGGCGCCATCGATGTCCGCTTCGTCATCGAAGAAGGCCAGCGTCATACCGTCCGCGCCGTCGAGATCCAGGGCAACACGAAGACCCGCTCCACCGCCATCGCGCGCGAACTCGCGCTCGGGCCCGGCGAAGTCTTCGACCTCGCCCGCACGCGCGTCTCCGAGGCGCGCCTGCGTAACACCCAGTTCTTCCAGGAGGTCCGCGTCGCCCCGGTGCCCACGCCCGTCCCCGGCCAGAGCGACCTACGCGTCACGGTCAAGGAGGGTCCGACCGGCCAGGTCAGCTTCGGCGCCGGCTTCAGCACCGTCGAAGGGCTCGTGGGCTTCGTCGAATACGCCGAGGGCAACTTCGACTTCTCCAATCCTGAAGGCTGGTATCGCGGCGACGGCCAGAAGTTCCGCGTGCGTCTCTCGGTCGGCGCCCTGACCAATTCCTTCGAGCACTCCTTCGAAGAGCCGGCCCTCTGGGAACGGGACCTCGCCGTGGGTTACTCCATCGAGCGGCGTTTCGCCGGCTTCGCTTCCGCGGACTACGCGGTGCTCACGGAAGGCGTGAATCTTTACGCCCGCCGCCGCGTCTTCGGTAACGTCGAAGGCCGCGTCGGTTACAACTTGCGCCGCGTCTCCGTCGACAACGTCAGCTCCACCGCGCCCGCCGAAGTCGTGACCGAAGGCGCCACCGGCGGCAAGGTGATCTCCTCGGTCTCCGCCTCCCTCATCTACGACACCCGCGACGAATTCAACTTCCCGACGCGCGGATCCCGCATCTCGCTCACCGAAGAACTCGCCGGCAACGGTTTCGGCGGCGACCTGAAGTATCTCCGCTCCGAACTCCGGACCGGCCGCTGGTTTCTCGTCTCGCCGACGGCCGAGCAGACCGTCGGCGTCATCGGCCGCGTCGGCCTGCTCACCGGCACCGCCGGTGCGCTGCCGTTCTACGAGCGTTTCTACCTCGGCGGCGCCTATGACATGCGCGGCTTCAACTTCAACGATGTCGGCGGCTACTCGACCTACGATACGCAGTTCGGCAACGAACCGATGGGCGGCCTGACTTACGGGTTCTTCAGCGCGGAGTATACCATCAAGGTGGCCGACAACCTCCGTTTCGCGGCCTTCTATGACCACGGCATCGTCAACCGGGGCGAGGGCGATTTCGGCCTGTCCGAGGCGAATTCCAACTACGGCCTCGGCATGCGCATCCTGCTCGGAGGCGCCGTGATGCGCCTCGATTTCGGCTTCCCCCTGCAGATGACCAAGGTGCCGGGCGGCCTGCCCAACGCCGGCGCCAACGTCAACGAAGACGGGATGAAATTCAACTTCAGTTTCGGCACGGTGTTTTGATTGCCAAGCCTCCGTCTAATCGCTTCTTCTCACCCAACCACATGAAGTCCTTCTTCGCCCTCCTCCTCGCCTCCGCCTCCGTCTTCGCCGCCGCCCCTAACGTCGGCCTCATCGACGAACAGGAGATCTTCAAGTCCTACGCCAAGTCCGCGGATCTTCAGGCGGAGATCCGCAAGTCCGAAGATTCGGCCCAGGCTTCCGTCGGCGAACGCGTCAAGGTGGTCGAGCAGCTCCAGGCCGACCTGATCGCCGCCCAGAAGCGCGGCCAGGATCCGATGCTCAGCGAGAACGGCAAGAAGGCCGTCGAGGCCGAACTTCAGCAGAAGAACGGCGTCTTCCAGCAGCGTCGCGCCGAGCTCCAGAACTTCGTCAACGAAGCCCGCGGCGCCATCCAGCAGCGCGTGGGAGAGATGAACAAGCAGATCCTCGCCGACGCCCGCGCCCAGGCCGAGAAGGTGGCCAAGGCCAAGGGTATCCAGCTCGTGCTCGGCAAGAGCCAGGCTTTCTTCGCCGACGCCTCCCTGGACATCACCCAGGACGTCCTCAAGGAACTGAACGCGACCTACAAGGCTTCCGCCCCGGTGGCCGCCCCGGCCGCCCCGGCTGCCCCCGCCGCGCCTGTCTCGCCTGCCCCCGCCGCCGGCGACAAGCCGGCCGCCAAGTAAGACTCCGCC
>JBILLR010000077.1:0-5206 GCA_044375965.1 Opitutales bacterium
ATCCCGGGCAGCGGTCTGTCTTACAAGGAGCGTCTGTCGAACCGCGGGTGCGCTTCCGTGCTGGTGTTCGCGCTCGTGCTCGCGACCTCGCTCGCGGGCGTCGTCGCCTGGGCGCGTTGAACACGCGTCCGCCCGGCGTCGCTTGCGCGTCGTCGGCGGTCATCGCCGCAAGTGCCCGGGAAAGGACTCGAACCTTCACGCCTTTAGAGGGCGGCGGATTTTGAGTCCGCTGCGGCTGCCATTTCGCCACCCGGGCGGATTGCGTGCGTGCATTCATTCTCCGCGCGCACGCCCGTGCAAGAAAAACCGTGCCGGTCGGCGCGGGATGCGTCTCGCGCGGACGCGGCCAACAAAAAAGGCGCTCCTTGCGGAGCGCCTTTTGGCGAGCATCTCGTGGGAGATTACTTGGCGCCGAGGATCGCGTCCTTCGCGGCCTTGGCCACGCGGAACTTCACGACCTTCTTGGCCTTGATCTGGATGGTTTCGCCGGTGGCCGGGTTGCGACCCAGGCGAGCCTTGCGATGGACGAGGACGAGCTTGCCGAGGCCCGGAAGCGTGAAGGAGTTCTTCGCGTTCTTGTAGGCGAGGGCGGCGATGATCTCGAGGATCGCGGTGGCCTGCTTCTTGCTGATCTCAGCTTTTTCGGCGATGGCACCGGCGATTTGGGACTTGGTGAGGGCTTTGGACATGTTGTTTGTGGGTTGGTTGTGCAGTGATGCGGGTGTATTAAGTAGCGAACCGTGCGCTGAAAACCAGCGAAAAATAAGGGCAGGGTGAAGGTTTCTTCCGGACCCTGCCTCCCGATGAAAAATCTTTTGCATGCGCCCGCCTTCTGACTTAGGTATTTCTCTCACCCCCCAGCCATGAGTCTCCGCCCGTCCGCCGCCCTCCTGTTTTCGCTCCTCGTAGGGATGACCTCCGCCGTCGCCCAGGAGAGCGTCGTCTCCCTGGAGCCCGCCTTCCCGGGCATCTCTTTCAGCCTCCCGGTCACGGTCGCTCCGCTGCCCGGAAGCAAGGACGTCGTCTTCATCGTCGAGAAGGGTGACCCGGTCGTCGCGCCTTCCGCCGACAAGAAGAAGACCAAGGGGGGAGACTTTCATGGCGGCAAGGTCCAGATGATCTCCGGGCTGAGCTCCGGTCAGCCCACCAAGACGGAAGTCTTCCAGCTCAATCCGAAGGACGGCAAGTTCGATGCCGCCGGAGAATGCGGATTCCTCGGTTTCGCCGTCCACCCTAAGTACAAGGAGAACAAGCAAGTCTTTGTATATTATAGCCTTAGGATTGATGGAAAGCTCCACCAGCGAGTCTCCCGCTTCCTGCTTGCGAGCGTCGAGCCCTTCAGGGTCGACCCCCAGTCTGAGCAGCCGTTCATCACCCAGCTGGACCCCGCGGGTAATCACAACGGCGGTGATATCCACTTCGGCCCGGACGGCTACCTCTATATCAGCTGCGGCGACGGTGGCTCCGGCGGCGACGCCTTCGACACCGCAGGTTACATCAACAAAGGCTTCCATGCCGCGGTCTTCCGGATCGACGTCGACAAGAAGGCGGGCAACCCCGCCCCCAATCCCCACGAGTCGGTCGTGACGGATGCCCAAGGCCAGGCCCTTTACGCCGTCCCGGCCGACAACCCCTTCCTCAAGGCCACCTCCCACCGCGGCCGCCCCTTGGTGGCCGGCTCCGTCCGGACCGAGACCTGGGCCACCGGCTTGCGTAACGCCTGGCGCTTCTCCTTCGACCCCCAGACGGGTGCCTGCTTCGCCGGCGACGTCGGCCAGGGGCTTTTCGAGGAAATCGACATCCTGGTCGCCGGTGGCGACTACGGTTGGCACGACGTCGAGGGCTTCCACCTCTTCAATCAGAAGGACTCCGGCGGCAAGAAGGCCAAGCCCGGCCTCGCCCCGGCTTCGGCCTTCAAGGCCCCGATCCACGAGTACGACCGCAAGCTGGGCAACTCCGTGACCGGCGGCGTCGTCTGCCGTGGCGAGCGCGTCCCGGCCATCGCCGGCGCCTACGTCTTCGGTGACTTCGCTTCGGGCCGGATCTTCTCCCTGCACGAACGCGGCGGCAAGTGGGAGTCCCGCGAGATCGCCCGCGACGCCACCGTCGCCGGCTTCGGCCACGACCCCAGCAACGGCGACGTGCTCGTCGCTTCGCTCGCCGGTCAGGTCAAGCGCATCGTCAAGAAGTAGGCCGATGCTCTCCCGTCGCTCGCTGCTGGGTCTGTCCGGCTCGCTGATGGCGGGAGCGATGCTCCGGCCCTTGCTGGCCGCCGCGCCTGCGCCGAAGCAACCTGCTTTCAGTCTCTTCACCAAGCATCTCGTCGGACTGCCTTACGACCAGCTCGCCGAGACGGTCGCGGACCTCGGCTTCGAGGGCGTCGAAGTCCCCGTGCGCAAAGGCGGACATGTCGAGCCCGCGCGCGTCGAGGATGATCTGCCCAAGCTGGCCGCGGCTTTCAAGAAGTGCGGCGTGGCGATCACGCTCATGACGACCGACATCAACACGGTCAACGAGGCCGACCGCACGGAGAAGGTCCTGCGTGCGGGCGCCGCGCTCGGCATCCCGAGCTACCGCATGAAATGGTACGCCTACGCCGCCGGCAGATCTCCGTGGGCGCAGCTCGATGAGATCAAGCCGCAGCTGCGCGACCTCGTCGCCCTCAGCCGCGAGCTCCGCATCCTCCCCGGTTACCAGAATCATTCCGGCGCGAAGTATGTCGGCGCCGGCGTCTGGGACATGGCGATGCTGATGAAAGATTATCGCCCGCAGGAACTCTCCTGGAACTTCGACTTCTTCCACGCGATGGTCGAAGGCGGCCTGTCCTGGCCCAACGAACTGGCCCTGGCCCGCGAGCATATCTCGATGGTCTATTTCAAGAGTTTCCAGTGGCAGGGTCGGGTGCCGGTCGGGTGCCCGTTGTCCGAAGGGAACGTCGGCAAGGATTCGGTGGCGTTGCTCCGCAAGTCCGGCTACGAAGGCCCCGTCTGCCTGCATGTCGAATATCTCAAGGGCAAGGTCACGGATCCCGCCGCGCTGAAGGCCGCCGTCGAGGCGACGCGTAAGGACTTCTCGGTTCTCCGTCAGTGGTGGAGCTGAACTGAGGCAGGGGAGGGGGGCTCCCGAAAAGATAGGCTGGAACTTGCGGCCCCCGGGGATGTAGAAATCCTTACCCCCATGATCCCCCGTTCCACGCTTTTCCTCCTCGCCGCCGCGTCGCTCGTCGCCGCGCCCAAGAACGCTCCCGTCCCGGCCGCCAAGCCGGCGCCTGAACCCTATAAGCCTTCCGAGGGCGGTTCGCTGCCGTCCGGCCTCTTCCAGCTGCCCGAAGGTCTCGAGGTGACGCTGTGGGCCCGTTCGCCGATGCTGGCGAATCCGACCAACATCGATTTCGACGCCCAAGGCCGACTCTGGGTCAACGAAGGCGTCAACTACCGCACTTACAACAAAGGCGGCAAGCGCCGCCCCGAAGGCGACCGCGTGATCGTGCTCAGCGACACCAAGGGCCAGGGCTTCGCCGATTCCGTCCAGACTTTCGTCCAGGATCCCGATTGGACCTCTCCGCTCGGCATCGCCGTCATCGACAACGCCGTCTTCGTCTCGCACGCCCCGACCATCACGAAGTACACCGACGTGAATCGTGACGGCAAGTTCGACGCCGCGGTCGACAAGCAGGAGACCTTCCTCACCGGCTTCGGCGGCCAGGACCATGACCACTCGCTCCACGCCGTGGTCGCTGGTCCGGACGGCAAGCTCTACATCAACTCCGGCAACTGCGGCGCGGTCGTGACCGACAAGTCGGGCAAGACCTTCCGCGTCACCAGCGCCTATCTTGACGAGCGCGGCGGCAAGTGGCCCTTCGACGCCCGCGCCAACATCGGCGCGAAGAGCGACGACGGCTTCGTCTGGTCCTCCGGTTTCTCCGGCCGCCTCAACGCCGACGGCACGGGCCTCGAGATCCTCGGCAACGGTTACCGTAACAGCTTCGAAAGTTTCCCTTCCTCGCTCGGCGACCTCTTCCAGGGCGACAACGACGACTCCCAGAGCTGCCGCACCTCCTTCGTCCTCGAATACGGTTCGGCCGGTTACACCACGCCCGCCGGCGCCAGCTACGGCTCCGTCAAGCGTCCGGGGCAGCCGATGCCGCGCGCCCACTGGCGGCAGGACGACCCCGACACCATGGACGTCGGCGACGTCTACGGCGGCGGTTCGCCCACCGGGATCACGGTCTACGAGAACGGCGCCCTCGGCGCCGCCTTCGAAGGCACGCTCCTGAACTGCGAACCTTCCCGCAACACGGTCCTCGCCTACAAGCTCGTCGCGCAGAAGGGCACTTTCGCCCTGAGCGAAGCCACCCGCAAGGATCTCATCACGTCCAATCCGTCCCGCGAATTCGCCGGCACCGACTTCAAGAAGATCTCGCCCGAGGAAGCCGACAAGCCCAACGAGCGGATCCTCTTCCGTCCGTCCGACGTGACCGTCGGCCCCGACGGCGCGGTCTACGTCGCCGATTGGTACGACTCCCGCGTCGGCGGCCACCAGACCCTCGACGACACCTGCGCCGGCGCCATCTACCGCATCGCGCCCAAGGGCTTCAAGTCCGTCATCCCGAAGATCGACCTTTCTACTCCCGAAGGCGCCGGCGCCGTGCTGCGCAACCCGGCCGTCAACGTCCGTCACCTCGGCTTCAACGCCCTCAAGGGTTTCGGCGCCAAGTCGTTGCCGGTCGTCTCGGAGATCCTCCGCGACGCCAATCCGTATGTCGCCGCCCGCGGCGTCTGGCTCCTCCCTCACCTCGGCGACGAAGGCGTGAGCCGCGTCAAGGCGCTTCTCAAGGATCCGAATCCTTCCCTGCGTCGCCTGGCCTTCCAGTCCCTGCGCCGCGCCGGTCATGACACCCTCGGCATCGCCGCCGAACTCGCCGCCGACACCGATGTCGCCGTCCGTCGTGACGTCGCCACCTCGCTCCACGCCGCCCCGGCCGACAAGGCCGTGCCGATCCTGATCGAGCTCGCCCGCCGTCTCGACGTCTCGGACAAGAACTCCGTCGCCGCCTTCGGCATCGGCTCCGCCAACAAACAGGACGCCGTCTGGTCCGCCGTGAAGTCGACGCTCGCCAAGGACGGCGCCGAAGCCTGGTCCCCCGAAGTCGAGCGCATCGCCTGGCTGCTGCACCCGGCCTCCGCGGTCTCGGACTTCCTCGCCC
>JBILLR010000078.1:0-5174 GCA_044375965.1 Opitutales bacterium
TGAGGTTGTCTGCGACAATCCTAATGCTTTGCCTGCTCAATCAAGGGTTTTATAATATTACCAATTGTCAAACTTTGGTAAAAAGTTTTTCACCCTAACCGGCGTCGGCGTATCCTTTTCTATCCGCCGCTCACTTGCTCCACTCGAGCATCCGGCGGAGCGGAATCTCCGCCGCGGACCGGATGTCTTCGGGGAGCCCGATCTCGGGCGTACCGTCCCGCAGGCAGTCGCGGACCTTCGCCAGCGTGTTCATCTTCATGAACTTGCAATCATTGCAGGAGCAGCGGTCGGTCGGCGCGGCGACGAACGTCTTGCCGGGCACCTCTTTGCGGAGGCGGTGGATCATCCCGGATTCCGTCGTGATGATGATGGTGTCCGCGGTCTGCGCCTTGCACCAGCCGACCATGAGTTCTGTGGAACAGACCATATCAGCCATGTCACGGACGGCTTCGGTGCATTCGGGGTGGGCGACGACGGGCGCGCCCGGGTGGGCGGCCTTGGTGCGGAGCAGGGCGCCCGGCGTGAACTGCACGTGGGCGTAGCAGTTGCCCGGCCAGAGCTGCATCGCGCGGCCGGTCTTGCCCGAGACCCAACGCCCCAGGTTCTGGTCCGGCACGAAGAGGATTTTCCGGTCGGCGGGCACGCGGCTGACGATCTTGGACGCGTTGCCGCTGGTGACGATCACGTCGCAGAGCGCTTTCACCGCGGCGCTGCAGTTGATGTACGCGACGACGTAGAGCGAAGGATCCGCGGCCTTGGCGGCGGCGAGTTTCTCCGCCGGGCATGAGTCGGCCAGCGAGCAGCCGGCGGCGAGGTCGGGCAGCAGCACACGTCGCGTCGGGTTCACGATCTTGGCCGTCTCGGCCATGAAGTGCACGCCGCAGAAGACGATGGTGGACTGCCGGGCTTCGGCGGCCTTGTAGGCCAGCCCGAGCGAGTCGCCGACGTAGTCGGCCACGCCTTGGATGTCCTCGCACTGGTAGTTGTGCGCGAGGATGAGGGCGTCCTTGGCCTGCTTGAGGGCGATGACTTCCTTCTGCAGTTCGGAAAGGGGCGTTCCGCCGAGGGGCAGGGGAGGGAAGACGGCGGCGGTCGGGTAGGTGATCATGAACGGGCGGGCTTGCGGCGCGGGCAACGGTCGTTGAGGCAGGCGGCGGTGACCTGGAGCTTCTGGGAGATGGGACGCATGCCATGCTTCGCGGCCACGGCCTTGCCGTACCATTCCATGAAGGGTGCGTCGACCTCGACGATCGAATCGCAGTTCTCGCAGATGAGCTGGGCGCGGAAGGTGGCGCTGCCGGCTTCCGCGAGGTAATACTTCTGATCGCGGCCGACATCCATCTCGCGGATGACGTTGCTGCCGACGAGGAGGGGCAGGGCGCGGTAGATCGTCGCGCGGGAGACGCTGCGGTCAAGGGAGCGGGCCTTCTTCAGCAGGTCTTCGGCGGTGTAGTGGCCTTGGATCGACCGGGCCGCCTCGAAGACCGCCATCCGTTGACGGGTCGCCCGGAGGCCCTTTTCGGCGATGAACGCCTTGAAGGCTCCGGATTGCACCGCGGATTCTGGGCTGGGTTGCTTGGGCATGCCGATTTGAGACACTTTTGATACTGAAAGCCCCCGCGTCAACTCGGGACGCGTCATTGACACCCGCCCTTCGGAGCCCTTCATTTGCCCTCTTTTCCCCTTGGGAAAGCCCGCCTACCGATGACTCAGAATACGGACGACCTACGCATCCGCAGCCAGCACCCCCTGCTGTCTCCCGCCCTCGTGCTCGCCGAACTCCCGGTTTCGGAGCGCGCCGCCGAGGTCGTGGCCAACGGCCGCCGGGACGCCGCCAAGGTCATCGCCGGCCAGGACGACCGTCTGATGGTCATCGTCGGGCCTTGCTCCGTCCATGACACCAAGGCCGCCTTGGAATACGCCGCCCTTCTGGGGAAGGAGGCCAAGAAGCATGCTTCCGAGCTGCTGGTCGTCATGCGCGTCTACTTCGAGAAACCCCGTACGACCGTCGGCTGGAAGGGTCTCATCAACGATCCGTTGGTCGACGGTTCGTTCCGCATCAACGATGGCCTGCGGATCGCCCGCGGGCTCCTTGCGCAGATCGCCGAAGCCGGCCTGCCGGCCGCGACCGAATTCCTCGATCCCATCACGCCGCAATACGTGGCGGACCTCGTCGCCTACGGCGCCATCGGCGCCCGCACGACGGAGAGCCAGATCCATCGCGAACTCGCCTCGGGCCTCTCGATGCCGGTCGGTTTCAAGAACGGCACCGATGGTTCGGTCCAGGTCGCCGTCGACGCCTGCCTCTCGGCCCGTTCCTCGCATTGGTTCCCGTCCGTCACGAAGGACGGCGTCGTCGCCATCTTCCAGACCTCGGGCAATCCGGACGCTCACGTCATCCTGCGCGGCGGTTCCCGTACCGGCCCCAACTACGGCGCCGAATTCGTGACCGACGCCGCCGCGCGCATCCAGAAGGCCGGCCTGTCGACGCGCCTCGTCGTCGACTGCTCCCACGGCAACAGCTCCAAGGACCATCGCCGCCAGCCGCTCGTCGCCGCCGATATCGCCGCGCAGGTCGCCGCGGGTTCGCGCGTCATCGCCGGCGTGATGATCGAGAGCCACCTCGCCGAAGGCCGCCAGGATTGGAAAGGCAAGGACGCCTCGGCCTACGGCTGCAGCATCACCGACGCCTGCATCTCCTTCGAGCAGACCGTGCCCGTCCTCGACGGCCTCGCCGCCGCGGTCCGCGCCCGTCGCGCGCTCCCGGCCTCCTGAACTTCGCCATGAACTCCGTACTCAAGCTCATCCTCGACGGGGAAGCCCTCGATACCGCCCAGATCGGCCGCATCCTCGGCCTCGGCGCCGAAGCCGTGGACCGCGAGCTGGCGGCCCTGCGTCAGCAGGGCGTGCTCCTGGGCATGCGCCCCGTGCTCAATCCGGGCTTCGAGTCCGAGCACCGCGTGCGCGCCGTGATCGAGATCAAGGTCCGCACCGAAGGCGTCGGCGGTTTCGACGCCATCGCCGAGCGCATCTCCGCCTTCGAGCAGGTCGAGAGCTGCTACCTGATGTCCGGCGGCTACGACCTGCTGGTCGTCGTCACCGCGGACAACCTCTACAAGGTCGCGGGCTTCGTCCATGAGCGCCTGGCCCGCATCGACGGCGTCCAGGGTACCTCCACCCACTTCTTCCTCCGCGCCTACAAGAAGGACGGCTTCGTCGTCACCGCCGACGCCGCCGGCCGCGACCGTCCTTCGGTCAGTCCCTGAGCCCCGCCTGACCATGGATTCCTCCGGACGTTTCGTGGCGCGGCATGTCGCGACCTTGCCCAAGTCGGGCATCCGCGACTTCTTCGCCATCGTTTCCAAGATGAAGGACGCGGTGTCGCTCGGCATCGGCGAGCCGGACTTCGTCACGCCCTACCACATCCGCGAGGCCGCGATCTCCTCCCTCGAGAAGGGCCGTACCTCGTACACCGATAACCGCGGCACGCAGCAGTTCCGCGAGGAGGTCTCGCGCTACGTCGCGCGCCATTACGGTCCTGAGTACGATCCCGATACCGAGATCCTCGGCACCATCGGCGTCTCCGAGGCCCTCGACATCCTCCTGCGCGCGACCCTCAACCCGGGCGACAAGGTCCTCTATCACGAGCCCTGTTACGTGAGCTACGCCCCGAGCGTCACGCTCTGCCATGCCGAGGCCATCCCGATCCGCACCGTCTCCGCCGACCAGTTCGCGCTTGATCCGGCCGCGCTGCGCGCCGCCTGGCAGCCCGGCTGCAAGCTGCTCGTCCTCAACTTCCCGACCAATCCGACCGGTGGCACCGCCGACCGCGCCAAGCTCGAGGCCATCGCCAGGTTCGCCATCGAGAAGGACCTGCTGGTCGCTTCCGACGAGATCTACTCCGAACTGACCTTCGAAGGCGACCACGTCTCGATCGCCTCGCTGCCGGGCATGCGCGAGCGCACGGTCTTCCTGCACGGTTTCTCGAAGGCCTTCGCGATGACCGGCTTCCGCATCGGCTATGCCTGCGGTCCCGCCGCCGTCATCGACGGCATGCTCAAGGTGCACCAATACGGCATCATGTGCGCCCCGATCATGAGCCAGGAGGCCGCCGTCGAGGCGCTCCGCAACGGCCGCGATTCGATGCTGCACATGCGGGACAAATACCGCGAACGCCGCGACTTCATCGTCCGCCGCTTCAACGAGCTCGGCCTGAAGTGCCATCTGCCGCGCGGCGCCTTCTACGCCTTCCCGGACATCACCTCGACCGGCATGGACTCCATGACCTTCGCCCAGAAGCTCCTCGAGCAGCAGAAGGTCGCGATGGTCCCCGGCACCGCCTTCGGCGCGGCCGGCGCGGGTTTCTGCCGCGCCTCGTTCTCGACCAGCTTCGAGCGGATCCATGAGGCCGGCGAGCGGATCGCCCGCTTCCTGGACTCCCTCCCGCGGCGCTGAGCATCCTTGCTTGCTAGGCGGGCGGGTAGCCCCGACTGTCCTCCCATGGAACGGAACACAGAAATTTCCCGCGCGGTAGCCATCGTGGGCCGTCCCAACGTCGGCAAGAGCCGCCTCTTCAACCGTCTGGTGGGTCGCCGCATCTCGATCGTGCACGACCAGCCCGGCGTCACGCGCGACCTCATCACGTCCGACGTCTTCGAAGGACGCTACACGCTCATGGACACGGGCGGCATCGGCCTCTATCGCGCCGAGCTCACCCCCAAGCTCATCGCCGACGCCGTCGAGGAGCAGGTCGACTTCGCCCTCGCGGCCGCCGCGCTGGTGCTCCTCGTCGTCGATGCCTCCGAAGGCTGCGCCGCCCTCGACCTCGAGGTCGCCGCGAAGCTCCGCCAGGCCGGCAAGAAGGTCGTGGTGGTCGCCAACAAGGCCGACACCGAGGAACGCGACGGGCTGATGTCCGAATTCTTCGCCCTCGGTTTCGGCGAGCCGCTCCTCATCTCCGCCGAACACGGCCGGGGCATCCCGCAGCTGCAGGCCCTGATCATCAAGCTGCTCGGCCCCGAGCCCACGACCCCGCGCGAGGAGGGTCCCCGGCCGATCCGCCTCGCCCTCGCCGGTCGCCCCAACGTCGGCAAGAGCTCGCTTGGCAACCGCCTCCTCGGCGCCTCCCGTCTCATCGTCAGCGAAGTCGCGGGGACCACGCGCGACCCCGTCCG
>JBILLR010000019.1:0-15624 GCA_044375965.1 Opitutales bacterium
CGAAAGCCGCCGGAGTCGAAATCGACGTCGTCGTCACGACGACCCCCTGAGTCCTTTCGCCCACTAACCCTACCCTATCCTATCCCTACCTGAACCCCTCATGAGTCGTCATTTCCTACCCCTCCTCACCTCTGCCCTCCTCCTGGTCGGCTGCGCCACCGGCCCTCTCCTCGTCGAGAATGATCCGCCCGTGATCGCAGCGCCTGATCTCCGTTCCGCCTTCGGCGAACCGTGGAAGATTCCTCACGGCGAGTGGAAACCCGACAACGGCGTCCTGCGCATGACCGAGATTCCGGCACGCAAGCATGTCCCAGTGCTCCAGCATTGGGTCGGCCTACATACCGCGGTCATCGAACTGGAGTTCCGCCAGGACGTTCCGACCACCTTCTATATCGGCTGCGACGGCGAGAAACACGTCGGCCGCGTAGTGATCACGCCCAAGGAGGTCACCATCGCCGAAGACTCCGTGAAGCCTTCCCACATCCTCGCCCGCATGCCGTTGGAGCCCATCAAAGGTGTCTGGCGTCAGGTCCGCGTCGAGTGGACGGGCGAACGCATGGCCGTCCGGATTGACGGCCAGGAACTCCAGGCCAGCCATCCTTTCCTCTCCACTCCGAAGACCCGCAGCTGGATCGCCGGATCCAAGGCCGCCGAAGTCCGTAATTTCGTCATCAAGGGCATAGCCAAATGAGACCCCTCCTCGCCCTCCTGCTCTTCCCGCTTGCGCTCATCGCCGCCGAGAAGCCGAATATCATCCTGATCTACTCGGACGACCATGGCTGGGCGGATCTCGGCGCCCAAGGCTCCGATCAGGACATCCGCACGCCGAACCTCGACGCGATGGCCCGGGACGGCGTGCGCTTCACCCGCGGTTACGTCTCCGCTCCCCAGTGCGTGCCCTCTCGTGCCGGCGTGCTCACCGGTCGCTACCAGCAGCGTTTCGGCGTCGAAGACAACAACAAGGGCCCGCTACCGCTCGCCGAACTGACCATCGCCGAACGCCTGAGGGCCGCCGGCTACGTGACCGGACAGGTCGGCAAGTGGCATCTCGACCTGGTCGGCGACAAGAAAAGCGCGAAAGGACTGCGCGTCACCAAGGAATTCATGCCGCACGCCCATGGCTTCGACGAATATTTCCGCGGCGAGATGCGGCAGTTCTACGCCTCGCATGACCTGCAAGGCAATCCCTTCCCCGACGCCCCCCACCTGGTCGCCGACACCCGCTTTCGCGTGGTCGTCCAGACCGAGGCCGCCCTGTCTTTCCTCGACCGCCGGGCCGCCAAGCCCGAGCAACCCTTCTTCCTCTACTTGGCGTGGTACGCCCCGCACGTGCCACTCGAATCTCCCGAGCCGTGGTTCTCGAAGACCTCCCCGGAACTGCCAAAGGAACGTCGTCAGGCGCTGGCGATGATCGCGGCGATGGACGAAGGCCTCGGCCAGCTCCGCGCCAAGCTCAAGGCGATGGGACAGGATAAGAATACGCTCATCGTCTTCATCGGAGACAACGGCGCCCCGCTCGGCAAAGCCTGGGATGGCTCATTAAACACCCCGCTCATCGGCCAGAAAGGCATGCTCACCGAAGGCGGCATCCGCACGCCCTTCGTGGCGACCTGGCCCGCCCGCCTGCCCGCCGGCAAGGTCTACGACCGGCCCGTCAGCAGCCTCGACGTCGCCGCCACGGCCGTGGCTGCCGCTGGCCTGCCGAAAGCCCCGGAACTCGACGGCACGAACCTCACGCCCTTCGTCGGCGGAGAGAATGCCGGTGCGCCGCATGAGCGTCTCTTCTGGCGCTGGGGCTCGCAGGCCGCGGTGCTGGAGCACCCTTGGAAACTCGTCCGCCTCGGCGACCGCGAGGAGATGCTTTTCGATGTGACGCTTCCCGACGGCGAGAGCCTCACCAAGAATCAGGCCAAGGTCAGGCCGGAGATCGTCGCCCGCCTTCGTCAGGCGCTCAAGGCATGGAGCGACACGCTCACACCCCCTGGCCTGCCTACGAGCCTGGACCCGCATCACGAAGGCATGTTCGCCGAACACGGCGTCATCACAGCTTCGGCCAACGCAGCACCTCGTAAGCAGGAGCCCGCCGGATCGGTCCAAGGCTGGATCTGCCGTAACGGGAATATCACGACCAAGGACGGCGCCCTGACCGTCACCGCCGACCCCAAGGCCACAAAGAACGCAAAGCCCTTTCTCGCCAAGACCGGCCTCGCGCTGAACGGCCCGGTTACCGCCCTCATCACCGCCGAAGCCAAGGTCGCCTCGGCCTGCTCGCTCAGCTGGCGCACCAAGGAACAGCCCGACTTCCTCCCTGCGAACATCGTCCGCTTCACCCTGCCCGCCGGCAGATCGGAGCAGAGCATCGCCTTGCCGATCGATGGTCAGGCCATCCACGTCCGCTTGAACTTAGGCGACCAGGCCGAAGGCCTGCGCCTAAGCTCCATCGAACTTCGTCCGGCAAAGGGAACTTCGGACCGAAGCGATTTCGCAGCGGCTGGCCGCTGAACCAAAGTCCGTCGTTAAGCATATTTGGCTGTCCACCCACTCCGCTGAGGGTAGTTTCAGCCTACCCCATGAAAGCGCGCGCCCTCCTCGCCTGCCTGCTCGCCCTGTCGCCCCTCGTCGCCGCTGAGCGCCCGAATATCCTGCTCATCGTCGCCGACGACCTTGGCTGGTCGGACGTCGGCTGGCACGGCGGGTTCGGCAAGACACCGCACATGGACAAGCTTGTGCGCACCGGCGCGGAGCTTGACCAGCATTACGTCCAGCCCGTCTGCACCCCCACCCGGGCCGCGCTGATGAGCGGGCGCTGCCCGGGCCGCTTCGGTCCGCAGGCGCTGAGCCCGAGCAACCTGCGCGCGATGCCGCTAGGCACGACCACGCTGGCCTCCGCGCTGAAGTCGGCTGGCTACCGCACGCACCTCGCCGGCAAGTGGCACCTCGGCGCGCGACCGGAGTGGATCCCCAACGCCTACGGCTTCGACACCAGCTACGGCACGCTGACCGGCGCCGCCGATCCATGGACGCATAAATACCGCAAGGGTAATCCCTACGAGGATACCTGGCATCGCGACGGCAAGATCTTCCGCGAAGAGGGCAACGCCACCGAACTCATCGCCGCCGAAGCCACGAAGCGCATCACCCAAGGCGGAGAACAACCTTGGTTCATATATGTCCCGTTCCACGCCGTGCACACCCCGGTCGACGCCCCCGCCGAATACAAGCAGGCCTACGACGGCGTGAAGTTCCACGACGACCCCGTTAAGCACGAATCCCGCCTGCGCATGGCTGCGATGGTCACGCAGCTCGACGCCAAGATCGGAGACTTCGTGTCCGCCCTCGAGCGAACGGGCCAGCGTGAGAAGACCCTGATCATCTTCACCTCTGACAACGGCGGTGTTGAAAGCCTCACCAACGCCTACGCCGGCGACGTGCCGCACTCTCCATTCAACAGCGAGAACGACCCTTTACGCGGACAGAAGAATACCCTCTACGAAGGCGGCACGCGCGTCTGCGCCTTTGCGAACTGGCCCGGCAAGCTGAAGCCCGCCAAGATCGCCGCCCCGCTCTATGTCGGCGACTGGCTGCCCACGCTCGCCGGCCTAACGGGCTTCCAGCCCGCCCAGGATCCGAAGTGGGACGGGCTTGACCGCTGGAAGGTCCTCACGGGCGAAGAAACCACTCCCGCCCCGCGCACCATCTACATCGGTCATCCGCAGGGACGCTCGATTCGCCACGGCGACTGGAAGCTCATCGCCATGAACAAAGGCAAGCCGCAGCTCTTCAATATCGCCGCCGACCCTTTCGAGCAGAACGATCTCGCGACCAAGGAACCCCATCGCCTCGAGGAAATGCGCGCAAGGCTCGACGCCGAAGCCGCCAAGGACGAAAAAGTGATGCCCGCCGACCTCAAAGGCCTGCCCCACTGATCCGCCCCCATCCTTCTCCGCTCCATGCGCCTCCTCGCCTGCTTCTGCCTCATCTGCGCCTCCCTCCAAGCCGCCGACCAGCCCAACATCATCTTCGTCATGGCGGACGACATGGGCTGGGGGCAGACCGGCTACCGCAACCACCCTGTGCTCAAGACGCCGAACCTCGACGCGATGGCGGCGAACGGGCTGCGCTTCGAGCGCTTCTATGCCGGCGGCCCGGTCTGTTCGCCGACCCGCGCCTCGGTGCTGACCGGCCGTTCGCATGAACGCGCGGGGGTGCTGACGCACGGGTATGCGATGCGCACGCAGGAAAAGACCATCGCCCAGGCCCTCCGGGGCGCGGGTTACGTCACCGGTCATTTCGGCAAGTGGCATCTCAACGGCCACAAGGGTCCGGGCGTCCCCATCTTCGCCGACGATCCCTATGCGCCGAGCCGTTTCGGATTCGACGAATGGGTATCCGTCTCGAACTTCTACGACGTAGACCCGCTGATGAGCCGCGCGGGCAAGTTCGAGCAGATGAAGGGCGACTCGTCGGAAGTCGCCGTGGCCGAGGCGGTAAGCTTCCTGGAGAAGCACAAAGCGGGCGGGAAGCCGATGTTCGCCGTAGTCTGGTACGGCACCCCGCATAGTCCTTTCAAAGCACTGGCTGCGGACAAGGCGGCGTTCGGCAAACTCGACGACACATCGGCGAACCACTACGGCGAACTGGCGGCGATGGACCGCAGCATCGGCACCCTGCGCGCCAAGCTCCGCGATCTCGGCCTCGCCCAGAACACCCTGCTCGTTTTCTGCAGCGACAACGGCGGCCTGCCCAACATCGCACCGGACACCGTCGGCGGACTCCGCGGTTTCAAGGGAAGCGTATTCGAAGGGGGCATCCGCGTGCCAGGCATCATCGAATGGCCGGCGGCCATCAAGCCGCGCATCACCCACTACCCAGCCTGCGTGATGGATCTGTTTCCCACCGTCGTCGATCTCCTCGGACTGCCCGCGAACGTGATGTTGAAGCCCGTGGACGGCCTCAGCCTCAAGCCGCTGTTCACGGAAGAGCTGACCACGCGCGGTCAGCCCATCGGTTTCCGTTACGCCACCAAGCGGGCGCTGGTTGACGACCGATATAAACTGCTCACCGACAATCTCAGTACCGGCAGCTTCCAGCTCTACGACCTGCTGGCGGACCCGAACGAGCGGCGCGACCTGAGCACCGAGCAACCAGAGATCGCCGCGCGCATGCGGAAACAGTTGCTGGATTGGAACACGGGCATGGACGCCAGCTTCGCGGGTCGCGACTACCCCGAAGGCAAAGTCTCACCGCCCGATCCGGCTTCGGTAAGCTGGTTCGAGACCCCGCAGTATGCGCCCTTCCTCGCGGAATGGAAACTGCGCTGGGAATACCAAGGCTACCTGGGGCGCCCGACAAAGAGTGACCCAGCCAAGAGCAACCCGAAGAAGAAAAAGAACTAAACTCATCCTCGGATAATACCCATCCATCCCTATCCCTGTACCCCAGTCTCCCTATGCGCCACCTCGCCCTCCTGTTCGCACCCCTAGCGGCCCTCGCCGCCGACAAGCCGAATATCATCCTCATCCTGGCCGACGACCTCGGCGGCCGCGACCTGGCCTGCTTCGGCAGCAAGTATCATGAGACGCCCAACCTAGACCGGCTGGCCGCCCGTGGCGTCCGCCTGACGCAGGCCTATTCCGCCAGCCCTCTCTGCTCGCCGACGCGTTCGAGCATCATGGTCGGTCAGCATCCGGCGCGCACCGGCATCACCGCACCGGCATGTCACCTGACTAAAGTGGAGCTACAGAAACGTCTTTTGGTCGGCCCCGAACGCGTGCACGTCTCCAACTCGGTCACCCGCCTCAAACCCGACTACCACACGCTCGCCGAGGCGCTCAAGGCCTCCGGGTATGCGACGGCGCACTTCGGCAAGTGGCATCTTGGACATAACCTGAAAGCGGGAGACGCCTATGAACCCCGCGACCAAGGCTTCGACCTCGACTGGCCGCACACGCCAAGGGCGCCCGGCCCTGGCGGCGGCTACCTGGCGCCTTGGCAGTTCATCGTCGACCCCGCGATCAAGGACGAGGCCGGCCGTCACGTCGACGAACGCATGGCCGACGAGGCCGGCAAGTTCATCCGCGCCAGCAAGGGACGTCCGTTCTTCGTGAACTTCTGGCTCTTCTCCGTGCATTCTCCCTGGAACGCCCGCAAGGATTACATCGAATACTTCAAGCAGAAGGCAGACCCCGCGAACCCGCAGAAGAACCCGCTCTACGCCGCGATGGTGAAGAGCCTGGACGACTCGGTGGGGCGACTGCTCAAGCACCTCGACGATTCCGGCGAGGCGGACAATACGATCATCGTTTTCTGGTCTGACAACGGCGGCTACGCCTATCCGCCGAAAAAGACCGACCCCGAAGGCTACGCTGAGATTCCGGCGACGAGCAACCTGCCGTATCGCAGCGGCAAAGCCTCGCTGTACGAAGGCGGCACCCGCGAGCCCGGCATCGTCGTCTGGCCCGGCAAGGTGAAGGCCGGCACGACGGCCGATTTCCTGATGCAGTCCGTCGACCTCTACCCCACGCTCCTACGCGCCGGCGGTGCGGCCGGCCAGCCGGACCAGAAGGTCGACGGCCTCGACCAGACGGATGCCCTCCTCGGCGGCGCGTCGCCCCGCGACCGCGTCTTCTGCCACTTCCCGCACGGCAACGCCGCCCGTGACTCGGTCATGGACGGCTTCTACGCCGGCACCTACGTGCGCAAGGGTGATTGGAAGCTCATCCGTTTCTACGGACGCAATGAAGATGGCTCCGACGAACTGGAGCTCTACGACCTCAAGCAAGACCTCGGTGAGCGCCGCAACCTCGCGAAAGACCAAGCGGCGTTAGCACAGGAACTTAACGGACTCATCGACGGCTTCCTGAAGGACACCGAGGCGGTGATCCCGAAGGCGAATCCGAATTTCGGCAAGGTCGCCCCCAAGGCACCGGCCAAGAAGAAAGCCTTGGCGCCCGACGATATCCCCGGCGGCTGGAAGAATCGGGCCGGCAAGGCCTCGGTCATCGAAGGCGCCCTGCACATCGAGTCTAAGGGTGCTGACTCCTTCATCGGCGTCGGCGCCGGCCTGACCGCCGGCCAAGCCAAGCTGTCTTTCCGGATCCGTGCCCCGCAGGCCGGGGAAGGTCGCATCGCCCTCTTGGGCGCCACGGGCGGCTCCGAAATGCTCTCCGTTCCTTATCGGACTTCCGGCGAAGCCGTCTGGCAGAACGTCACCGTCGAACTGAGCCCCCAGCAGGCCACGGGAATCCTCCGACTCTACCTGCCCGCTGGCTCCGCCGCGGTGGACCTCGACGACATCGTCCTGGCCCCCGCCCAAGGCGCGACCCGCCGCTGGGATTTCTGAGTTAATTCAGACGCCTTCCGGGTGGTATTTTATACCTAGGCAAGGGAACAACCCGCCTTGGTATCCTATCTTATGTCGTGTTTACCCTAATCCGGCTTCCCCTCTCCGAATAACCGTCTTTATTCAGGTCACCCCTCTCATGCGTAAGCCCTTCCTGGCTCTCCTGCCCTTCATGCTGACCTCGGCCTACGCGGCCGACGGCGTGCAATTCAACCGCGATATCCGCCCCCTGCTCGCGGACAATTGCTTCCACTGCCACGGCCCAGATCCCGGCACCCGCAAGGCCGGCCTGCGTCTCGACACCGAAGCGGGCTTCTTCGCAGCACGCGTCGACAAGAAAGGGCATGAAGAGCCGCCGACCATCATCAAGGGCAAACCTGACCAGAGCACCCTCTATCAGCGCATGCTCTCGACGGACGAGGATGAGGTCATGCCTCCTCCGGAAACCCACAAGACGCTGAAGCCCGACCAGATCGCGCTCGTCCGCCGCTGGATCGAACAAGGCGCGCCGTGGCAACCGCACTGGTCTCTCGTCGTCCCGCAGACGGCGCCACTGCCCCAGACTTCCGATGACACGTGGGCGAAGAATCCCATCGACCGATTCGTCCGCGCCAAGCTCGACGCCGTCGGCCTCAAGCCGGCCCCCGAAGCCGACGCCGCCACGCTCATCCGCCGCGTGAGCCTCGACGTCACCGGCCTGCCGCCCTCCCCGGCCCTGCTGACCAAGCACCTGCCCAAGGACGGCTCCCGCCTCTCCGACGCCCAGCTGTCGGCGCTCATCGATGAACTCATGGCCCTGCCGGCCTACGGAGAACACCGCGCCCGCTACTGGCTCGACGCCGCCCGCTACGCCGACTCGCACGGCCTGCACTTCGACGCCTACCGCGAGATGTGGCCCTACCGCGACTGGGTCGTGAAGGCCTTCAACCGCAACCAGCCTTTCGACCAGTTCACCGTCGAGCAGCTCGCCGGAGACCTGCTCCCCAACCCCACCGAAGAACAGCGCATCGCCACCGGCCTCCAGCGCTGCAACCCGACGACCAACGAAGGCGGCACGATCGTCGAGGAGAACCTCGCGAACTACGCGGCCGACCGCGTGCAGACGATGGGCTGGGTCTATCTCGGCCTGACCACCAACTGCGCCCAGTGCCACGATCATAAGTTCGATCCGTTCTCCCAGAAGGACTTCTACGCGATGGCCGCCTTCTTCCGGAACACCACCCAGGGCGGACTTGACGGCAACGTGAAGGACGGCAAAGGGCCGGTGCTTTATCTGCCCTCCGACGCCGATCGTCCGCGCTGGAACGCCCTGCCAGGCGAGATCGCGAAAGGCAACGAGCAGGTCGCCGCGGCCCGCAAACTCGGCACCCCGCAATTCGAAAAGTGGTTCAAGACGGCCAAGCCCGCCGACCTCGACGCGGACATCCCCGCCAAGGACCTCGTCGCCCGTCTCCCACTGAACGAAGGCAAAGGCATCCCCGCCGGCACCACCTCCGCGGGCGAACCCGTGACCTGGAACAAGGCCGGCAAGATCGGGCCGGCGCCGGTCTTCAAGAAAGGATCCCACCTGGTCGTCGGGGAGGCAGGCGACTTCGGCACAATGCAGCCGTTCTCCGCCGCCGCCTGGGTCAAGACCGACACCATCGAAGGCTCCGGTACGATCGTCGCGCGCATGGACGACGCCATGGGCTCACAAGGCTGGAGCTTCTTCCGTTCCGGCCGCAACCTCGGTGTCTATGTCATCAGCAAGTGGCCCGACGACGCCATCAAGGTCGTCACGACGCGCAACGCCTTGAATACGGCGTATCAACACGTCCTCGCGACCTACGACGGCAGCGGCAAGGCCGCCGGCGTCAAAATATATGTCAACGGCGTCCTCGCCGAGACCCGTGCCGAGGTGGACAAGCTCAAGACCGTCAGCAAGGCCGCGACCCCGACGCGTATCGGCCAACGCAGTCGAAGCGAGCCGTTCCAAGGCGCCATTCAGGACGTCTTCCTCTACGCCCGCGCGCTCGAACCCAGCGAAGTGACGACCCTGTCCAAGCTCGGTGCCTTGCGTCAATCCCTGGCCGGTAAGCCCAACGCCCAGCAGAAGGAAGCCTTGCGCGAGCACTACCTGCTCAACCGCGATGAGACGTTCAAGCTGGCCTCGAACGCCGTCGCCCGGCTGAACGCCGAGCAGGCGGCGATCCGGGCGCGCAGCCCCCTGACCCACGTCCAGGAAGAGAAGATGGATAGCCCCGCGATGGCCAACATCCTCATCCGCGGCGCCTACGACAAGAAGGGCGACGCCGTCCCGGCGGAAATCCCCTCCGCCCTCGGCAAGCTCCCTGCGGACGCCCCGCGCAACCGCCTCGGCCTGGCGAAATGGATCGTCAGCGAAGCGAACACGCTGACCACGCGGGTGACCGTCAACCGCATGTGGCAGGAACTCTTCGGAGCCGGGCTCGTCAAGACCTCCGAGGACTTCGGAATCATGGGCAGCCTGCCCTCCCACCCCGAGCTCCTCGACTGGCTGGCCATCGACTTCCGCACGCACGGCTGGGACGTGAAGCGCTTCTACAAGCAGCTCCTCACCAGCGCGACCTACCGCCAGGCGGCCCTCATCACCAAGGAGAAGATCGAGAAGGACCGTGACAACTCCCTGCTCAGCCGCGGCCCGCGCTTCCGCATGGACGCCGAGATGCTCCGCGACCAGGCGCTCGCCGTCAGCGGCACGCTCTCGCCCCGCATGGGCGGCCCGGGCACCAAGCCTTACCAGCCGGAGAACATCTGGGAAGTCGTGGGCGTGGGCATACAGGTCTACAAAGCCGACCAAGGCGAGAACCTCTACCGCCGCTCGCTCTACAACTACTGGCGTCGCATGGCCCCGCCCGCGAGCCTCGACCTCTTCAACGCCCCGTCGCGGGAAGTCACCTGCGTCCGCCGCGACCGCACCAACACCCCGCTCCAGGCGCTCGTGATGCTCAACGACCCGCAGTATGTTGAAGCCTCCCGTGTCCTCGCCCAGCACACCCTCAAGGGTACCGGCGACGACCTCGCCCGCCTGAACGCCGCCGCCGAGCGCGTGCTCTGCCGTCCGCTCAAGCCGGCTGAGACCGCGATCCTCACCGACAGCCTGTCGAAGATGCGCAAGCACTACGTGGCCCAGCCGGCCGACGCCGCCGCCCTCCTCGGAGTCGGCGACGCGAAGACCGACGATCAGGTGCCCAAGACCGAACTGGCCGCGTGGACGATGGTCTGCAGTCAGCTCCTCAACCTCGACGAAATCCTTAACAAATAATCCCATGTCCATCCTCCACGAGTGGAACGCCCTCCAGACCCGCCGCCGCTTCCTCGGCACGGGCGCCAACGTCCTCGGCGCGGCCGCGCTGACCAGCCTGCTCGGCTCCAACCTTGCCCATGCGGCGCCGGGCGCGATCAAGCCCCAGCACCTCCCCAAGGCTAAGCGCGTCATCTACCTCCACATGGTCGGCGGCCCCGCCCAGATGGATCTCTTCGACTACAAGCCGAAGATGAAGGAGATGTATGACAAGGACCTGCCCGCGAGCATCCGCAACGGCCAGCGCCTCACCACGATGACCAGCGGCCAGGCCCGCTTCCCCATCGCGCCCTCGAAGTATAACTTCTCGCAGTTCGGCCAGTGCGGCATGTGGCTCAACTCCGACCTGCTCCCGAACCTCGGCAAGCACGCCGACGAGATCTGCTGGATGCGCTCGCTCAACACCGAAGCGATCAACCACGAGCCCGCCATCTGCGCCATGCAGACCGGCAACCAGATCACCGGCCGCCCCTGCCTCGGCTCCTGGGCCTCCTACGGCCTCGGCTCCGAGAACGACAACCTGCCGAACTTCGTGGTCCTCATCGCGACCCCGAGCAACCGCGAGCAGGAACAGGCCATCTCCAGCCGCCTCTGGTCCAGCGGCTACCTGCCGGGCGAGCACGCCGGCGTGTCCTTCCGCAGCAAGGGCGACCCGATCCTCTTCATCAACAATCCGCCCGGCGTGCCCGACGACCTGCGCAAGCAGACCATCGACGGCATCAACCAGCTCAACCGCCTCAACTACGAGGCCGTGGGCGACCCCGAGACGCACACGCGCATCAAGCAGTATGAGATGGCCTTCCGCATGCAGGCCAGCGTGCCCGAGCTCACCGACCTCACCAAGGAGCCCGAACACATCTTCAAGCTCTACGGCGAGGAAGCCCGCAAGCGCGGCAGCTTCGCCAACAGCGTGCTGATGGCCCGCCGCCTCGTCGAACGCGGCGTGCGCTTCGTCCAGATCTACCACAACAACTGGGACCACCACTCCAACGTCAACGGACGCATGCCCAGCCAGTGCAAGGACATCGACCAGCCCTGCCACGCCCTCATCGAGGACCTCAAGCAGCGCGGGATGTTCGAGGACACCCTGATCGTCTGGGGCGGAGAATTCGGCCGCACGATCTACAGCCAGGGCGGACTCACCAAGGAGAACTACGGCCGCGACCACCATCCGCGCTGCTTCTCGATGTGGATGGCCGGCGGCGGCGCCAAGGGCGGCCAGATCTACGGCGAGACCGACGAGTTCAGCTACAACATCGTCAAGGACCCCCTCCCGATCAACGACTTCCACGCGACGGTCCTCCACCTGCTCGGCTACGACCACGAGCGCTTCACGTACAAGTATCAAGGACTTGACCAGAAGCTCACCGGCGTGCTCCCGACCAAGGTCGTCAAAGCGTTGGTCGCTTGATAGGGGCAGGGACAGCACCACGTGCTGTCCTGAGGTGCAAAAGTGCAAATAGGCCTTCGGCCCGTGCAAAGGTGCAAAAGTGGCGGGTGAGTATGGAGCATCGGGGAAATACTTGCCTTGGGTAGGGTTGAGCGACCTCGCTCAACCGCGGCTGACCGAGGCGGTCAGCCCTACCTCCGAGATCCGGAAATGCTTTCCCACCCCTATCCCTGCCCCTACCCCTAACCCTATCTTTCCACCTTTGCACTTTTGCACCTTTGCACTGTATCTTCCACCCCACCCCTACCCCTACCCCATGCGACTCGCCCTTCTCGCCTGCCTCCTCGCCCTCCCCCTCTCGGCGGCCGACGACACCGCCTGGCTGCAGACCAAGGGCACCCTGATCTTCCACGACGCCTTCGAGCGCGAAGAGACCGGCACGGGGCTCAAGGACATCGGCAACGGCTGGGAAAGCGCCACGGCCGACCGCGTCCCCAAGCTCAAGCAGGCCGACCTCGACGCCGGCATCATGAAGATCGCCAGCGCGACCAAGGAGGCCGGCCATGCCGCCCACATCCACCACGACGCAGGCTTCGCCGACGGCGGCGTCATCGTGCGCTTCAAGTTCCCCGGACTGAACAAGGCCGAAAACCTCGTCACCGGCTTCGTCGACCGCTCTCTCAAAGACGTCCATGCCGGCCACCTCTGCTACGCGACCCTCTCTCAGGCCGACGTGACGCTCTCCGACCGCAAGACGGGGTCGATGAACCTCGCGGTGAAGAAGAAGCATGCCGAAGACGCCGCCGCGAAGCGCAAGCCAGACCCCGCCTTCGAGGCGATGCTCAAGAAGAAATCCAAGACCACCCCGCTGAAGGCCGACCAGGAATGGCATGTGTTCACCTTGGTCACCGAAGGCGATGAGATGCGCTTCAGCCTCGATGGTAAGCTCATCGCCAGCCACCGCTCGGAGGGCTACGCCCACGACCCCAAGCGCTGGTTCAGTTTCCTCGCGAACTCGACCGTCTGGATCGACGACGTGAAAATCTACAAGGTCCGCTGACCCATGATCATCCTCGGCATCGAAGGCGGTGGCACCCGCACCACCGCCCTGCTTACTGACGGCACCGACCAGGTGCTCGCGTCGATCTCCGCCGGCCCCGGCAATCTCCGCCTGCTCGACGACGAACAGCTCGCGGTGCTGCTCGACTCCATCCGTGATCAGCTCCCGATCAAGCCCGACCGCATCGGCGTCGGCATGGCGGGCGTCCGCACCGCGGCCGATCGCGCCCGTCTCACCCGCGCGGTGGCCCGCACCTGGCCTGACACCCCGTCTGTCGTCGGCGACGACCTGCTCCTCGCCATCGAAGCCGAAAGCTGGAGCCCTGACTGCGCCGCGCAGGTGCTCCTCCTCAGCGGCACGGGTTCGTGCTCACTCGGACGTCATCGCTGCGGCGCGACGGTCAAGGTCGGCGGCCGCGGCCACATCATCGGCGACCGCGGCAGCGCGTGCGACATCGCCGTGCACGCCCTCCGCTCGACGGTCACGATCTCCGACATCGAAGCCGGCTGGCCCGCCCTCGGCGCCGACATGCTGGCGTTCCTGCAGATGAACGATCCGGAGGCCCTCATCGAGTGGTCGATGTCAGCCAGCAAGACCGAGATCGCGTCGCTCGCCCAGGTCGTCTTCGCCGCCGCGGCTTCTCGTCAGGACGAGATCGCCGTCGCCATCCTGCGACGCGCCTCCGACCGCCTCAGCAAGGACGCCGTGCACTGCGCCGCCCGCGTCGCCGCTCCCGCCGAGAAGGTGCAATTCCTGCTCAACGGTTCGACCATCCTCAAGAATCCTTGGTTCGCCGACGAGGTGACCGCCAAGATCCTCGCCGCCCGCCCCGGCAGCGAAGTCACCCGACTCACGCGCCCCGGCACTTGGGGCGCCATCCGCCTCGCCCGTCGCCTCGAGGGCGCACCCGCGGCCCCGCAGCCGGCCACCTCGGCTCCCGCCGCCGCGACCGCATCCTGGAGGCCCGTCGCTTCCGCACCGACCGAAGGCCGCAATCCGAAGTCCGTCGGTTTCGCCGAGATGCCCCTGCCGCAGGCGATCCGCCTGATGCTCGACGAAGACGCCACCCTGCCCGGCAAGATCCTCGCGGAAAGCACGCACATCGAGTGGACCGTCAACGAGGTCGTGCGCGCTTTCGCCGCCGGTGGACGCCTCTTCTACTGCGGCGCCGGTACCAGCGGCCGCCTCGGCGTCCTCGACGCCAGCGAATGTCCGCCGACCTTCCGCACCCCGCCTCGGCTCGTGCAAGGCATCATGGCCGGTGGCAACCAAGCGCTCTGGAGCGCGGTCGAAGGCGCCGAAGATGATGCCGACGCCGGCCGACGCGCCATCGAAGCCCGCTCGATCCAGGCGAACGACGTCGTCATCGGCCTCTCCGCCAGCGGCCATGCGCCCTTCATCTGGGGTTGCCTCGCCGAGGCCCGCCGCCGCGGCGCCAAGACGGTGCTCGTCTCGTGCAATCCGGGCTACCGCGACCATCCGCTGCTCGACCGCGCCATCCTGCCCGACACCGGACCGGAAGTCCTGACAGGCTCGACCCGCCTCAAGGCAGGCACGGCGACGAAGCTCGTCCTCAATCTGATCACGACCCTCGCGCTCGCCCGCTCCGGCAAAGTCATGAGCAACCTCATGATCGACCTGAAGCCCTCGAACTCGAAGCTGCGCGGCCGCGCCATCCGCATCGTAAGGGAACTCACCGGCGCCGAAGAAGAAGCCGCGCGTCAGGCCCTCGAGTCGAGCGACTGGATCATCCGCCAGGCGTGCGCCAAACTTGGCCTGCGCTGAGTCAGCGCCCCCTTTACCCCATGCTACGCTCCTGCCTTCTCCTGCTGGCCTCCACCCTTGGCGTCTTCGCCTTGGATCAAGCCACTCTCGACCTGTCGCTGGAAGCGCCGACCCTGAACACCAACCCAGGCCCTGAATACGCCGACGCCAATCGTCCAGGCAACATGATCATCGGCCTCGACCGCACGCCGAAGGGACGCCTTTGGGCCGCCTGGATCGGCAACGGCGACAGCGCGAACGGCTTCCTGATGCTGGCCTCCTCGGACAACGGCGGCAAAAGCTGGTCGAGGCCCCGGCTGGTCATCGACCCGACCGATCTTCCCGGAAAACCCAACCGACGCACGCTCGTCGGCAACCTCTGGACCGACCCCCAGGGCCGTCTCTGGTGCTTCTTCGATCAGAGCTTGGGCTACTTCGACGGCCGCGGCGGCGACTGGGTCACCCGCTGCGACAATCCCGAAGATGCGAACCCCACCTGGTCCGCGCCGGTGCGCATCGCCGACGGCTGCACGCTGAACAAACCAACGGTGCTCGCCAACGGCGACTGGCTGCTGCCGGTCTCGCTTTGGACGCGTGACCGTATCGGCCCGTGGAACAAGGACTTCGCCGGCGTGGAGACCTTCCGGAACCACCACCGCGACCTCGACACCATCCGCATGGCCAACGTCTACGCCTCCTCCGACCAAGGCAAGACCTGGACCCGACGCGGCGGCGTGGCCTTCCCG
>JBILLR010000020.1:0-15606 GCA_044375965.1 Opitutales bacterium
AGGCGGTCGGCACCCTCGCGAAGGACTCCAAGACGATCGAGGATATCTCGGGTTCGATTGACCTGCGTTCGGGCATGGTCATCCAAGACAACCGTTTCCCGGTCGGCACCAAGGTGGTGGCGGTGATACCCAATAAGACTTCGCCTGGTTTCTTCACCGTGGAGATGTCCGCTCCGGCTACGGCGGCTGGCGCCAACGTCCTCCTGCGCTTCCGTCCCGCCGGTTCTGGTGTCTCGAGCAGTCGAGGAGCCGCGCCGACCCGCTAAGCCGGGGCTCCGATCGCCTTCGCCCCTCGACGACTCCATGTCGTCGGGGGCGTCTGTCTGGCGGGCTTGTTGCCGTGCGCCGTCTTCTGGGGTTTTAGCCCCAACGCATAGGTTGGGGCTTCTATCTGATCCGCATGCGCCTAGGCTTATGTCATCCCCATGAGAGCCTCCCGCTTTTTCACGACCGCCGCCCTCGCTCTGCTTGCCGCCTTCGCCCATGCGGCTCAAGTCGGCGAACTCCCGGTGGTCACTTCGTCCGGCCCCCGCATCGCCGTCTATCTCGACTGCTCCGATTCGATGTCTTCTTACCTGCCGGCGGTCGAAGCGGAGGTGCGTAAGCAGTTTCCCGATGCCGACATCTTCAGCGTCCCGGCGATCAAGGTCTGGGTCGACGGCAGCGCTGTCCGCGGCGGCGGCCTCACGGCCCTCGCGCATCGTCCTCCGGCCAAGGGGCCGCGCGTCTCCGTCGACGCCAGCCGGATGACGCCGGTGGGCCGGGAGATCCTCTCGCGCTATGCCGGTAATTTCGAGGTGGGTTCCGTGGGCGCCTGGGTCGACATCCTGCGTCACGAAAAGCGTTACGACGCCTTGGTGGTCTTCTCTGATTTCAACGATCGGGTCCTGCAAGTCCGCGCGGGTGCCGGCGAGATCTACGTCGACGACGCCGCCCAGCGGGCCTTGCCCGAAGCAGAGGTCGCCGACACCCGCGTCGTCGCCGAGAAAGTCTGGGAAGACTCTTGGGTCGGCTCCTTCGAACTGGCCCGCTCGGGCAAGGGTCCGGTGCTTTATCTTTTCTCCACGCGTCATCCGCCGACGCGCATCCTCCAGAAGTGCGCCGAAGTCTCGGGCGGAAAATTCACGCGGGTCGACTACCTCCGTCCCGACGGCCCGGCGCGTCCGGCCCACTGAGGTCCGTTCCTGAGGGCTTCGCAGGGGCGAAGCCTCGGGGATGAACGACAGGCCCCTGTCTTGAGTCCGACGATGGCCCGCTAACCTGCGGGCCATGTCTCTGGCCGACCCTCTCGTGGCAGCCCGCCCACGCCCGCCTTCCTGGCGGAGCCTGGGAGGCTCGCTGTTATTCCACGGCTTGCTCATCGTCCTGGCCTGCTGGGTCGTCCTCCGGACGCCGAACCGACCGCCCGCCGCGAAGGAGTTCGTCGCGCACACCGTCGCCGGCGGGAAGTCCGGCGCACCAGCCTCCGTTCATCCGATCCAACGTAAGCCCAAGGTCACGATGCCGGTTAAGCGTCTCGTCTCTAGGTCCGCCAGCGCGACGCTGGCGCTGCCACCGATGAAGACGCCGACCCTTGAGACGGGGCTGATCGGTCTGGCGGCCGCCAAAGGGAAGGGCGGTTTCGGCCGCGGACCAGGCGCCTTCGGTGGAAACGGCCTGGGCACCGGTCTGGGTAATCGCGCCGGGTTCACAGGGCGTCCGGTGATGGGCGCGTTCATTCGCGCCCAACGCGTGGCGGTCTATCTCGATTGTTCCGGGTCGATGCGTTCCTATCTGCCGCGCGTCGAAGCCGAGATCCGAAAGCAGTTTCCGGACGCGGACGTCTTCCGTTTCGACGGCGCCCGCGTGGTCGGGCTGGGCGACAAGGTCGTCCATGGCCGCAACTTCCATGGTGAGGCGCCCCGCCTGCGCGAAGGGCCCACGCAGACGGTCGTCGAAACCCTCACCCCGGCGGGAAGGATGGTGCAGGCGAAGGTCCGGACGGCCTGCGAGAAAGGCTCGTTGGGCGCGTGGCTCGATCGGCTGCTGTCCGAGTCCTACGACGCCTTGGTGGTCTTCTCGGATTTCCAGGACGGCGTCCGTCTCTACGAGACGAAGAAGGGCGAGCCCAAGATGGTCTGGTCCGACAGCTCGTATCACAAGTCCGGGGGAGCGCAGAAGGGGCAGACGCGTTGGCAGCGCGAATGGTTGGACGCCTTCGCCCGGGCGCCGCAGGGCCGCGGGCCGCGGCTCTATCTCTTCAGCGTCCAGCAGGAGCCGCAGGCCTTCCTCCGCGCCTGCGTCGCTGCTTCCGGTGGAGCCTGGACCTCGGTGTCTTGGCTGCGTAAGGGGGGTCGGAAGGCGCCTTGACGGTTGCGCCGACCGGCCGGACGGTTTCCATGTCCACATGGCATCATTCACGGCGGATTACCGCGCCAACTTCTCCGACACGGACGCCGCCGGCATCGTGCATTTCTCGACGGTTTTCTTCTGGGTCGAGGCGACCGAGGAGGCCCTCTTCCGTCATCTCCAGCTGCCTTTCCTCCGCACGGAAGGCGCCAAGCTGACCGGCTTCCCGCGCGTACGCGTGGAGTGCGACTTCCTTTCGCCGATCTATCGAGAGGATGTCGTGACCGTCGCGCTGACGCCGGTCGAGATCGGGGATAAGAAGCTCGTCTGGGGCTTCACCGCCGCCGTCGGCGAGCGGGCCGTCGCCAAGGGCGCCCTGACGACCGTCTACGCCTGGCGCGAGGCGCAGGGACCGATGTCGGCCGCGCTCGTGCCGCTCGACATCAAGTCGGCGCTGCAGAAACACTTCGGCGTGTGATGACGGACGCGGCGAACCAGTCGGGTGCGGTCTCCCGGTTCGGCCTGGCCCTCGTCGTCACCGTTGCCTTGCTCTGGTCAGCGATCGCCTTCGTCCCTCCTGGCTTGCTCCACGCGGACGAAGCCGTCCAGTGGTCTTTGGCGAAGGAACTCTCCGAGGGCACGCCCTACAGCGCGCATCAGGACAAATTCCACGGTCCGACTTTGGCGACCGCCATGCTCATCTCTGCCAAGCTGACGGGCACAGCGCCGATGGACATGGATGAACACTTCCTGCGCAGCATCGTCTCGATCTTCCTGGGATTGATGGCCGCGGCGGCCCTAATCCTGCCGGGCGCGGGGAAGGGTCCGCGCTATGTCACCGCGGCGTTCATCGTGCTTACCGGTGGATGCACGCCGTTCGGGTATTACTTCGTCCAGGAGATGCTCCTGGTGACCGGCTTTGTCTGGGGCGTCGCGCTGTGGATGCGCGCCGAAGGGTCGGCGCCCGATTCCCGTTGGTGGCTTCTTTCCGGAGTCGCCTTCGGCTTCGCCCTCGCCTGCAAGGTCACCGCGGCGGCCTACCTCTTCCTGTTCATCGTGGCCTTGTGGCTGTTGCGTCGATTCGTGCCAGACCGACGATGGCTCCGTTTCGGCTTCGGCCTGATCGCCTCCTGGGCGTTGTTCCAATCAGTCGGCTTCACGGACCTGGATGGCCTGAAGACCTGGTGGGTGCAGCTGGCCCGCGCCCTCGGCGTCGCCAGCGGACAGTCCGAAGACACCTTGTTCGCCGTAAGCATGGCCCCTTGGGGCTGGGCGGCCGCTTGGCTCGCGGTCTTCGCCTTGGCTCGCTCCGGGCTCTCGCCGGTCCGTTGGCGGAGCCGCCATGGGGCCGACCTGCCCTGCTTGGTCGCGCTCCTCGTCTTCCTGTTCCACCTCACGCTGCCCTACAAGACCCCGTGGCTCCTGTTGTTGGTCTTCTCGCTGCCCCTGGCGCTTGGGCTTCCCTACTTGCTCGTCGGAGGGGCCGGGCGCATCTCAGCGTCGGCGCTTGGTCTGGCCGCTGTCGCCTTCGCCGCGCGGCAGCCGCTGTCCTCCCACTCGCCGACGGATGACTTCGAAGTCGGGCAATTCCGTTCCGGCGTCGAGGCCATGGCCAAGGCTTACGGACCTAAGTTCTATGTCGCCGTGGAAGGCGGACATTATTGGCCTTTGCCTTATTACCTGAGAAAGCACCCGGTCGGCTTCGGCGAGTTTCCCCAGGCGGCCAAGGCTCCGTTGAGGTTGATTCCGGCGACCGACGCCAGCGTGCCGGCCGTCCCGGGTTACGAGGTCCTGCCGCTGTCGCTTCGTGCCGGCGGAGGCGACCGATATTGGGTGCTGGTTGCCAAAGGCCATGGAAACGGTTTTCGTACCAAGAAATAAGCCATGGAAGACACCGCCCCCATCATCCACAACTTCTCGCACGAGGCCTTCGGCTCCCGTTTCTGGGTCCGTATCGCCGCTGAAGACGGCGTCTACGCGCGCAACGCGGCCGAGGGCCTTTTCCAGTTCCTTGACGACCTCGATTTCCAGACCGACCTGCGCCACGACAGCGGCCCCGTCTCCTCGATCAACCTCATGCCCGAAGGCGCGATGGTCGCGGCTTCCGAGCACGTGCAGGCTCTCTGGAATTTCTCGAAGGACGTCAGCGCCGACACCGGTCGGGCCTTCGACCCTACCGCCGGGGCGCTGTTCCGTTATTGGCGCGAGCGCGGTGACGCGACATTCAACCAGGATGACGCGACCTGGCAGCAGGTCTGGAACGCCTATCGCGAAGGGGAATTCAAGCTCGAGGGCTGCGAACTTACCTGCGCCAAGTTCGGCGCCGCCGTCGATTTCGGCGCCATCGTCCGCGGTTACGCGCTCGACCGCATGGCGGACATGCTCGAAAGCAGCTGGGGCATCCACCGCGCGTTGCTGATGGCTTCCGGCAGCGTCACCCTCGCCCTCGATCCGCCCGGCGAATCCGCCGGCTGGCGCATCGGCGTCGGCCCCCGCTCCGAGCTTAAACTCTGCCGCTTCGCGATGGCCAGCAAGACGGCGGATCCCGAGCGTTGTAACCTCGTCGACCCTCGCACCGGTCAGGCCGTCACGCTTGCCGGCCCCGTGCGCGCCATCGCCACGTCCGCCCTCGAAGCCGAAGGCATCGCCATGGCCGGCGCGGTGCTCTCCGCCTCCGAGGCCGAAGAATTCGTGAACCGTGGATGCAGCCGCGGCCTGTGGCTTCCCGACGGCACCAAGCTCGGTTCCGTGACCTATTTCGAGGTCACCGAACGCCCGGAGCCGACGCCGGCCCCGTAAGCTTGGCTTCGACGTCGCGCAGCAGCGTCTCGCGGTCGGCCGAGAAAAGGTAGGTGTCCGAACCGAGTCGCCGTAGGGCGGCCCGGAGGACTTCCGGCGAAGGGCGGCGGTTGAGCATCAGCCGGCGGAGATAGGTCTCGAGGTCGGCGGCGATGCGCGGGTGGTCGAGCTTGAGCTGGACGATCTGCATGAGCGCCGCCTGGTTGGTCTCATTCTGCAGGTGGGCCTGGATGAGCACCTCGTTGGCCTCGTCGTAACGCTTGGCGGCGATGAGCTTGCGGCTGGCGGCGACCAGCACCTGCGGCGGCACCTTGCGGTGCTGCAGGAGCTTCTGGAGGTTGATGGAGCCGATCTCGGTCTGGCCGTCGGAGAAGTAGGCGATGGTGCGGAGGGCGTCGAAGGCCATGCGCGTCTCGGCCACCCATTGGTCGCGTTCGGCCTGCTTGTAGAGGGCGTCGACGAGCAGGATCGTCTCCCGCGCGCGGCCGGCGTTGAGCAGGCATTCCACGTGGACCAGGTCGAAGCGGACGCGGTTGCCGAACTTGCGTTCGAGCGCGAGCTTCGCGAGCCGGGCGGTGAGCGCGACGTCCGCGGTGTCGTTGCCGAAGCGGGCGAGGTCCAGCAACGGCTGCTCCTGGTTGCCGAACGTCGCGACGATCTTCTCGACCATGGCCTCGCGGCGCGGCCGGCCGGCTTCGCCCGGCAGCAGGTAGAGCGACTGGATCAGAGGGCCGGGACGGCCGGGCTGGCTGATGGCGAGGAGGTCGAGCGTGTCCTGGGCCCGGTTGAAATCGCCGCTGTCCTTGAGCCAGCGGGCCTTCATCTCGAGCAGACGGACGCCCGCGGGGAAGACGGCCAGCGCGGCGTCGAGTTCCGCGAGGGCGCCCGAACGGTCGCCGCTTTCCCAGAGCAGCTGGCAGTTCAGCAGGTAACCGTCGGCCGTCTGGTCGAGGCGGTGTTCCTTGATGAGCCGGGCGGCGTCGGCGAAGTCTCCGCGGAGGAAATGGGCCTGCGCGGCGGCCAGCCGGAGGTCCGCACGGATATCCTCGGCCACCTCCGGGTCGGCCAGGTGTTTCGTCGCCGTGGCGATGAGGCGCGCGTCCTGGTCCAACATGAAGCAACGTTGGACGTATTGGCGGAAATAATCTCGGTCCTGCTTGGCGAAGACGAGCGACTCCTCGAGCAGTTGGTAGGCGTCCAGCGGACGTTGGAAGGCGAAGAAGAGGTCCGCGCACAGCCGCTGGGCCTCCAGGTTGGCGGGGGTCAGCTGCGCGCCGGTCCCGATGTAGCGGGCGAACTCGGCGTAATCCTGGCGGGCGAGGGCTTCCTTCGCCACGCTCACGAAGTATTCTCCCTTGCGATAGAGGTGGGCAGAACGGCCGTAAGAATCCTTCGCCGTGAGCAGCTTCGCCCTTTCGCGGAGGCGGACCTGCTCCTTGCTGAGGAAGAAGTTCGCGGCGGAATTGGCCGCGCTGTCCGGCAGGTAGAGATACATGTCGGCCCGGCGCGTCGACGGTATCCCGTTCATGAAGCGTTCCTTGAAGTAGTTCGCCTCCGAGAGGCCTACCCAGAGCAAGACCATGGCGATCGGGAAGAGCAGGCCGATCCGGCTCCAGTTGGGACGGTAGCGTCGCTCCTTGTAGCCGATCACCTCGACCGTCACCGTCCCCAGCAGGATGGCATGGCTCGAGCGGGAGCTCTGCCCTTGACCGTAGACGTAATGAGGGTCGGCTGACATGCCTCAGAGGATGTTCGCGCTCCCCACGGAGCGAGCAAGAGCGGATTGGCCGTCAGAGGCTCGCCGCGGCTTCCTGGGCGCTCTTGACGGGCGCGAGGCAGGTCTGGCCTACGCAGACGGCGAAGCCGGTCGCCGCAGGCGACGGCAGCAGGAAGACGGGCCGATAAGGGCGGACGTGCGGCCCCGTCTGCTCGTCGCCGTTCAGGGCGTCGCGAAGTTCGTCCCAGCCGCCGTTCGCCTTGACCGTGGCATGGCCGATGGCGAAGCGGGCGATGCCGTCCAGGGCATGGGCGACTCCGCTGGGGACGTTCTTGCAGAGTCCGCCGTAGGCGGTCGAAAGGTCGGCGAACTCCCGCGCCCAGCGAGGGTCGGCGGAAAGCATCTGGAGCTGGCCGAAGCCATGCAGGAGGGACGAATTGCCCGCGGGCACGGCGTTGTCGAACCAGTCCTTCTGGCGGACGGAGAGGTCGTCGCGTTCGGCCGGTACGACGAACGCGCCGACGGCATGCGGATCGCCGAAGCGTTCGAGCGAGGCGAGCAGGAGTGATTCGGCGCGGGCGGCGTAGGGATGGGCCGTCCCCGGACGCGCCCAAGGCGCGTAGGCGGCGAGGCTCAGTTCGGCTTCGGCGAGCCAGGCGAAGTCGCTGAGGTTGCCGTCGAGGGTGGTCTTGTCGACGTGCGCGACGGAGAGCAGGCGGGCGCCGTCTTCGCGGGCGAAGCGGGCCCAGAGGGCGGCCTCGGTCTCGAGCGCGAGTTCGACCCAGTCCTTGCGGCCGAAGATCCAGCCGGCCTTGGCGAGGTTGCCGACGAGCAGGGCGTTCCAGCTGAGCAGGTTCTTGTCGTCACGCACGGGCTGCGGCCGACGGTCGCGGATCGCGAGGAGCTTGGCGCGTGCCGCGGCGAAACGTCTGCGCGCCGCATGGTCGCCCTTGAGTTTCGGGATGTTCCTTCCTTCGAAGTTACCCTTGTCCGAAAGGCCGTAGGCCTGCGCGAAGGGAAAGGCCTCATCGCCCAGCGCCGCGGCCACTTCCGGGGCCGTCCACAGGTACGTGGTGCCTTCATGGTGGTCGGTGTCGGCGTCGAGCGAGGCGGCGAACAGCCCGTTGGCCGTGCGCATCTCGCGCAGGAGCCAGCCGACCGTCTCGGCGCAGACGTCGGCGTAGAGGGGGTCGCGGTAACGCGCCCAGGCTTCGGCGTAGGTGCCGATGAGCTGGGCGTTGTCATACAGCATCTTTTCGAAGTGCGGCACCGTCCAGTCGCGGTCGACGCAGTAGCGATGGAAGCCGCCGCCGACCTGGTCGAAGAGGCCGCCGCGGGCCATGGCGCCGAGCGTGATGGTCAGGGCCGCGTCGATGCGCGTGGCGAGGGCGCGGTCGGCTGCGACCGTCGCGGCGCCGCGCAGGCCGAGCAGCAGGTTGAGCGTGTGCGGAGAGGGGAACTTAGGCGCGGCGCCGAAGCCGCCGAAGGTGTCGTCGTGCTGCTCGCAGATCCGGCGGGCGGCGGCCACGAGGTCGTCCGGCGAAGGCGCGCTGCCGTCCGCATCGGGGGCGCGGGTCAGGTGGGTCAGGTTCTGCGCGATGGCGTCGGCGTTGGCGGCGAGCTCGGACTTGTTGCGATGATAGAAATCCGAGACCCGCATCAGCAGCTGCGGCCAAGGGACCTGGCCGTGTCCGCGGTCCTCGGGCGGGAAGTAAGTGCCGCCGAAGAAGGGCCGTCCGTCCGGCAGGCAGAAGCAGTTCAGCGGCCAGCCGCCGTGACCTTGGATCATCTGCACGGCGTCCATCATCAGCTTGTCGACTTCGGGGCGCTCCTCGCGATCGACCTTGATGCAGACGAAGTGCTGGTTCATCAGGTCGGCCACCCAGGGCTGCTCGAAGGACTCGCGGGCCATCACGTGGCACCAGTGGCAGGAGGAATAACCGACGGATACCAAGACCGGCTTGTTCTTCGCCTTGGCCTCTTCAAAGGCCTCGGCGCACCAAGGCCACCAGTGCACGGGGTTGGCCTCGTGCTGGCGGAGATACAGGGAGCTTTCGTGGGCCAGGCGGTTCGACACGCCAGCAAGGTTGGCATCCTTGGGCCGGGCGCAACAAAGACCGTTTCCGAGCCGTTCGACTTGCAGGGGAGGGGGCTAAGGGCAAAGGTCTTACGGTGCCTTCCGTCCGCCCCAGCCGCGCCCTCGGTCGTCCCTCCGGACGGTCCGCGCCCGGGCCTGCCTGACCATGTCGACGATTCGCATCCTTGAGCCGACCGTGGCCAACCAGATCGCCGCCGGCGAGGTGGTGGAGCGCCCGGCCGCGGTCATCAAGGAACTGCTCGAGAACTCCCTCGACGCCGGCGCCCGCCGGGTGACGGTCGACTTCTCCCGCGGCGGCAAGGCCCGCATGATCGTCGAGGACGACGGCAAGGGGATGACGGGCGACGAAGCCCTGCTGAGCCTCGAGCGCCATGCGACCAGCAAGATCCAGCTGGCCGCCGACCTCGACCGCATCGCCACCTTCGGCTTCCGCGGCGAAGCGCTGCCTTCCATCGCCAGCGTGGCCCGCTTCACGATGCAGACCCGCCCGGCGGCCGCGCCCTCGGGCACGGAGATCGCCGTCAATGGCGGCAAGCTCGTCCACCGACGCGATCACGGGATGGCTCCGGGGACGCGCATCGAGGTCGCCAACCTCTTTCATCCGGTCCCGGCCCGCCTGAAGTTCCTGAAGTCCGACGAGACCGAAGCCGCTCATATCGTCCGCCTGGTCCGCCTCTACGCCATCGCGCATCCTGAAGTCGGTTTCCTGCTGCGCGAGGATGGCCGGGAGATCTTTCGTTCGCCCGGCAACGCGCCGCTCCTGGATCGCGTCCGCGAGATCTGGGGCCGCCAGGTGGCCGAAGAAGTCACCATCATGCCGGTCTTCGAACGACCGGGCATGCGACTCAGCGGCCTGCTCGGCAAGCCCGGCGTGAGCCGTGGGACGCGTCAGGATCTCGTCACGGTCGTCAACGGACGTCCGGTCGACAGCCGCACGATGGCCTTCGCGCTCACCGAGAGCTACCACACCTTGATTCCGAAGGGACGCTATCCGCTGGCGTTCGTCTTCCTGGAGATGGATCCCGCTTGGGTGGACGTGAACGTCCATCCTGCCAAGCGTGAGGTGCGCTTCCGCGACGAGGCCAAGGTGCGCAATTTCCTGATCGAGTCGGTCCTCGTGGTCCTGCGCGCCCGTGGCGACCAAGGCCTGCCGGCTGAGACGATGCCCGCCATCGTTCCGGCCAGTCCGTTGGCCGCCGCCGTCCCGAGCGTGAGCGTGGTGGTGCCGCCGGCCGGAGCGGGCCCGGCGTATGTCCCGCCGCCTTCCCCTGTGCCGGTTTCTTCCGCCCATGCGCCTGCGGTACGTCTTGGTTGGCGCCTGCTTTCCCGTCTGCGCGAGGAACGTGCCGCCTTCGAGACGCCCACGGGGCTGGCCATCCTCGACATCGGCGCCGCGCACCAGCGCGTGCTTTACGAGTCCATCCTCGCCCAGTTCACCGCGCAGAAACCGGTCAGTCAGCCGTTGCTCGTCCCGCTGAGCATCGAACTCGAGCCGCTGCCCGCCGCGGTGCTCAAGGAGCGCCGGGCTTTGCTGGCGTCCGCCGGTTTCGACTTCGAGGAATATGGCCGCAACTTCTGGCGCATCCAGGCCTTGCCCGCCTGGCTCGAGGCGGAGCAAGCCCTGGCCTTCGTCCGCGATCTGCTCGCCGAGATGGCCCGCCGCGAAGGTGACTTCGGTCGTCCCTCGCTGGCTTACGACGCCCTCGCCAAGATCGCCGTGAACAAAGCCCGTCGCAAGGGCGACGGTCTTTCCGACGCCGAACTGATGGAGCTCGTCCAGGCGCTGTTCCGCACCGCCCAGCCCGGCACCTGCCCGCGGGGACGCCGGACCTATGCAGAGTGGACGGATGCCGACCTGACCCGCCGGTTCGGCTGATCAACGACGGCCCTTGTGCCGCTTCGGCGACGCCGGCTTGCCGGTGCGCAGGGCTTCGATCTGGTCGCGCAGCGTGGCCGCGCGCTCGAACTGCAGTTCGTCCGCCGCCGCCAGCATCTCGGCCTCCATGTCCGCCAGCACGTGGGCGATGTCTCGGTCGTCGGTGCCTTCGGCCACCGCGAGGGCCTCGTCGGCCTCGAGTTCGACCAGGCTTTCCTCGATCTTACGCTGCGTGCTCTTCGGCGTGATGCCATGTTTGGCGTTGTAGGCTTCCTGGCGCTTGCGGCGGTCGCCGCAGATGGTCAGCGCGCGGGTGAGCGATTTCGTCATCACGTCGGCGTAGAGCAGGACCTTGCCTTCGAGATGGCGGGCCGCGCGGCCGGAAGTCTGGATGAGGCTCGTCTCGCTGCGGAGGAAGCCTTCCTTGTCCGCGTCGAGGATGCCCACGAGCGCGACCTCGGGAAGGTCGAGGCCTTCGCGGAGGAGGTTGACGCCCACCAGGACGTCGAAGTGGCCCGCGCGCAGGCGACGCAGGATTTCGACGCGTTCGATGGCATCGATGTCGGAGTGCAGGTATTCGACCTTCAGGCCGCTGCCCCGCATGAAGTTGGCGAGATCTTCGGACATCCGCTTCGTAAGCGTCGTGACAAGCGTGCGGAAGCCGCGGGCGGCGACGGCCTTCGCCTCGCCGATGATGTCCTCGACCTGGCCGGCGATCGGGCGGACCTCCATGATCGGGTCGAGCAGGCCGGTCGGACGGATGACCTGTTCGGCGATGACGGCCGAGACCTTGTATTCGTGGGGCGCCGGGGTGGCGGAGACGTAGACCGCTTGGTCGACGAGTTCGTCGAACTCCTCCGGGCGCAGCGGACGGTTCTCCAAGGCGGAAGGCAGGCGGAAGCCGAACTCGACAAGGCGCTCCTTGCGGGCGCGGTCGCCGTGATACATGCCGCCGATCTGGGAGACCGAGACATGGCTTTCGTCGATGAAGATCAGTTTGTCCTTCGGGAAGAAGTCCAGGAGGCAGTGCGGGCGCTCGCCGGGGCGACGCCCTGACATATGCATCGAGTAGTTCTCGATGCCCGGGCAGAAGCCAGTCTCGCGGAGCATCTCGAGGTCGTGTTCGACGCGCATCCGGATGCGCTGGGCTTCGACGAGGCGGTTGTTCTTTTCGAAATAGGCCACGCGCTCCTCGAGTTCGGCGCGGATCGCGTCACCGGCGGCCTTCACGCGGCCCGGGGCCATCACGTATTGGTTGGCCGGGTAGAGGTCGAACTTCTGGAGCTGCTTGCCCGGCTTCACGCTGACCGGGTCAAGCTCGCGGATGGCCTCGAGCGTGTCGCCCCAGAACTCCAGACGGATGGCCGACTCCATGTAGGCCGGCCAGACGTCGATCGTCTCACCACGGGCGCGGAAGTTGCAGCGTTCCAGGATGGCGTCGTTACGGACGTATTGGTTGGCCACCAGCTTCGCGAGGAGCTCATCCCGGCGCAGGGTCATGCCCGCCTTGAGGGAGATCATCGCGGCCAGGAAGTCCTCGGGCGAACCGAGGCCGTAGATGCAGGACACCGAGGCGATGACGACGACGTCACGGCGGGAGAGCAGGGCGCTGCTCGCGCTGATGCGGAGGCGCTCGATGTCCTCGTTGATGGCCGAGTCCTTCTCGATGAACGTGTCCGTCGCCGGCACGTAAGCCTCCGGCTGGTAGTAGTCGTAGTAACTGACGAAGTATTCGACCGCGTTGTCGGGGAAGAAGTTCTTGAACTCCGAGTAGAGCTGGGCGGCCAGCGTCTTGTTATGCGAGATGATAAGGGCCGGGCGTTGCTGCTGGGCGATCAGGTTCGCCATCGTGAACGTCTTGCCCGAGCCCGTCACGCCGAGGAGCGTCTGGCGGCCGTTGCCGGCGCGGAGGGAGGCGTCGAGCGCGGCGATCGCGGTCGGCTGGTCGCCCATCGGGCGGTAGTCGGATTTGAGGCGGAATTCCATCTCAGCCCAGGCGCCCGCGGGCGAGCCACTGCGGGTCGACCTCGGAGAGGTCCTGCACGATGCGGTGGGCGCCGACGGGCGCCAGCTGCGCGCGGGTGTTGGTCGTCGCCAGCGCGATCGTGATGAAGCCGCCGGACAGGCCGGCTTGGAGGCCCGAGAAGGAATCCTCGAAGACGAAAGATGTCGCCGGATCGCCGCCGCCGAGGGCGCAGGCCTTCAGGAACACTTCGGGGTCGGGCTTGCCCTTGTTGACGTCCTCGCTGGCGATCGCGCCCGCGAAGAAGTGGCCGATGCCGAAGAGCTCGAAAGACAGCGCGAGGTTCTCCTTATGCGTCGACGTGCCGATGACGCAGGGGATGCCGAGGTCCTTGAGGGCGCCGCAGAGTTCGCGGACGCCGGGCAGCAGGCGGACGTGCCCCGTGCGGGCGATGTCGCGGTAGAGGGCCTCCTTGCGGTTGGAAAGGCGCTTCACCTCGGCGGGGTCGCGCGTCCAGGCGAGGATGTCCGGGATGATCAGCTCGTTGCGCTTGCCGAAGCCGCGCTTGAAGTGATCGGAGGGCAGGGGAAGGTTCTCTTCCTTGGCCAAGGCCTCCCAGGAGCGTTCATGGGCGACGGAGGAGTCGATGACGACTCCGTCCCAATCGAAGACGGCGACGGTGCGAGGCATGGTTCAGTGTTTGTCCCAGGGCAGCGTCACCTTGATCGGGCGATGTTCCCAGACGTTGAAAGGTTCGAAGATCTGGCCGGGGGCGAGGATGCCGTTCGGGTCCAAGGCCTTCTTGATCGCGAGCATCGCGGCGATTTCGTCCGGCGTGTGCTGCAGCGAGAGGAAAGGCGACTTCGCCAGGCCGATGCCGTGCTCGCCCGTGATCGCGCCGCCGAGTTCGACGACCTTCTCCATCACCTCGCGGATGGCCTGTTCGGCCTTGCGGCAGTGCTCCGGATTGAACCGGTCGTACATGATGTGCACGTGGAAGTTGCCGTCGGCCGCGTGGCCGAAGGTCGGGGTCGCCAGGCCGATGCGGTCGCGGACCTCGCGGGTGAAACGGAGCAGGGCGACGTAGCTGCGGATCGGCACCACCACGTCTTCGTTGAGCTTCGCGTCGCCGAGGGCGAACATCGCCTGCGAGCAGGTGCGGCGCAGTTCCCAGAGCGCTTCGGCTTCCGCCTCGGCTTCGGGGGCGCGGAAGGCGACCGCGTGGTGCCTGGCCCAGGCGACGACCTTGGCGGCGTCTTCGGCCAGCGCGGCGGTATGTCCGTCGATCTCGACCAGCAAGGCCGCATGGGTCTCGGCCGAGCCGGACAGTTCGGCGTCGGTGAACACGCGTTTTCCTCGGCGTTGCTCCGTGGCGGCGACCGTCTGGACGTCGAGGAACTCGAGCACCGACGGGTTCACGCGGAGGGACAGCAGGTCGATGGCGGCCTCGAGGGCGGCTTCGTCGGTCTTGAAGGCCAGCAGGAAGGTGCGGCGGGCGGCGGGCAGGGCGGACAGTTTGATCGTCGCCTTCGTGATCACGCCGAGCGTGCCTTCGGAGCCGATCCACAGGTCGCGCAGGTTGAGGCCGCTGACGAACTTGCGGAGCGGGGCGCCCCAGCGGACCTTCTCGCCGGTGGGCAGGAAGCCCTCGAGGGCGTAGACATGGTCGCGGACGACGCCGTATTTCGCGGCGCGCAGGCCGCCGGCGTTGGTGGCGATGTTGCCGCCGATGCTGCAGTGCTTCACCGACGACGGGTCGGGCGGGAAGAAGAGGCCGTGCGGCGCGGCGCGGTCATTGATGTGCGCCGTGATCGCGCCGGGCTGGACCGTCGCCATCGCGGAGACCGGATCGATCTCGATCTGGTCCCAGTGGTCGAGGTGGATGACCCAGCCGCCCTTGATCGGGGCGCAGGCGCCGGTCGTGCCGGTGCCGCGGCCGCGGACGGTGACCGGGACGCGATGGGCGTTGGCGAGCTTCAGCGTGACGCCGATGTCGTCTTCCGTCGCCGGGCGGATGACCGCCTCGGGCATGAAGGACAGCCGCATGTTGTCGAACGACGCGGCGAAACACGACGCCTCGTCCGTCCGCACGACCTCCGCGCCCAGCTTCGCCAGGAGGGCCTGGGTGGCGGCGGGATGCGTCTGGGCGGGAAGGCTCACGCCTCCCATCAAGCAGGCTTAGCCCAGTTCGGCAAGCCACGCCGTCGCCTCGGCGTCGGAAGGCATGCGCCAGTCGCCGCGGGGGGACAGGGCCAGCGAGCCCACCTTTGGGCCGTCGGGCATCACGGAACGCTTGAACTGCTGGCTGAAGAAGCGGTTCAGGAACGAACGGAGCCAGTGCCGGATCTCCGTCTGATCATATTTCCCGGCGAACGCGTGCTCGGCGATCCAGAGGACCTTGGAGGGGCGGAACCCGTTGCGGATGACGTGATACAGGAAGAAGTCGTGGAGCTCGTACGGGCCGACCAGCATCTCGGTCTGCTGGGCGATCTCGCCGTCGTCGCCGGGCGGGAGCAGTTCGGGGCTGACCGGGGTCGCGACGATGTCCTCGAGGATGGCGCGTTCGGTGCCGACGTGGCGCGCATGGGCGGCCCAGGCGACGAGGTGCTTCACCAGGGTCTTCGGCACGCCGATGTTCACGTGATACATCGACATGTGGTCGGCGTTGAACGTGCACCAGCCGAGCGCGGCTTCGGAGAGGTCGCCCGTGCCGACGACGAAGCCGTGGCTCTGGTTGGCGACGTCCATCAGGATCTGCGTGCGTTCGCGGGCCTGGGCGTTCTCGAAGGTGACGTCGTGCTTGCCGGCCGGATGCTGGATGTCGC
>JBILLR010000079.1:0-5164 GCA_044375965.1 Opitutales bacterium
GCCGCCTCGATCGCCATCGTGGCCCTCGAAAACATCTTCCGCCCGACCTACGGACGGTTCCGCCTGCTCTTGGTCTTCGTCTTCGGATTGATCCACGGCCTGGGCTTCGCCCAGCGGCTCGTCGATGAACGCATCCCCGAGGGCTCGGTCATCAGCGCCCTGCTCGGCTTCAACGTGGGCGTCGAACTCGGCCAGCTCGCCGTCATCGGCCTGGCCGTGGCCGCCACTTTCTGGCTCAAGGACGAGGAAAAGTATCGCCGCTGGGTCGTCATCCCGGCCTCCGCCCTGATAGCCCTCGCCGGCCTCTTCTGGGCCTACCAGCGCCTCGTCTGACCCAAGGTAGGGATGCGATGACATCGCATCCGCTCATCTCAAGGTAGGGTCAGCACTGCGTGCTGACCTAGTCGCCCTCGTCCCTGCGCAGCTCCCAACCGCCAACCGCCTATACCTGACAAGGGTAGGGATGACCGGCCCGGTCATCCGCGGGCGCGCGGGCCGCACGCCCCTACCTTATCCGCCCCCGCCAATCATCCGATTCCCGGTCCCCCTTTGAGTTCTGCAGCCCTGTGTTAGGTAGGGATGACCGGCCCGGTCATCCGCGGGCGCGCGGGCCGCACGCCCCTACCCTCTTCAACCCGCCTCGGCAGGCTCTCCCCATACTCCATACTCTCGTGTCTTCCGGTCCTCCGAGCCTCTGTGCCTCCGGGCCTCTCGTGTGCGCACCTTGTCAACGTGTCAACTTGCCCGCAGCCCCCTCATAGCATCATGCAACTTATACGTATCACGCGGTGTTTCTTCTACGTACACCTATGAAATCCTCAACCCTCGGTCTCTCCCTCCTCGCCCTCGTCCTCGCGGCCACGCTCTCCCAAGCGGTCCCCGAAGGCGACAAACCCTCCCGCAAGGAAGCCGCCGCCAAGCGCGCCGGCGACCCCCGCGAAGAATTCCTCAAACAGCATCCCGAACTCCGCGAGGCGCTCGAAAAGATCAAGGACATGTCCCCTGAGGAACGTCAGGCCTGGCTGAAGGAACACCCCGAGGCCGCCGAGAAGATCGAAAAAGCCAAGGCCGCCGCCCGGGAACGCGCCGACAACCTGACCCCCGAACAGAAGGAGAAACTCAAAGCCAAGCTCAAGGAACGCGGCGAGAACCTCTCCCCGGAGCAGAAGGCCAAGCTGCGCGAGAAGATGAAGGAACGCTTCGACAAGATGACCCCCGAGCAGAAGGAAGAACTGCTCAAGAAGCACCCCGAACTGAAGGAAAAGCTCGAAGGCGATAAGAAATAAGCCCCCTGCCCACCCTCACCCCCTCAGGGCGCGACACCAGTCGCGCCCTTTTGCTTGGGTAGGGACGCGTCGGCGACGCGTCCGCATAACGCAAGGTAGGGTCAGCACTGCGTGCTGACCTAGTAGCCCTCGTCCCTCTGCCGCCCCCAACCGCGAACCGCTCGCGGCTCCGATTCCCGGTCTCCCCTTGAGTTCTGCAACCCTGCCTTGGGTAGGGATGACCGGCCCGGTCATCCTCGGGCGCGCGAGCCGCCCGCCCCTACCTTGACCTGGCCGCCGCCCGGTCCTCGGACGCTCCGGCGGCTCCGCCGCGCGCCCATTCGTCCGCCTAATGCTCCGCCCGCCGTAGTCATAAGTTACTTATGCCTAGGAAATCTTCCCCGCGCCCCTTGCGCCGCCGCCACGAAAATGTCAGTCTAGAACTTTATATTAAAACACCGACCACCCGTTTCACATCTCTCCTCCGCCTTTCTTCATCATCCATCCTCCATCGTTCATCATTCATTCCTGATGCGTCCCTACGTCCGCCCCCTCATCGTCACCTCCTCCGCGCTCGGCCTCGCCTGCGTCATCTCCTACGCAGCCCTCACCCTCACCGAACCTGAACAGGCTCGTCCCGTAACCCGGGCAGCCGAACCCGCGGCAGGGGCCGCTGAGCCGAGCCGCGAAGCGAAAGCCGCCGCGGTTTTCGCGAAGGCCAAACGGGAGGCCGCCGGCGGCGACCCACAAAAAGTCACGACCCTGGCGAATTGCCACCTGTATGGCATCGGCACCGAGAAAAATCAGGTTGAAGCCACACGCCTGCACCGGAGCGCGGCGGAAAAGAAGCACCCGTTCGCGATGTATATGTATGGTTCGGCCCTGCGGCTCGGTATCGGCGTCCAGAAAGATGTCGTCGCCGGCGTCGCCATGATCCGTGCGGCGGCCGAGACCGGACTGCCTGAGGCGGAGTATGAGATGTACGAACTTCTTACCGCGGGCGAAGACATCAAAGCCGACCATGCGGCCGCCCGGAAGTGGCAGCTGATGGCCGCCGAACACGGTTATCATTCCGCCAGGGCGGATCTCGCCGAAGAGATCATCGATGCGAAGGACACGAAACGTTTCAAGTCGGTGGTCAGCTGGGTCCGGGACGGAGCCATGGCCGGGCACGATCGCTGCGCGCACATCATGTCGTTCGTCTACGAACAAGGCCTAGGCACGCCGATTGATCCCGTGGAGTCGATGGCCTGGCGGCTGATCTCCCTCAATGCCTCCGACGAACTCGATCCTAAGGTCTTCAGGGAAGACTACGACACCCTCACGGAGGAACAGCGCGAGCTGGCGGAAAGCAGGGCCCGCGAACTTTCCGGCCGGCGGGAGTATGCGTCCCCCTACGCACGTGACCCTGCCGAGGTCGCCGCCGATCTGAAGGAGTTCACCGAGACGAAGCTCAAGGCGGAGAAGGGTGACGCCGAAGCCCAGCACCGGCTCGCCGGGCTGCTGGATACCGGACGCGGCACCAAGAAGGATGCGGCCGAAGCCGCGAAATGGTGCCGCAGGTCGGCCGAGCAAGGCTATGCCGAAGCCCAGTATTCGCTGGCCCAGACCCTGCGCCTCGGCGACGGCGTCGCTCCGGACATGAAAGAAGCCTTCCAGTGGTACCTGAAAGCCGCCCGGCAGGGACACGTCGACTCCGAACACTCGCTCAGCGTGTGCTATCAAGTTGGCGATGGCGTCGCCGCAGATGCCGACGAAGCCAAGAAATGGCGACGCCAGGCAGCCGAGCACGGCTCACCTCGCTCACAGTGCAACCTTGGTTCGGATTATTTCGGGGAGAATCCTGACCTCGCCAACGACGCGATCGCCGCCCGTTGGTTTCGCAAGGCCGCGGAGCAACTCCATCCTAAGGGCGTCTTCTGCCTTGGTCTCTGCTACATCAGCGGGCGCGGAGTTCCTCAGGACCGCATCGAAGGCCTGGCCTGGATGTTCACCCGCGCGAAGGATATGGACAGCGAACAGCTGCAAAGCTTGCAGGACCTGCTCGCAGACTTCTCCGAAGACGAGATCAAGCAGGCGAACAAGCGAGGGCGAGAGATCTTCGAGCATCATCTGCGCCGGTTGCAAGCGGCGGACGAGAAGAAGTGACCTTTGTCTCCCCTTGAGTTCTGCAGCCCTGCCATGGGTAGGGATGACCGGCCCGGTCATCCGCGGGCGCGCGAGCCGCACGCCCCTACCATATGCACCCAAGCCAAACATCCGGTTCCCGGTCCCCCCTTGAGTTCTGCAGCCCTGCCTTGATTGCCTCACGTTTCACTAGCCCAGGCCCCAGCCCTAGCTCTAGCCCTCGCTATCAACCCATGCCCACGTGCCCCCTCTCGGCTTCGCCGGGCTGCCTCCCTTGCCAACATGTCAACCCGTCAACGAGTGACCTGAGGCCACTGGCCAACCGATCAACTTGTCAACGTGTCAACTAGCAGTCGCACACTGTGCGACTAGAACCCGATCACCGTCATCGACCCTTGGCTGACCTGCGTGGCTTCGACGCCGAGGATCCAGCGTTCCTCATAATTCGGACCCCATGAGTCGGAGACGGCGACCTCGCCGGTCTCCTTGTTGTAACCGATGATCATGCAGACATGTCCTTCGTTGCGGTTAGGCTGCAGGGCCTTCTGGCCCTTGCGCCCGTCGGCGACGGCCTTCTTCCAGGCCGCCGGATCCGTCATGCCCTGACGCTCCTTGGTCCGAGCGTTCGCAAGCTCATTATAAGGCTTGGTCGAGAACATCGCCCACATGATCGGCAGGCCGCGGTCGATGTATTTGGCGACGGTCGAGGGATCGATCTTGCCGCTGAACGATTCGATCTTCCGGCCGCCGCGGGTGACGGCGTCCTTGGCGCCCGCGGCGAGGGCGACGACGGAAGTGCCGCCGCCGGCGCCGCTCTGTCCGGCCATGGCCAGCACATACATGTCCGCCGGCACGCCCATGTAGCGCATGGCACGCTCCCAGGTAGCCGGGGCGCAGTAACCCTTGGGACCTTGGTCCACCATGGGGATGTCCTTCAGGACCACGTCCCCGTTCGGGCGCTTCTCGACGCGGGTCTTCGCGCGGGCGAAGAGCTCGGCATCGGATACGCGGGTGCGGCCGCCGTCGTCGGCGGATTTCACCGAGACGATGCGCAAGGCGACATACTCATCCTTGGGTGAAGCCAGCAGGAAGGCATGACCGTTCCAATCCCAGCGGCGGACGACTTCGCTCGTGGCGCGCCCCTGCCCCATGCGGTCGGCCGAGGGCTTGCCGAACAAAGCCGTGAGTTTGTCGCCGAGGTCCTTCGCATCGTCGGCGATGGCTTTCTTGTAATCCTTGATCTGCTCGTCGCGGGCCTTGGCCTTGGTCTTGTCCTTGACGTCCTTGGCCGAGATCGAGACGGAGTCTCCTTTGTTGGCGAACATGAGCGAAAGGGTGCTCGGCTTGTTCATCTCCGAGATGAAGGCGCACGAGTACGGACGGCAATCCAGCAACCGGTAAGCATCCTTCGGATAGAGGCGGTAACTGGCGTCCGTGGTCGTCTCGGATTCCTGCGGCCAGGCCAGACGTTCGGCGACGGCCTTGGCGTCGTCGTCCCAGAGATTCGTATCGGCGAACAGTTCGACCCCGAGGGCCTTGTTCACCTGCTCGACCGTGACGTCAGCGGCAGCCAGACCCGCTGCTAGGAAACAAAGTATCAAACGCATATCCCTGCTTACCCCCCCTAGCCTTTCTGCTTCAACCCGATATTAACCCTCAGGGGTAATTCCCTATGTAGAACGAGGACTGAATCAATGACGGAGAATCCGCCCACCCAAAGGGAAACCGGAGACCGGGATGTATGCTGCGGACATGATTCATCCTCAGGTCCC
>JBILLR010000021.1:0-15113 GCA_044375965.1 Opitutales bacterium
CAGGCCGCGCTGCTTGAGGTCGGTGAGCAGGCCGGCCGTGGCCTGGTCGGTGTCGTTGCACTGGCCCTTGATGGCCTTCGGGAGGCCGCCGTGGTGGTCCCAGCCCATGTGGAAGAGCTGGACGAAGCGGACGTCGCGTTCGCAGAGGCGGCGGGCCAGGAGGCAGTTGGAGGCGTAGGAGCCCGGGCGTTTCACGTCGGGACCGTAGAGGTCGAGGACGTGCTGCGGCTCCTTGGAGAGGTCGAGCAGGTCAGGCACGCTGGTCTGCATGCGGAAGGCCATCTCGTATTGGGAGATGCGGGTCTGGATCTCCGGATCGCCGAGGACGCCGTGGCGCTGGTTGTTGAGCGCGGCGATCTCGTCGAGCTGCTCGCGACGGACCTCGCGGGGGATGCCTTCGGGATCCTTCAGGTAGAGCACGCGCTCGCCCTTGTTGCGGAGCTTCACGCCTTGGAGCTTGGACGGCAGGAAGCCGGCGCCCCAGAGGCGGTCGTAGAGCGGCTGGTCGTCCGGGCGACCGCTGCCGAAGGACGTCATCACCACGTAGGCGGGGAGGTCGGCGTTTTCGCTGCCGAGGCCGTAGGCGGACCAGGAGCCGATGCTGGGACGTCCGGCGAGCTGGCTGCCCGTCTGCATGAACGTGATCGCCGGGTCATGGTTGATGGCCTCCGTGTGCATCGCGCGGACCACGCACCACTCGTCGGACTTCGAGGCGATGTGCGGGATCAGTTCGCTGAACCAATTCCCCGACTGGCCGTGCTGCTTGAACTTGAAGATCGAAGGCGCGACCGGGAAGTTCTTCTGACCGGAAGTCATCGTCGTCAGGCGCTGCCCCTTGCGGATGGATTCCGGCAGGTCCTTGCCGCGCATCGCTTCGAGCTGCGGCTTCGGGTCGAAGAGGTCCATCTGCGACGGGGCGCCGGACTGGAACAGGTAGATGATGCGCTTTGCCTTCGGTTTGAAGTTGGGGAAGCCCAGGCCCGGATTGGCGGCGAACGCCGGCGTACCCATCAGGGAGCCCAGCGCGGCGAGGCCGATGCCGCCGGCGGAGCCCTTGATGAAGGTGCGACGGGACAGGGCCATCTTCGTGGCCTGGTCGAGTCCGAGGAATTGACGGTCGTTGCAGTTCATTCGCGGGTGACGGTTTCGTCGAGGTTGAGGAGGATGTTGGCCGTCGTGGTCCAGGCGGCGAGCTGGTTGCGGTCGAGGTCGGCCGCGGCCGGGCTCACGCCTTGGGCGAGGAGCTTCGGCGCGAGGCTCGGATCGGCCGCAAAGGTGGCCAGGCGCTTATCGAGGCCCTTGCGGAGGACGGCGAGTTCGGCGGCCGTGGCGTCGCGGCGGACCACCTTGCGGAACGTCCAGGCGAGCTTGGCTTCGTTGTCTCCGGGCTGGCGCAGGGCCTGTTCGGCGAGCTTGCGGGCGGCCTCGACAAAGGTGACTTCATTGAGGAGCGAGAGCGCCTGCATCGGCGTGTTGGAGCGGGAGCGCTTCACCGTGCAGACCTCGCGGCCCGCGGAATCGAACAGCAGCATCGTGGGCGGTGCCGCGGTGCGCTTCCAGATCGTGTAGAGCGAGCGGCGCCAGAGTCCCTCGCCCGTATCGGCCTTGTAGTTGCGCATGTCGCCGTAGACGCTGGTCTCGTCCCAGACCGCTTCGGGCATGTAAGGCTTCACGCTCGGGCCGCCTTGCTTGTCGACGAGCAGGCCGGCCGTCCAGAGGGCTTGGTCGCGGATGACCTCGGCCGGCAGGCGGAAGCGGGGGCCGCGGGCGAGAAGGCGGTTGTCGGGATCTTTCTCCAGCATCTCCGGCGTAACAGCCGCGCTGCGACGATAGGCAGAGCTCATCATGATCAGCTTATACATCGCTTTCATGTCCCACTTGCGGTCGACGAACTCGACGGCCAGCCAGTCGAGCAGTTCGGGGTTGCTCGGCCATTCGGCCTGGGAGCCGAAGTTCTCGGAGGTCTTCACGATCCCGATGCCGAAGAAACGTTCCCAGGCGCGGTTGACCCAGATGCGGCCCGTGAGCGGATGCGTGCCGCTGACGAGCCAGCGGGCGAAGCCCAGGCGGTTGTTGGGTTCGCCGGCGGGCATGGGCGGCAGGGCGCGGAAGAGGGCGCGTTCCACCTTGGGGCCGATCTTGTCGTATTCGCCGCGCAGGAGCACGAAGGCGTCGCGTGGCTTCGGCAGTTCCTTCATCACCATCACCGTGACCGGGGCCGTGTTGGCCGTCTCGAAGGCGGCCTTCGCGGCGGCGACCTTGGCGGTCGCGGCGTAGCGGGGGTGTTCCGGGCTGTCGGCGAAGAGTTTCTCAAGCGCCTTCTTGTCGGCGGCCGTGACCTTGTCGGCGGGCTTGGCGAGGAGGCGGCGGGCGGCCTCGGCGGCGGGGTCGGCCTTGAGCGAGAGCAGCTTGGGGTCCTGACCGGAAACGTTGAGGCGGAAGCGCCCCATGCTGTGCTGGGCGTGGGCTTCATGGCGCATGACCACGACGAGCTTGGCTCCGGCCGGCACGGTGGTCGGGGTGACGGAGAAGATCGCCTTACGCGGTACGCGGTTCTCGGGCGCGTTGCCGCCGATCGCCCAGCCGGCCTTGTTGTTGTCGGCCTTCTTCGGCTTGCCCTTTGTCATCGGGGCAGGGGCGAGCTTGGCGATGCTCCAGCCCGGCTGGTCGTAATCAGCTTCCGCCTTCACCAAGGGGAGGGAGGTCGTCTTGCCGTCGGCGGCGCGCAGGCGGACTTCGAAGCCGCTGAGCACGAAGTTGCCGTTGAAGGCGCGGCCGAGGCTCTTGCCCGGGTGGGAATCGTCGGGCAGCGCTTCGAGGCGTACGGCGGTCAGCAGGCCGGCGTCCAGCGGGGCTTCGAGGACGTAGGTCTCCTTGGAGGCGGTGCCGCCCGAGACGAGCCATGAACCGTCGTCGAGGCGCTTGAATTCGGCGTTCTCCTTCGCAGTCACTTTCTCATCGGTGAGGGGATGCCAAGCCACGCCTTCCTTGGTAAAGGCGGCGCGCTGGCGTTCCAGCCACTTGGCCAGGAGGTCGGGCTGGGAGGTCGGGATAGCCTTGAGGGCGGCTTCGGCGGCGGCGAGCGCGGCGCCCGTGGCGTCGATCTGCTTCTGTTGTTCTACGGTCGGGAGCGGAAGCACCGGCGGCGTGTTGCCGCCGGCTCGGGTCCGGCCGGAGCCGCCGAATTCGCCGAGCACGCCGGACTCGTCGTTAGAGTTGAAGTAGGCGAAGAACTGGTAGAACTCCTTCTGCGAGATCGGGTCGTATTTGTGGTCGTGGCAGCGGCAGCAGTTCATCGTCAGCCCCATCCAGGTGGAACCCGTCGTCTCGATGCGGTCGATGACGTTCTCGGCGAACCATTCCTCGATGATGCGGCCTCCTTCGCCGTTGAGGCGGTGGTTGCGGTGGAAAGCCGTGGCCACGATCTGGTCGCGCGTCGGATTAGGCAGGAGGTCGCCGGCGAGCTGCTCGACCGTGAAGGCGTCGAAAGGCTTGTTCTCGTTGAAGGCCTTGATGACCCAGTCGCGATAGGGCCACATCGTGCGCTGGGTGTCGCTCTGGAAGCCGTTGGAGTCGGCGTAGCGGGCGAAGTCGAGCCACTGCATGGCCATGTTCTCGCCGTAGTGAGGCGAAGCCAGCAGGCGGTCGAGGGCCTTGGACCAGGCGTCGGCTGAGTCGTCGGCGAGGAAAGCCTGCAGGTCGGCGTCGGAAGGCGGTAGGCCGGTGAGGTCGAGGGCGGCGCGGCGGAGCAGCGTGGCCTTGGGGGCTTCGCCGTTCGGCTTGAGTCCCTTGGCGGCGAGACCGTTGGCGAGGAAGGCGTCGATCGCGTTGCCGCCGGCGGGAATGGCCGGGACGGACGGCTTGACCGGAATCTGGAAAGCCCAGTGGCCCTGATACTCGGCGCCCTCCTTGATCCAACGTTCGACCAGGGCGATCTGATCCTTGGAAAGCACCTTGTGGAATTCCGCCGGCGGCATGTGGTCGTCCGCATCGTCGGTCAGCAGACGCTTCATCACTTCGCTCTTCTCGGGATGCCCAGGCGTGATGGCGGGCTCGCCGGATTTCCCTCCCTTGCGGGCGGCTTCGAGGGAGTCGAGACGCAGGCCGCCCTTGATCTTATTCTCGTCGGGGCCGTGGCAGGCGAAGCAGGTGTCGGAGAAGATCGGACGGATGTCGCGGTTGAACTGGACGCGCTCGGCCGCCGAGAGGGCGGTCAAGGTCAGCGTGCCGGCGACGGCGAGGTAAAGGCGAGGAAAGCGCATGGGGGCTTGCGTGTTTAGACAATTAAGACCCCTGCTAGTTCATAGCAATTAGCACTTAACAAAAAAACCCCTCAAACGAGGGGTTTTGAAGAGGGGTGGTGGCGACCCTTACTTGGCGGCCAGGTCCTTGATGGAGAGGTCGCGGAAAGCGACCGGATCATTGTGGCCGGCGAAACCGAAGTAGCCTTCGGTCAGGCCGAGGCCGGGGTGCTTCTTCTTGCCCATGACCGAGGCCAGGTCGACCTTGGCGAGGTCGGCGTCCAGGATGACGAAGCCGTTGAGTTCGACCTTGATGGTCGAGCCGACGACGGCGACCTCTTGGAAGTTCCACTCGCCGGTCGGCCTCTGGAATCCGCGCTGGGCGCCCACCATGCCGTAGGCCGAACCGTGGACCTGACGGGGGTCGAGTTTGCCCTTCACCGTTTCATAGTCCTCGGCAAGGACCTGCAGTTCGCACATCGCGTCATAGGCTGGGTCACCCTTGCCCGGGTAGCGGATCGAGAGGCCGTTGTTGCCGGCCGAGGGGAGTTTGAATTGGAGACGGACCGTGAAGTCGCTGAGCTTGCGGTCGTAGAAAGGGTGCCCGCCCTTGCCCTTCTTGCAGACGATGGCTCCGTCGACGATCTCGTAGTTCTCGACCGGACCAGCCCAGCCCGTGAAGTCCTTGCCGTTGAAGATGGACTTGAAGCCGGCGTTGCCGTGCGAGGCGAGGATGCGGTTGGCTTCGTCCCCGGCGATCTCGCGGATCGCGATGTTACGCCAGCGGATCGGGGCGCCGTGGGTCTGCAGGGAGATCGGGCCCTTGGCAGGGACGGACGCCTTGCGGTCGTAGTAGTTCTCGAGGATCGCGTGATCGACGGTGTGCTTGCCGTTGAGCCAGATGCTCACGCGGGCTCCGACCATCACGACGCGGAGGGTGTTCCATTCGCCGGCCGGCTTGTCAGCCAGCACGAGGGGGTCCTTGCCCGGCTTGCCGGGGGAGTTGTTCCAGAGCGCGCCGGAGCCGAGCTGGCAGCCGTGTTTGAAGGATTTCTCGTCGGTGGGGTCCCAGATCTGGACCTGCGGCACGCCGCGGAGGTAGACGCCGGAGTCGCCCTTGGGGGCCATGTTGTATTCGAGGGTCAGTTCGAAGTCGCCGTAGTCCTTGTCGGTCGTGGCATAAGGACCGGTACCCGGATTGAAGATCTCTCCGTCCTTCACGGACCAGTGCTGCGGGAATTCTTCGCGCATCTTCTTCAGCATCGCATCCTTTTTTTCGCCGGTAAGCTTGGCGACGGAATGCGGGTTATGGCCATGCCAACCCGCGAGGTCTTTCCCGTTGAAGAGCGAGGTGAAACCGGCGGGCGGAACTTCCGCGAAGAGCGCGGACGCCGTGACGGCGAGGAGGGTGGTGAGGAGGCGCATGATCTAGGAAGGGGAAGGGGGGGGGGGGGGTTTGATTACAAGGGTTCGAGGGTGCAGCGCTTGACCTCGAAGGCGCCGCCTTCGACCTGCAGGCCGATGAAGCCTTCGCTGAGGTTGGTGCCGGTCGCCTTGTTCACTTCCTTGCCGTTGACGAGGATCGTGACCGTGTTGCCGTCGCATACCGTCGTGTAGGTGTTCCATTCGCCGGCCGGCTTTTCGGCGTCGGCCTGCTTGCCGAGACGGTAGCCGCGGATCTTCCCCGTCTTCTTATCCTTCAGCTCCGTGCCGCCGGAAAGCGTGGCGCCGTTCCAGAAATAAAAGTCACCTTGGTTCTTGTGCATGCCCTGGCACTCGATGCTCTTCGGCCAGACCGCGTCGGGCGGCGTCATGTGCACGACCACGCCGGTGTTGCCCGGTTTGGTGAAGCGCCATTCGACCGTGAAGCGATATTGCTTGTAGCTCTGTTCGGTGCGGAGGAAGCCGCTGGGCTTGCCGACGCAGGCGAGGATGCCGTCCTTGACGGACCAGGTGTCCTTGGAGGTTTCGGCCGGGAAGACGACCCAGCCGGTCGTGTCCTTGCCGTTGAAGAGTTCGGCCTTAGCCTTGGGCGTGATCGCGTCGGCGGCGAAAGCGTTGACGAGGGCGGACACCATCAAGACGGCCGTCAGGGCGGGGCGGGGAAGGGGCATGGGAATACCTTACGAATCGCCCGCGAACCTTGAAGAAAAAACGCCGAAATTAAACGGCGTTTAAGTGTCGTTTAACGCTTAGGCCATGATGCCCTTCACCACCTTGCCGGCGACGCCCGTGAGGCGGACGTCGAGGCCTTGGTACTTCACGTTCAAACGATGATGATCGATCCCCATCAGCGCGAGCATCGTGGCGTGCAGGTCGTGGACATCGACGACGTTCTCGACGGCGTTGTAGCCGAGCTCGTCGGTCGCGCCGTAGGTCGTGCCGGCCTTGACGCCGCCGCCGGCGAGGAAGACCGAATAGCCGGCGATGTGGTGGTCGCGGCCGGTGCCCTGGCCCATCGGGGTGCGGCCGAATTCGCCGCCCCAAAGGATCAAGGTGTCGTCGAGCATGCCGCGTTCCTTGAGGTCACGGATGAGCGCGCCGGTGGCCTTGTCGACGTCTTCGGCGCCCATCTTCATGCCGTTGTCGAGGTTGCCGTGGAGATCCCAGGCACGGTGGTAGAGCTGGATCATGCGCACTCCGCGTTCGGCGAGACGACGGGCCATCAGGCAGTTTGAAGCGAAGGAACCGTCGCCGATCTCCTTGATGCCGTAGGCCTCGATCGTCTTCGCGGACTCGCTCTTGAAGTCGAGGAGCTCAGGCACGCTCGACTGCATCTTGAAGGCCATCTCATACTGGGCGACGCGAGTGGCGATCTCCGGGTCGATGGTGTCTTCGGCAAGGTGGCCGTTGAGGCGACGGATCTCGTCGATGACCTGGCGTTGGGTGCTCTGGCAGACGCCTTCAGGGTTGCCGATGTAGTGCACCGCCTCGCCCTTGGACTGGAACTGGATGCCTTGGTATTTGCTGGGCAGGACGCCGCTCGACCACTGACGGGAGGAGATGGGCTGCTGACCCGTGCGGCCCGTGGAGGTCAGCACGATGTAGCCCGGCAGGTTCTCGGTCTCGGAGCCGAGTCCGTAGAGGAGCCAGGATCCCATGCTCGGGCGGCCCTTGATGATGGAGCCCGTATTGAAGAACGCGTGGGCGGTGTCATGGTTGATCTGCTCGGTCTTGAGCGAGCGCACCACGCAGAGGTCGTCGGCGACGGAGCCGATGTGCGGGAAGATGTCGGTCAGCTCCATGCCTGACTTGCCCCACTTCTTGAACTCGAAGGAGCCTCCGCGGGCCTTGAGCACGGCGCCTTGGAGCTGGGCGATCTGCTTCCCCTTGGTGAAGGATTCCGGGAACGCCTGGCCGTGCAGGCTCTTGAGGACGGGCTTGTTGTCGAAGAGTTCCAGATGGGGCGGGCCGCCGGCCATGCAGAGGAAGATCACCCGCTTGGCCTTGACGGGCAGGTGCGGCTGCTTGAGCACGCCTTTTGAAAACTGGGCGGCATGCAGATCGGCGAAGCCCGACTTCGCGGCGAGCATGGCGAATGCGGCGGAGCCGAGTCCGTAGGCGCTCTTGGTCAGGAAGCTCCGTCGGTTGATCGACAAGGCGTGGGCGATGGGGTCGTAAGGGCGCATGGTCTTAGTAGCGGGTGATCGCTTCGTGAGAGTTGAGGAGGACGCGGCAGACCTGGGTCCAGGCGGCGAGTTCGGCCGGGTCGCCGGCGGTCGCCGGGCTCAGGCCGACCTTCATGAGCTTGGTGGCTTCGGCAGGATTGGCTCGGTAGTACGCGGTCTGTTCGGCGAGCAGTTTATCGAGCGAGGGTCGTTCAGCCGGCTTGATGTCGCGGCCCATCGCGAGGCGGAAGCCGTGGGCGAGACGGTCGGCTCCCGCGGGTAAGGCGATGAGGCGGGCGGCCATCGCCCGGGCGGCTTCGACGAAGGTCGGGTCGTTGAGCAGGGTGAGCGCCTGCTGGGGCGTGTTGCTGTAGTTGCGCAGGGCGGTGCATTCGTCGCGGGCGGGCGCGTCGAAGTTGATCAGCATCGGATGGAGGAACATGCGCTGCCAGTGCATGTAGAGACCGCGACGCCACTGGTCGGAGCCCTTGCTGGCGACGTAAGTGCGGTTCGGGAACTGGATCGGCTCGTAGTAGCCTTCGGGCTGGTAGGGCTTCACGCTCGGTCCGCCGACGTCTTCGGTGTTGAGTAGGCCGGCGATGAAGAGGGCGTTGTCGCGCACGAATTCTGCGTCGAGACGGCGGGGGTTCTGAGAGGCGAGCAGCCGGTTGTTGGGGTCGAGGTCCTTGAGCTCGGGACGGAGGCTGCTGCTCTGGCGGTAGGTGCGGCTCGTGACCATCAGACGGACCATCTTCTTCATGTCCCAGCCCTTGTCGCGGAATTCCAGCGACAGCCATTCAAGGAGCTCCGGATGCGAGGGCAGTTCGCCCTGCGAGCCGAGGTCGTCAAGGACGGCGCTGAGTCCCGTGCCGTGGAAGACCTGCCAGAGGCGGTTCATCACCGTGCGCGCCGTGATGGGGTTGTCCTTGGACACGATCCACTCGGCCAAGTCGAGGCGGGTGAGGCGCTTCTCTTCGGTGCTGGTGCGCAGTCCCGGGAGGAAGGAAGGCGTCGTGGGCAGGACGACGGGGCCCGATTCGTCGAGGAAGTTGCCGCGGGGGAGGACTCGTACCGTGAGCGGCTTCGTCGCCTGGGTGACCATCGACCAGGCATGACCCTCGTATTGGCTGCGGATCTGGCCGGCGAGTTCGCGGATGACCGTGAGGCGGGCGCGATCCGTGCCGCGGGAAGCCAGGTAGATGGCGAGTCCGTTCAGGGTCGGGCTGGCCGCCTTCGCCGTAGCGAGCGTTTCGGCCGAAGTCGCCTTCAAAGGTGCGTCGTGGGAGAGGGGGGAGACCGAGATCTTAAGGGTCAGGGCCGCGCTGCTGTCGAAGTGGACGACGAACTTCTCGCCGTCCTTGAGCGTGAGCGAAGCGTCGAGCAGCCAGACGGCGTGCACGTCTTCATCGGGCATCTTCAAGGACCACCCTGTGTTGATATCCGTCTGCTCGACGGAACTATCGTAACGAGGCTCGCGATGGGACGCGTCGGCGAGATGGAAGGGGATCGCTCGTTCCTTGCCCTTGGCGTCGACGACTCCGAAGCGCGCGGAGATGTTGGCGGAGGAGCCGACGGGCAGCGACCCTTTCGGAATATCGATCCTGACCGAAGCAATCGGTGTCGTGATGCCGTCGAGGGTGATCGCGAGGTCTTCGCCTTTCGCGACGCCCTTTTTCAGCACGATGAACGAGTCCGCGGCGAAAGCGGTCGGAGTGGGGGCGGCAGGCTTCTTCGCGGCGTTCTTCGCCTTGGCCTTGGGGTCGGTCTTCGGCGCCATCTTGGCGGGCGCGGCTGGAGCCGGCTTATGGAGGAAGTTGCCGGACGGAGTGATGAGGCCGGTAGGGTGGGCGGCGAGGAATACGGCCGTACTCTGTCTCCAGGCGGCGAACTCCTTATCCTCGCGCAGCTCCTTCAGGGTTTGTCCGTAGAAGGCGGCCAACTCGGCGCGATATTGGACGTCCTTCTTAGCGAGGTAGGCGTTCCTGACGCGGATCTCCGGATAGAAAGGATGGTCGTTGCCGACGCCCTTCAGTTCCGGTTCCGGGGTGTAGTTGTAGTTCGCGTAGACGCCCCATTGCTTCACGTCGGCGAAGAACGATTGCAAGGTGTAGAAGTCGGCGGACTTGATGGGGTCGAACTTGTGGTCGTGGCATTCCGCGCAGCCGAAGGTGCTGCCCAGCCAGGCGTTGGAGACCGAGCGTACGCGCTCCGCGCCGTATTTGGAGAGGTATTCCTTCGGCTGGGCGCCGCCTTCGCGGGTCATCATGTTCAGGCGGTTGTAGCCGCTGGCGACCAGCTGCTCTTCCGTCGGATTCGGGAGCAGGTCGCCCGCCAGTTGTTCCCGGGTGAAGACGTCGAACGGCTTGTTGTCGTTGAAGGCCTTGATGACGTAGTCGCGGTAGGGGAAGATGCGCTGGTTCTGGTCGCCGTGGTAGCCTACCGTGTCGGCGAAGCGGGCGATATCCAGCCACCAGACCGCCATGCGTTCGCCGAAGCGGGGAGAGCCGAGCAGGCGGTCGACCTGCTTCTCGTAGGCGTCAGGGGACTTGTCGGCGAGGAAGGCGGCGGTCTCGGCCGGAGTGGGCGGCAGGCCGGTGAGGTCGAGCGACACGCGGCGGAGCAGGCGTTCCTTGGTGGCTTCCGGCGAGGGCCTGATCTTCTTTTCCGCGAGCTTGGCGTCGATGAAGGCGTCGATCGGATTCTTGCCTCCGGTCGGAAGCGGAGGGATGGCCGGCATCTCGAGCGCCTTGTAAGCCCAGTGAGGTTCGTAGACTGCGCCCTCGGCGACCCAGCGACGGAAGAGTTCCTTCTGGGCGGGAGTGAGCGTCTTGTGCGCTTCTTTTTCCGGCATCACATCCTCAGCGTCAGTCGAGAAGATGCGCTTGATGATCTCGCTCTGCTCGGGCTTGCCCGGAACGATCGCGATCTCGCCGCTCTTGCCGGCCTTTAGCGCTTCTTCACGGATGTCCAGACGGAGGCCGCCCTTGCGTGACTTCGGATCGAAGCCGTGGCAATGGAAGCAGGTGTCCGACATCATCGGACGGATGTCTCGGTTAAAGCGGACAGGCTCAGGGGTGCCGTCGGCGGCCAGCAGGCCGGCGGCGACGAAGGAGCAGACGAGCGTCGGAAGGCGCATAGGGGATGTCGTTATGACACTCCCTATCCCGACGGGTTTCAATCGATTAGTAGGAGAATCCCCTAGGTTCAACGGCCCAGCCAATTGACCGCGTCGATCAGCACGTAACCGGTGGCCCCCTCGTTGCTTATAACCACCCTTGACGGGCCGGCTGGGAAGCGGAACGTACCCAGCGACAGCAAGGCCGCCTGCGCCCCGGCTCCGGTAAGGTCGGCGCGGATCTCGGCCACGCCTTCGGCATGGTAGATACGGACGAGGGCGTTACGGCTGCGGTTGGTGTTCGGGACGACGGCGAGGCGCACCTCGTAGTTACCGGCGGCAGGGAGTTTGCCGATGAAGGTCGCGCTCGCAGAGCCTGCCTTGCCTTTGTCGTCATGATGATACCCCGAGCCGATGAATCCGCCGTTGGCGGAACTCTGCTTCCAGTCGCCCTTAAGTTCGGCCAAATCGTCATCCACCGTCACGCCGGGCATAGACTCCGGCGATTTGCCGGCGCCATGACCTTTCGGTGTTTGCTTGGAGGAGGCGTGCTCGAGGACTTGGCCGTCGGCCAGCAGCCGCGCGCGGAGGTCAGCGTAGGGAACGTCCTGGACGGCGAGATTGCCGTCGATCGCCATCACGGCGGCCGTGGCGGCGGATTGGCCGAGGATCATGAAGACAGGCTCCATGCGGATCGAACCGTAGGCGATGTGCGTGGCGCTGCAGGCGACCGGCGCGAAGAGGTTGGCGCACTCGCCGCGCTTGGGCACCAAGGCGCCGTAGGCGATGGAATAGGGCGAGATGGGCACGCCGATGTCGCCTTCGTTCTGGACGTTGCCTTCGGGGGTCACGTAGCGGCGCACGTTGTGGGAATCGATCGTGTAAGAGCCCATGCCGACGGAGTCCGGGGTGGGCTTCTTCTTCGTGAGCTCGTTTTCGGTCATCACGAAGGCACCGACCATGCGCCGCGCCTCGCGGACGTAGATCTGGTGAGGCCAATGGCCGTTGTCCTTGAACTCGTCCTTCGGGAGGCCCCAGCGGTTGGCTTCTTCGCGGACATCAGCCGGCACGCGCGGGTCGTTGGCGAGGAACCAGAGCAGTCCCTGCTGGTAGTCACGGTGTTCCTGGATGATCTCCCGGCGACGCTCATAGGAAGCCTCCGGGTAGTCGTAGTTCATCCCGATGTTATCGAAGCTGAACGGGCCATGGTTGTTCGTGTCGGTCTTGCGGTTCGGCAGCAGGTCGAACTTATGGAAAGTCTGGCGCCAGCCGGCTTCGAGCACGCGGACCAGAAGCTCATATTGCGAAGAGTCATAGTTGGCCGGCTTCGGGAAGGGGATGCGGTTGTCGGGGTGATCCGTCGCGCACCAGCGGAAGCAGTAGGCCTGGACACGATTGTCGCCTTCGCCGCGGACGCCGGGAGGCTCGGCCGAGATGCGGGGCAGGAGTCCCGAGGACGGGTCGCCGGGGGTCCTGTAGGCGCTGATCGGTTTCTTCACCGCGCCGAAGTGGTGGCCATGGTGGAGGATGCCGACCTGATTGCCGTTCCAGGTCTCGCCGTAGACGGAGTTGGCTTCGCGGCCCACGTGGTAGCTGACGCCGGCGGCGGCGAGCAGGTCGCCCTCGTAGGTGGCGTCGATGAACATCTTTCCGGCGAAGGATTTTCCGGAGAGCATCGTGATCTGCGTGATGCGGCCGTTCTCGATGCGTACGCCCTTGGCACGGTCGAGCCATTCGTCGCGGAGGACGGTCAGGTCATATTCTTTCACATAATCTTCGAAGACCTTCTCGGCCACGCTCGGCTCGAAGATCCACATCGTGCGCTCATCTTTGTCCATCGCCACCGTGCCCTGGCCCTTGTTACCGAAGGCCTCGGGGCGCTGCCAGACCCAGGTGGATTCCTTCTGATACTCGACCCAGACGCGGTGGTAGAAATTCCGGGCCAGGCCGCCGATGACGGCCTTGTTGCCGGTATCGGTGTAGCCGAGGCCGCCGCTGCTCAGTCCGCCGAGGTGCTTGTCGGGGCCGACGACGATGACGGACTTGCCCATCTTCTTCGCTTGGACGGCGGCGATGACGCCGGCGGAGGTGCCGCCGTAGACCACGAGGTCATACGTCTCCGCGGCGGAGAGGCGGAGGGCGCAGAAGCAGAGGAGGGAGAGGCGGAGGAGCATGGAGACGAAAGAGGTGTGAGCGGTTTGCGGCTGGCGGTTAGCGGTTGGCGGTTGGCCGATGACATAGGGAATGGGCGGCCGTGGCGATAGTTCGTGGCGGGTTCGTCTCGGTCGGACAACGGATAGGCAGTAGAGGGCGTCGGTCAGCGGTTGGCGGACTGCTTGGTGATGAAGTTGAGGATCGCGAGGCGGGCAGGGTCGTCGAGGTTGCGGATATTGTGTCCGACGGAACCATGGTCGCGGTCATCGACGCGTAACGAATAGTTCTCGGTATGACCAGCCGCCTTGAGGGTGGTCACGAAGAACATGTTCTCTTCGGCGCGGCTGAGCATGTCGTTCTGCGCGTAGATCGTGAGCACCGGCGGAAGGGATTTCCGGATGAAGAACGCGGGCGCCGCCGAATCCGAGGTGATGCCGTAGCGTGGCTGGCCGCGTTCTTCGCGGACGGTGTAATGGGTGAGGACCTGGCCGCTGACCTGGGCGACGCCCGCGACCGAAGCGAGCGTGAGCCCGTGCGGCTTGAGCCGCTCAGGGTCGAAGGCGACGAGCAGCGCGAGGTAGCCGCCGGCGGAGTGTCCGCCGATGAACACCTTGCGGGGGTCGCCGCCGTGTTCGGCGATGTGCTTGACCGTCCAGGCGAAGGCGGCCGCGGCGTCGTCGACGTAGGCGGGATATTTCGCCTTCGGGCTGAGACGGTAGTCAGGCGTCACGACGGCGACGCCGGCCTGGGCGAGGCTTTCGCGGATTTCGGCGCAGAATTCGGAGCGCAGGTCTTTGGAGCCGTGCTTCAGGCCGCCGCCGTAGAGCCAGACATAGGTCGGGAAACCTTTGGCGCCCGCGGGCACCGTCAGGTCGAGCTTGCAGCGTTCCTGTTCGTAGGGCGTGAGCGAGACGACGTCGTCCTTGTACGCGATGTCCTTCACCACCTTGGTCTCGAGCGCCGCAGCCGACGAGGCGGCGAGGCTCAGCAGCAGGGCGAGGAGGCGCATCAGGCGATGATCGACTGGACGATCTTCCCGTGGACGTCGGTGAGGCGGAAATCGCGGCCCGAGCTGCGGAAGGTGAACTCCTCGTGGTTGAATCCGAGTAGGCGGAGGATGGTCGCATGCAGGTCGTGCACATGGACGACGTCCTTGGCGGCCTTGAATCCGAATTCGTCGCTCTCGCCATGGATATGGCCGCCCTTCACGCCGCCCCCGGCCATCCACATCGTGAAACCGTGGCTGTTGTGGTCGCGGCCGTTGATCTTGCCGAGATTCGAACCCGGGGTCGGGAGTTCGACGGTGGGCGTGCGTCCGAATTCACCGCCCCAGATGACGAGGGTCTCTTCGAGCATGCCGAGACGTTTGAGGTCGGTGAGCAACGCCGCGATCGGCTGGTCGGCCTCCATCGCCAGGCGCTTGTGGTTCTTCTCCAGGTCGTCGTGGCTGTCCCAAGGCTGGCCCGCGCCGTGCCAGAGCTGGATGAAGCGCACGCCGCGTTCGGCGAGGCGTCGGGCGATCAGGAACTGGCGGCCGAGGGTCGTGTCGCCGTACATCTCGCGGGTCTTCTCGGACTCACGGCCGATGTCGAAGGCGTCGGTGGCCTCGAGCTGCATGCGGTAGGCCATCTCGAAGGACTGGGCGCGCGCCTCGAGGGCGGCGTCCTGCGGGCGGACGGACTGGTGGACGGCATTCAGTTTCGCGAGCAGGTCGAGTTGCTTACGCTGGGCTGGCCGGGATAGTCCGAAGTTACGGATATTCTCGATCAGCTCCTCGACGGAACGCTTGGAGGTGTCGACGTAGTTGCCTTGGTAGACGCCGGGGAGGAAGCCGCACTGCCAGTTCTGCGTCTCCTGGATCGGGAAGCCGCCCGGGCAGAGCGTCATGAAGCCGGGGAGGTTCTCGTTCTCGGTGCCGAGGCCGTAGGTGACCCAGGAGCCCATCGACGGACGCACCTGGCGGGCCTCGCCGCAGTTCATCAGGAGGAGGGAAGG
>JBILLR010000114.1:0-4968 GCA_044375965.1 Opitutales bacterium
CGTCGGCATGAACATCGACCTGATGCCCGTCACCGGGGTCCCCCTTCCTTTCCTTAGCTACGGAGGGTCTTTCGTACTCAGCTGTTTCCTGCTCCTTGGACTAGTCCAGAGCGTTCACCGGCATTCGGCCGGTGGCGGCGAAGACGGAGGCTCTCCGGCAACCGGCTTAACCGCCTGACCGAGATGCCCGAAAACACCGAACCCGAAGATATCAACGACGAGCTGCCGGAAGGCGGCGAACAGACCTCCCCGATCGACCAGCGCCAGCTGGCCGACGAGGCGGCCAAGCGGCGCAAGGAGCTCCCGTTGCTCCAGCGCATCGTGAAGCACTTCTCCAAGGACCGCGCGGTCTATCGGGAGCTCGTCATCAACGCCGAGACGCTCGAGAAGCGCGTCGCCCTCCTCACCAACGGCGTCCTCGACAAGTTCGAGATCGAGCATAAGGGCGAGAACCGCATGGTCGGGGCGATCTTCAAGGGCCGCGTCCAGAACCTCGAAGGCGGGCTCAAGGCCGCCTTCGTCGACATCGGTCAGCCGAAGAACGCCTTCCTGCACTACTGGGACATGCTCCCGGCCGCCAACGACTCGCAGGTCGAGTTCATCCGCGACAACGAGTCCGCCGAGCAGAAGCAGCGCAAGGCCCGCTACCAGGCCAAGGACATCCCGCAGCTCTTCCCGGCCGGCTCCGACATCGTCATCCAGGTCGTCAAGGACCAGATCGGCACCAAGGGCCCCCGCTCGACCACGAACATCGCCCTCCCGGGCCGTTACCTGGTGCTGATGCCCTTCAGCGGCGCGTGCGGCGTCTCCCGCAAGATCGAGGAGGCTTCCGAACGCGAACGCCTGAAGGACATCCTCCGCTCGCTCACCATCCCTGAGGGCATGGGCGTCATCATCCGCACGGCCGGCGAGGGCAAGCAGGCCCGCTGGTTCGTCCGCGACCTGCACATGCTCCTCAAGCGCTGGCAGGCCATCGTCGAGAAGATCAACGCCCCGGACCGGCGCCCCGTGCTCCTTTACCAGGAGCCCGGCCTGATCGAGCGCACCGTCCGCGACTTCCTCACCGAGGAGGTCGATCGCATCCTCGTCGACAACCCCGAGGACTTCAAGCTCGTCCAGGACCTCGTGGGCGAGGTGTCGCCACGCTCCCGTTCGCGCGTCGAGATGTACGCCGACCCGATCCCGGTCTTCGAGCGCTACAACATCGAGCGCCAGATCGAACAGCTTTTCCAGCGACGCGTCCCGCTCCCGAGCGGCGGCGAGATCGTCATCGACGAGACCGAAGCGCTCACGGCCATCGACGTCAATACCGGCGGCCACCGCGGCAAGGACGGCGCCAAGGACGGCAATTTCATCACGCAGGCCAACCTCGAGGCCGTCACCGAGGCGGCCCGCCAGATCAAGCTCCGCAACCTCGGCGGCCTCATCATGATCGACACCATCGACATGAAGAACCCGAAGGACCGGAAGAAGGTCTTCGAGGCCCTGCGCGACGCGATGGAGGATGACCGGGCCAAGCACCAGATCCTGCCGATCTCCGCGCTCGGCGTGCTCCAGATGACGCGCCAGCGCCACACGGAGTCCAACACGACCTCGATGTATACGGCCTGCCCGCACTGTCAGGGCCGCGGCATCGTCAAGAACCCCCGCACGGTCTCCGTCGAGATCCAGCGTAAGCTCCTCAGCGTCATCCGCCGCCTCCGCGAGGCCGCCGGCCCCGAGAAGGAGCTGGAGATCAATATCCTGCTTCATCCGGTCAACCTCGAGCGCATCATCACCGAGGACCGCGAGTTCTTCCGCGACCTGATGAAGTCCTGCAAGGTCCGCCTCGGTACCAAGCCCGACCCGACCTACAGCATCGAAGCTTTCAAGCTCTTCGACGGCGCCGGCAAGGAGCTGCGCTGAGCTTATCAGGCCGACGCTCTCAAAGGCCTCCGGGTTCGCCCGGGGGCCTTTTCATTTACGCCGGCGCGGGCGGTGGGCGAGCAGGCGCAGTCCGTTGAGGCAGACCACCACCGTGCTGCCTTCATGCACGCTGACGGCGAGGGGCAGGGCGGCGCCGCGGAAGATCACATACGCCGCCATCCCGAGGGCGGCTCCGACCGAGACGATGATGTTGAAGCGGATCGCCCGGCGGGCCCGGCGGCTGAGCTCGATCGCGTCGACCAGTCGCTCCAAGCGGTCGTCCATGAGCACCAGGTCGCTCGATTCCAGGGCCGCGTCGCTCCCGCGTCCCCCCATGCCGACGGCGACATCCGCCGCGGCCAGGCTCGGGGCGTCGTTGACCCCGTCGCCGACCATCGCGACCACGTGGCCTTCCGCAGAGTAGCGGCGGATCGCGGCCATCTTGGCGTCCGGCGTGAGCGCCGCCGCGTAGGCTTGGATGCCGACCTGTTGCGCCGCCGCGGCCGCCGCTTCCTCGCGGTCGCCCGTGAGCATCACCGTCCGGATCTTCGCCGCGTGCAGGGCGGCCAGGGTGGGGCGGCTGGCTGCGCGGATGCGGTCGACGAGCGTGGCGCGCACCGTGACGGTCCCGTCGGAGGCCCAGACCTCGCTGACGATGGCTCCCGCCGGCACCGCGGCCGCCGGCAGGGCGGCGCCGCCGACGAACTCGCGGGTGCCGACGCTCCAGCGCGCGCCTTCGACCGTGCCGGAGACGCCTTGCCCCGGAGAGTTTGAGAGCCCTTGCACGGGGAGGAGGCGGGCGCCTTCGCTCTGGCAGGCGCGCACCACGCCGGCGGCGAAGGGGTGGGTGGTCGCGGCTTCCAAGGTCAGCAACGCGCCAAGGGCCCGGCCGCGGTCGGCTCCCGCGGGGAAGACTTCGAGTGCGGCGACCTCGGGGACGCCGGCGGTCAGCGTGCCCGTCTTGTCGAAGCAGACGCAATCGACGTCGGCGAGGCGTTCGACCGCCGCGCCACCCCGGAAAAGGATGCCTTGGCGGGCGCCGGCGGCGATCGCCGCCAGCACCGCGGAAGGCACGGACAACACCAAGGCGCAGGGGCTGAGCACCACCAGCAAGGTCATCGCGCCGTAGAGCGGAGCGGCCTGACCGGCGGCGTCGGGCGGAGACGTGAACCGTAGGTATGCATAGAAGACGGCGGCCGCCGAGAGGGTGAAAATCGCATAACCATCCCCCCACTTGTCGATCGCCCGCTGGGCGGGTGCTTTACTTTCCTGAGCTTCGCGGATCAGGCGGACGATACGTTGCAGGGCGCTGTCTTTCTCGCCTCGGGTCACTTCGACGACCAGTCGTCCCCAGGAGTTGAGCGTACCCCCGGCGACCTCGGCTCCGGGCTGTTTCGGGGCCGGTTTCGCCTCTCCGGTGAGGTTGGACTCGTCCACCGCGCTCTCGCCGGAGAGCACCTTGCCGTCGGCCGGGACCAGTTCGCCGGGCAGGACGACGATGCGGTCGCCGGGTCGCAGCGCGGAGACCGGCACCTCCGTTTCGACGTCATCCGATCCCAGCCGCCGGGCATGCTTGGGCGACTTGTCGAGGAGGGCGTCGATGGCGCCGCGGGTACGGTCCATCGCGTAATGTTCGATCGCGCCGGCGGTCGAGAAGAGGAAAAGCAGCAGCGCGCCTTCGGCCTGGGCGCCCACGATCCAGGCGCCGGCCGCGACGACGATCATGAGCAGGTGGACGTCGATGCGCCGCCGCCTCAGCGCCGCCCAGCCGTCGATCGCGGCGTCCCATCCGCCGGCGACGCAGGAGGCGGCGACGAGGGCGAGACCCCACGGATGGCCGGCCGCGCCGAAACGCTCCGCGACCAATGAAAGCAGGCCGAAGACGCCGCTCGCGGCCGCGAGCAGGGCGAGCTTCCGCCATTCGCCCGGCGCGGCTTCTTCCGATCCGTGCGCGTGTTCGCTCATGACGGCATCCTGTCCGCGCGCGTCGCGTCGGTCAATCATCCGTCCGCATCGCGGTCGTATCGATTTCATGTTTACGATGCGCGTGTGCGGAGGAATTTTTTACACGTCGTCGGGACGTCGCCGACGACATGAAAGTTTCCTCTTGCGCAAGCGCAGGTTATACCTATTACTCTCACCAAGAGTTAACCGCAACGTGACGAACCGAACCGAAACCCCGAGCGAAAGCCTGATCACCGTGTCGCTTCCCCCGAAGCTTCACTCCGAGGTGGTCGCCTTCCAGCATCGGACCGGTCTCAGCACCTTGAGCGAAGCCATCCGCCTCGCCCTCGATCGTTACGACGACTCCCGTCCTTCCCTGGAGACCACCCGGTCCCGCCAGGTTTCTTTCCGCGTACCGTCGGAGCTCCGTACTCGTATCACCCGCCAGGCGCGCAACGCCCGGGTGAGCGTGGGGCGTATCGTCAGGGTGGCGCTTCAGGCGCTGCCCTCAAACCCAACAACGATCCAAAAAAAGGACACACCTATGGCTAAAAAGAAGGCTGCTGCTAAGAAGAGCGCCAAGAAGGCCACCAAAGCTAAGAAGAAGTAATTCTTCCTAGTCTTTTCCGTCCTTCGGGGCGGATGGCGCCGGCACTCCCGGTCATCACAAGGACCCTCGCAAGGGGGTCCTTTTCTTTTCCCGTGGTTCCCGTCTGCGTATAGGCTTGAAACCGTCTGGCGGAAATCGGTTTCTTATGTCCCTCCTTACCATGAGCACCCCCGCATCCGGCCGCATCACCATCGCCAACGGCAAACTCACCGTTCCTGACCATCCCACCATTCCCTTCATCGAAGGCGACGGGACCGGTCGCGACATCTGGCGCGCCTCCGTCCGCGTCCTCGACGCCGCGGTCGCCAAGGCCTACGCCGGCAAGCGCAAGATCGGATGGCTCGAGGTCCTCGCGGGCGAGAAGGCCTTCAAGCAGACCGGCGACTGGCTGCCGGAAGCGACCCTCACCGCCTTCCGTGACTACCTCGTCGGCATCAAGGGCCCCCTGACCACGCCGACCGGCGGCGGTATCCGCTCCCTCAACGTCGCCCTGCGCCAGCAGCTCGACC
>JBILLR010000115.1:0-4965 GCA_044375965.1 Opitutales bacterium
GTTCGTCCTAACTCCCCTCGCCTCACCGGCATGCTGGCCGCTGCCTCGCTTCTTCTCTCGGGTACCATCGCCCAGGCGGCCACCGCGGACGGCGGCCTGTATCTTAATTTCTTCGGCGGGTTCTCGGGGCTTGCCAGCGGCGACCTGATCCAGTCCGGGGCGACTAGCAAAGGCGACTACGACGGCGGCACCATCGTAGGCATGGCGCTGGGCAAGCAACTCAACCAGGACTGGTCTCTCGAAGCCGAGTGGTTCTACCGCAGCAACGAGATCTCTTCGGTCACGGGTGGTGCTTTCAACGGAGTCAACAATGGGGACTTCGCATCCACCAACCTGATGTTCAACGCCATCTATCATCTTCATGCTTCGGATAAAGTTAAGGTCTACTGCGGCCTCGGCCTCGGCCTGATGCAGGAAGTCGACATCGACATGACGATTTCGGGAGTGGAACGTGAATTCTCCGACAACTGGGTGCCGGCCGCCCAGCTCATCCTCGGCGCCGCCTACCCGATCAATCAGACCTTCTCCGCGACCGCCGAAGTGCGCTACCACTTCGCGTCCAGCCCAAGCCTTGACGCCTCCAACGGTGGCGCCGGCGTCAAGGCCGACTACAGCGGATATTCGGCTTTGCTAGGTCTCAGGTATTCGTTCTGATGATGGGCATCGCGGGAACCCTCCCCGGATCTGCCATCTGATGAACGGTGCGCCACCACTCTCCGTCCTGCTCGTCGAAGATGATCCCGACCTGGCGGCCAACATCCAGGACTACCTGGAGGGCCAAGGCTGGAAGGTCGACTTCGCGCCGAACGGGGCGATGGCGCTGCATAAACTGATCGACGGGAAATTTTCCGCGGGGATCTTCGATCTTAACCTACCAGGGGTTGGCGGGCTCGAGTTATGCACGCGGGTCCGTTCCGATCTCGCCCCGTCCCTACCCATCCTGATCCTGACGGCCGCCGACGGACTGGAAGACCGGCTCAAAGGCTTTCAAGCCGGAGCCGATGACTATCTCGTGAAGCCTTTCGCCACCGCGGAGCTTCTCGCCCGGCTGCAGGCCATCATCCGCCGGAACTCGGGCGCAAACCAAGCAGCGGCAGAGACGATTCGGATCGGCGACCTGCGCCTCCAGGTTTCTACGCGCGAGGCTTACCGAGGCGCCCGGCGGCTGACCCTGACCAACATGGGTTTCCTCATCTTGCAGAAACTCATGCAGTGCTCTCCCGCCATCGTCCTGCGCACCGAGCTGGAAACCCACCTCTGGGGCGATGAACCTCCTGGCAGCGACTCCCTTCGCACGCACATCGCCCATCTTCGGGCGGCGATCGAACCACCTGGCTCCTCCCCCATGCTGCACACCCACCGAGGCGTCGGCTTCCAGATCCTGGCCAACCAGGAAAAATCCGGATGATCCGCTTCAGCATCGGAGCGAGAATTCGGCTGCTCGTGGTCTGCCTCACCGCCCTCATCACCGTGCTGTTCGCGGGTATCGGCTGGATCATCCTGCTAGATGCCGAGGACGCGATTCACGATGCTTATTTCACGACCGCCGCCCGCGCCATCGCTGAAGGCAAGAACCCCGACCTGCTGCCGGCGGGCGTCTCGGCCTACAGGGATGCGGGCTTCCTCCGGACGAAGATGAATCTTCGCGACATCCCCGAAGCGCCCGGTCTCTACGAGATCTTCGCGAACGAAGATCTCACCCAAAGCCTCCTGGTGACAGGTTTTTACGACCGGCTGAGACTTTGGTTCGTGCTGGGATACGAACGGGAATTCCGGCTATGGATCGGGCCGAAACATCCTGGAGGAACGGCGACCATCGTGCTTGCCGACCTCAGCTCGGAGGAGGTCAGCGAAGCAGCCGCCCACACCGCAATCCACCGGCTCATGTTGCTCAGCGCGGTGCTTTTCCTCGTCGCTCTCGGCGTCAGTGAACTGATCACCCGGTGGACGCTGACCCCCTTGCGTCGTCTCACGGGACGCGTGGCCCGCGAGGAGGCGGCCACGAAGGGAGCCAGGTTTCATGCCGACTTTCCTCGGGACGAAATCGGCCAGTTGGCGGCCGCCCTGGACGGTTATCGCAGCCGGCTGGAAGAGGCCTTGGCGCGCGAACGTCGCTTCCTGTCCGATTGCAGCCACGAGCTACGAACGCCGATCACGACGCTGACGACGGCCTTGGATATCCTGGACACGAAAAACGGCTCCGGGAACGACCAGGTCAAAGCCCGGTTAAGACGCTCCGTCCACCGCATGGAACGATTGGTCCGGACCTTCCTGCTGCTGGCGCGGGAACAGGCTCCCCCGAACGACCCCGAAGAAATCGACATCGGCAAGCTGGTCCTGAATGTCGCCGAAGAAGTCCGCACGCTGAACCCCCGTAGCACCTTAGCGGTCGGACTTTCGTGCCCTGAACCGGTCTTGGTCAGGATCAACGGAGAGGCGCTGGCGATTTTGTGCCATAATCTCATCAGCAACGCCTACTTGCATGTGGGCAAAGGCCGACTGGACATCAATATCCTGCGTCAGGACAGATCCGTGACCCTTGTCTTTACGGACAACGGGCCAGGCTTGCCGGAAAGCCCCTCCTCATACGCCCGCGGCGGCAACGGCATCGGCCTCACGCTGGTGGAAAGAGTCTGCAAAGCGTACCTTTGGACTTTCGTCCGGGGAGCCGCCCCGGAAGGTGGCGCAAGGCTCGAGATTGTCATCCCCGAGTGAGATGTGAACGGACGGCGCTGCGAGCCGTCTCGCAAGAGAATCAAACAAACCAGGGCAGCAAGCGGCACTGCCCCTACCTCGTCATTTCACTTCCGCCACAAGCACCTCAATCAAAGGCGCAGAATCCGGCAGGCCGTGCGGGTGATGGTCGCCCCCTTCCTTAGGGAAGACCTTCACGCGGCCGCCATTGTCCTGCCAGAGCTTCACGACGTGCGCCGCATTGTCTTCATGCGGGACGGTCTTGTCGGCGGTGCCATGACACGAGATCAGGAACACGCCGGCTTTGATGACGGGCAAGAGGCCTTCGGCGGCTTGAAGTGATTTGGCTTTGGCTTCGTCGTCATTAGCGTAGCCGAACTCGGTCTTGTAGAGCGCCCAGTCCTTGGGGCTGCCCTTGCTCTGGTGCTTGAGGGCGACGCCGCCCGGCCAGGAGCGGATGTCGCAGACGCCGTTGTCGAGATAGAGCACGCTGACGCGATCGGGGTGCAGACGCGCCCAGGCGTTCACATAAAGCCCGCCGCGGGAGATACCGAGCAGCGCCGGCTTGGCAGAGAAGCCACGCTTACCATGGAACTCTTCGTAGGCCTTTTCCCAGGTCGCCATCGCGCGGGCGGAGCCGAACTGGTTGCTCACGCCGACATATACGACGTGCCAGCCCTTTTCGACCAGGCCGTCTTCGAGCTTCTTCAGATGCCCGCCGAACTCACCGACCCAGAGCCAGGGCTTACCTGGGGCGGCTTGGGTCGGGACCTTCACGGTCACCGCCTTGCCGTCGATCGTCAGCTTCTCGACCGTGGCGGCCGAAGCGACGGCGCAAAAAGTCAATCCGAGCAGAGCGAGGAGGATACGGGGCATGACGGTATTTATGTGCAAAGGTGCAAACGTTGTAAAGGTAGGGCTGACCACCCTTGGTCAGCCGCGGTTGAGCGAGGGCGCTCAACCCTACCCAAGGCAGGCTAGGTCGTGACGCGGTCCCGACCCTACCCATTTGCTTTTCTGGGCCTCAGGACCTCTCACGCCTCCGGCGCACCTGCTTCTTGCCAGCAGGGGTAAGTCCGCCCTATCTCTTCCTCCTATCCACTTATGAAACCCGTACTTCTGGTGATCCGCGACGGTTGGGGCGAAAACCACAACCCCAAGCATGACAAGTTCAACGCCGTGAAGATGGCGAACATCCCGGTCTCGCGTGGCCTCACCAAGGACTGGCCCCGCACCGAGATCATGGCCCACGGACTCGATGTCGGCCTGCCGGTCGGCATCATGGGTAACTCCGAAGTCGGCCACCAGAACATCGGCGCCGGCCGCATCGTCGACCAAGAGATCGTCCGCATCGACAAAGGCCTGACCGATCCCGCGGGCATGCGCCAGATCAAGGCCTTCCGCGGCCTCGTCGAAAACGTCAAGGCCACCGGCGGCGCGGTCCACCTGATGGGCCTCTGCTCCGAAGCCGGCGTCCACTCCACCCTGCCCCACCTCTACGCCCTCCTCCGCCTCCTGAAGGAAGAAGGTCTCACCAAGGTCTACGTCCACGCCTTCATGGACGGACGCGACAGCCCGCCCACCTCGGGCCTCGGCTACCTCAAGCAGCTCGAAGCCGAGCTCGTGAAGATCGGCATCGGCAAGGTCGCCAGCGTCGCCGGCCGCTTCTGGGCCATGGATCGCGACAACCGATGGGAACGGGTGAAGACCGCCTACGACGCCCTCACCGGCGCCCCGGCCCCCGAAGCCGCTTCGGCCGCCGAAGCCGTGCAGGCTTATTACGACAAGCCGACCGACGCCAACACGACCGGCGACGAGTTCGTCCCGGCAACCCGCATCAAGGGCACGGCCTTCATCCAGGACGGCGACTCGGTGTTGTTCTTCAACTTCCGCGGCGACCGCCCGCGCGAGATCACCCGCGCCTTCATCGATCCGGAGTTCAAGGGCTTCCCGCGCGCGAAGCTCCTGAAGATCTTCTACGCCACCCTCACGAACTACGAGAAGGGCCTCTGCCCGAACGTCGTCTTCGACAAGCCCGCCAAGATGGTGAACATCCTGGGCGAGTGGGTGGCCAAGCAGGGCATCCCGCAGTATCGTACGGCGGAGACCGAGAAGTTCCCGCACGTGACCTTCTTCTTCAACGACTACCGCGAAGAAGCCTTCGTCGGCGAAGAGCGCGGCATGGCCCAGAGCCCGAAGGAAGTCTCGACCTACAACCAGAAGCCGGAGATGTCGGCCGCGCACGTGACCGAGATGGCCAAGGCCGCGATC
>JBILLR010000022.1:0-14637 GCA_044375965.1 Opitutales bacterium
GTGTTGAAGGACGAGGAGCGGCGGATGACGCCGTGGACCTCGTAACCCTTGCCGAGGAGGAATTCGGCGAGGTAGGAGCCGTCCTGGCCGGTGATGCCGGTGATGAGCGCGCGTTTTTTCATGAGAAGGTTGGGTAAAGGGGGTTCGGCTCAGGCGGAAGGCTTTTTCGCGCCGGCGATGATGCGCGAACTGCTGTCGATCTTGGCGCCGAGCCCGTCGATGAGCTTCGCGCCATGCTTGTCCAGCACCGTCATCTCCGGGATGTTGCCGGCGTTGCGGTCGCCCCCTTTGCAGAAAACCGCCTCGTGGCCCTGGGCCTTGGCCTCGCCGATGAGCCGGTCGAGCGTCGCGCAGACCGACCCATCGGTGTCGATCGAGAGCACCGCGCGGTCGACGACGCGAAGGGCGGACGTCACCGCGAGGCGCGTATCCTGGTCGATGAAGGCCTTGCCTTTCTTAAGGGCCGCCTGGGCGTCGGTGTTGACGATGACCCAGAGCTTGTCGCCCTGCGCGCGGGAAAGTTCCAGCAGCTCGAGGTGCCCGCGGTGCATCGGGTCGAAGTAACCGGAAGTGATGGCGATACGCATGAGAGAGATGGCAGATTAAAGATGACGGATGACTGATGGGGGATGTCTGAAGGCACCGGTGGGTGGCGATTGGGGTGATGGCCTAGCCGCCTACCGCCTATACCTATTTTGATTACCCGGGCAGGCTACCGCACGTGGAGGCGAATTTGCGTGCACGTACGGGAAGGAAGGACTGTCACCGGCGGAGCCGGCAAAAAGGGTCAGACCCCGGGGGGCGGGAGGAGGAGCGGCGCGAGCTCGAGGGCCCGGCTGTTCCAGCGGTTGAGTCGGCTGAGCCGCTCGATGACTTCGGGCTGGGCGCCGCGCTGTTCGGCGTCGGCGAGGACGCGCTGCAGGCCGGGTTGGGCTTGCTCGAGGGCGGGCAGAACTTGACTGCGAAGCAGCGCGACCAAGGAGGCCGCCAGGGAAGGCGTCGGCTGCCAGCGCTCACGGCGGGAGCCAGGCTCTTTGACCGAGAGGATCATTTCGTGGTCGCGAAGGAACTTAAGTCCTTGGCTGACAGAGCCTTTGCTAATTCCTAGGCGACCCTGGATCTGGTCGAAATCGACCGGTCCGGAGGATATGTAGAGCAGGGCGTAAATTTCGGCGACCGAGCGCGGGACGCCCAAGATACCGGCCATCCGGACAAAGAAATCCGCCAGTTCGATCTCATGAGCCTGGAGCGGCTCATAAGAAGGGCGGCTTTTGCGGCGGCCGGCGGCCTTTTCTGAAGGGGGCTTCATCAGGTTTAGCCCCTGAGGTCGGGGGGCTTCCCGAAGTTTCAATAATTTTTGAACCTAGGCAAGGGGTAATGTGAACAAGCCGGAAATAAAGGTCTGCCCTCCCCTGTGGGAGAGTGCGGATCTGAAAAGCTTCCACCTGGCGCCCCCTTGGGGATTCGAACCCCAGTTACCTCAGTGAAAACGAGGTGTCCTGGACCGGGCTAGACGAAGGAGGCGGTCGGTGGAAGCGAAGAACGTAGGAACGAAGTCCCGCTGGTCAAGTTTTTAGAAACAAGCCCGGCGGACCCGGTTCAACGCCCGAAAAGGCTGCGATCCTCGTAAGGATTCTTCGGCTGGCCGTCGCTTTTAGCCCCATGGAGACGTTGCTGTTGGACCCCGAACCAAGCCATCCAAGCCGCCGAAGCGATGAACAGAATCAGGAAGGCACGGATGGCCCATTTGCGGGCGGCGGAAGGCTCGTCGGACTGGGACATCTCCCCTGAAGATGAACGAGGAATGGGGCTTGGCAACCTCAAGGCATTTTTTACAAATGTCATCACCCCTTAGTCTAACCCCCTTTCCCAAGATTCTGCATGAGTCCCAAGCAGAAGCCGTTGGTGGTCATCATTGAAGACGATCGTAGCCTCGCCGCCGCGCTCGCCGATCAACTCCTGAACGCCGGCCTCGCCACCCAAGTCTTCCATAAAGGCGCCACCGCCCTGAAGTTCGTCGGCGAGTCTTACGTCCACCTCGTCCTGCTCGACCCGAACCTGCCGGACCTCGACGGGCTCGCCGTGCTGGACAAGATCCGTCGCCTGGCGCATTCGCCGGCGGTCATCTTCCTCTCCGCATCGAAGGATGGCGAACACGTGGCGCAGGCGCTCGAAGCGGGCGCGGACGACTTCGTCGGCAAGCCGCACCATCCGGCGGAGCTCATCGCGCGCATCCACGCCGTGCTGCGGCGCAGCGAGACCGCAGGCGACAGCCGGCTGACCGTCAACGCCGCGCTCGGGACCGACGTCTTCCTGTTCAACGGCGCGGAAGTCCATCCCGAGCGGCTCGAACTCGTCTTCGCGGGCGGCAAGAAGCACAAGCTCGGCCGCAAGGAGCTCGGCATCCTATACCACCTGCACGCCAACCCCGGCGTCATCATCAGCCGGCACAGCCTCATCCACGCCGTCTGGGGCGTGCACGCCGACATCCGGAGCCGTTCGCTGGATCAATACGTCGCCAAGATCCGCGACGCCTTCGAGGACCACGGGCGCAAGCTGGACAGCCTCCGGACGATCCACGGCATCGGCTATTGGTATGAACCGGCCCCGGCCGGAGGGGAAAACGGCGGCCGAAAGACCCGCCGGGCTTGATTCGCCGCGGAACGCCTCCATTAGTGGGGGCATGGACATCCGTTGTTACCTCAAACCCAGCTGCGGCTGGAGCAACGGCGTGCGCGCCATCATGGCGAAGTACGCCCTGAACTACGTCGACGTGGACATCATCAACAATCCGGCGAACTACGCCGAGATGGTCGAGAAGTCCGGCCAGCGCCTCTCCCCTTGCGTCGAGATCGACGGGGTCATGCTGCCCGACATCTCCGGCGCCGAAGTGGAACAGTATCTCCTGGCCAACAAGCTCGTCGTCCCGAACGACAAGGCCCCGGCCGTGCCGATCGACGCCCCTTGCACCGACGAGGAGCACGAGAAGATGCGGATCAAGACGATCCGGTTTTTCTGAGCGCGGCGCGAAGCCTCGCGAGTTGGTCCGTTGGCCGGTTGGCCAGACTGAAGGCAGCGCAAAGGTGCAAACCGGAGCGGAGCTCCTGTGCAAAAGTGCAAAGGTGAATTTAGGGGTAGCGGCAGGGATAGGTAGGGCTGACCGCCTCGGTCAGCCGCGGTTGAGCGAGGCGCTCAACCCTACCCTATGCAGTGAGACCGGATGATTAGATGGGGCGAGACATCCTCAGGTCACGGGTCTCAGCCGTCGGGAGCCAGGTTCAGGTGCTTAGGTTCGGGTACAGGTTCAGGACCTGAATTTCCCCGCACCCGCACCTGTACCTGATAACCCGCACCTGAGACCTGAAGACCGAGACCTGTGACCCGAAAGTGTCTTCACGTTTGCACCTTTGCACAGGCCGCAGGCCGATTTGCACCTTAGCACCTTCGTACTCCCCCTACCGCCAACCGCCATAACCTTTTACTCGCTCTTCCCCGCCGCGAAATCGGCGAGCGAATCGGCGACCCACTGGCGTTGGTCGGCGGTGATTTCCGGGAAGATCGGGATGCTGAGCACTTCGGCGGCGAGCTGTTCGGAGACGGGGACGCTGTCGAAACCGCGATACTTGTGATCCACGAAGCACTGCTGGCGGTGGAGCGGGATCGGGTAGTAGATCTCGCAGCCGATCTTACGCGCGGTGAGGAAGGCCTTGAGCGCGTCGCGGCGGCCGTGCGGGACGCGGAGCGTGAACTGGTTCCAGATACCCTGGCCGGAGAAGTCCACCGGCAGCAGGATCTTGGCGCCTTTGTCGGCGCCCGGGCGGTTCTCGGCGATGCCGGCGACGCCCTTCAGGGTGGTCTGGTAGAAGATCGCGTTGCCCGCCCGCGCGCAGTTGTAGGACGGCAGGTGCGGAAGCTTGAGGTGCAGGAGCGCCGCCTGGAGCGGGTCCATGCGGAAATTGGCGCCGACCTCGCGGTGGTAATACTTCGGCTGCATGCCGTGGACGCGCAGGATGCGGGCGCGCTCGGCGAGGGCGTCGTCCTGCGTCGTGACCAGGCCCGAGTCGCCCATGCCGCCGAGGTTCTTGGACGGGAAGAAACTCGTCGCGCCGAAGTCGCCCGACGACATCGTCGCGCGACCTTTCCAGCGGGCGCCCATCGACTGGGCGGCGTCCTCGATCACGCGGATCTTATGCGCCGAGGCGAAGGCCTGGAGCGCATCGAGGTCGGAAGACTGGCCGAAGAGGTGCACCGGCATGATGGCCGCCGTGCGGGGGCCGACCTTCCGGGCCGCGTCGGCCAGGTCGATGTTGAAGTGGTGCGGATTGACGTCGACCCAGACCGGCGTGGCGCCGAGGCGGGAGACGGAACCGGCGGTCGCGAAGAACGTGAAGGAAGGCAGCAGGACCTCGTCGCCTTCGCCGATGCCGAGCGCCATCAGCGCGAGCAGGAGCGCATCGGTGCCGGAAGAGACGCCGAGGGCGTGCTTCACGCCGAGGAACGCGGCGCAGTCCTTCTCGAAGGCCTCGAGCCGCGGGCCCATGATGAACATGTTGGACCGGAGGACGTCGCGGAAGGCGGCTTCGAACTGCGTTTCGAGGGCGCGGTTCTGCGGGCCGAGGTCAAGGAGCGGGACGTTCGTCATGGCGCGAAGTGGTTTTCCCATCCTCGGACCGCACGAGCAACATCATTCAGTCCGGCGACGGGAGCGACGGACCAGATAGGCGCCGAAGGCGGCGAGCGGAAGCGTCCAGAACTGACCGGCCGTGAGGCCGAGCACGAACCCGTCGTCGGGCGAGCGGAAGGCTTCGCAGACGATGCGGCCGACGGAGTAAAAGAGCAGGAACTCGCCCGCGAGGCGGCCGGCCGGTAGGCGGAGCGGGTAACGGCGGAGGACCCAGAGCAACGGCAGGAGCCCTTCGGCGAAGGCCTCGTAGAGCTGCGACGGGTGGCGTGGTTCGGAACCTTCGCGCGGGAAGATCACCGCCCACGGCAGGCCGGAGGGATCGCCCACGAGCTCGCCGTTGATGAAGTTGGCGATCCGACCGAAGAGGATGCCCGCGGGCGCCAGGGCGCAGAGCAGGTCGCCGACGGCGAAGAAATCGGCCCGGGCGCGACGCGCGAACCAGACGCCGGCGAGCAGCACGCCCAGGAAACCGCCGTGACTGGCCATGCCGCCTTGCCAGACGCGGAAGAGCATGAGCGGGTCGGCCGCGAACTCGGCGCGCGCGTACAGGAAGACATGGCCGACGCGGCCGCCGACGATGACGCCGACCATCACCGCGGTGATGAGCGCCGATTCGTCGAGCGCCGAGCGCAGCGGCGTGAGCCCCGCGCGCCGCCAGCGGCCGAGCAGCCAGGCGGCGACGAGGAAACCCGCCGCGTAGGCCAGGCCATACCAATGGATGCCGCGCAGGCCCCAGCTCTCGGGGAAACGGAACGCGACCGGATCAAGATCGTGCGTCCAATAGGCGAGCGCGGCGACGTTCATGCGCCGGGCTTGGGGGCGTCCGGACGGCGGCCGACGCGGTGGCCGCGCTGGCGGGCGAGCTCGCGCATGTCCGGATGCGGGTCATCCTTCTCGTAGATCTCGATCCCGAGGAGGGACTCGAAGACATCCTCGAGCGTCACCACGCCGGCGAAGGCGCCGAACTCGTCGACCACGACGGCCAGGTGCTGGTGCGCGCGGACGAGGTCGTGGAGGGCGTCGGACAAGGTGGCGTTCTCGGGCACGACGTGGGCCTTGCCCATCAGCTCGCGCACGCGGACTTCGCGGCGGCCTTCGCCGGCGGCCTTGAGGAGGTCGCGGCGGCGGACGACGCCGACGATTCGGTCAGGGGTCCGCTCCCAGACCGGCATGCGTCCGTGCGGGACGTTGGGGTGGAGGCGGAGGACGTCGGCGACCGTGAGGTCGGCCTCGATGGACGTGACGACGGAACGCGGCGTGAGCACCTGCGAGACCGGGATGTCGTCGAGCCGGACGGCGTTGGCGACGAGGTTGCTCTCGGCCTGGGTGATCTTGCCTTCGCGCGCGGCGGCCTGCGCGAGGCTGCCGATGTCGGCGTCGGCGCGGTCCACGCCGGGCTCTTCGGGCGGGGCGAGCGAGTCGTGCAGCTTGCCGAGCATGCGGAGCATCTTGGCCGCGCCGCGGACGATCGGGAGGGCCGTGGCGATGCGGGGGGCGAGCGCCACCCGGAAATGCATCCCGAGCTTGCGCGGGAGCATCATGGTCAGCCAGGCCATGAAGAAAGAGACCGCGATCACGACGAGCACCGTGACGAGCGCGAAGCCCCAGCTCTCGCCGACGCGGGGCAGGAACCGGACGCCGACGAGCACGCCGCCGAGGAGCGCGCTCATGCCGACGAAGGCGGCGGAGAGGACCTCGAAGGCGGCGAGGGTGTTGCCTTGGTCGCCGCGGCAGCGCTCAAGCGCGACGGCGGCCGTGGCCTGACGGCGGCGGAGGTCTTCGAGTTCGGCGTGCGAGAGGGCCGAGACGACGCCGGCGACGAGCGAGATGCCCGCGGCGCTGCCGTTCAGGAGCACGAAGACCAGCCAGAGATACCAGACGGATTCCATGTCATGCTGGGATAGGCGACGGCCGCCGACTTGGCGAGGGAGAATCCCGGCGTTGACCCTGCGGAAGCGGGTGGAATACTGCGCGCATGACCCCTCGCGAGCTCCGGATCATTTCCGCCCTGGCCGTCTTCCTCACCGCGGGACTCCCGGCGGCCGCCGGCGCGATCGCCTTCCGCGCGCAACCCGTGCTCGTCGCCTCCATCGTCGGTGAACCCGGCCGGCTCCCCGGCCTCACCGGCCTCTTCTTCAACCATTTCTCCGGCGCGTTGCTCGGCCTCCTCGCCGTCGGCTTAGGCGTCACCCTCTACGCGGCGCGCACGCACCTGCGCGAGACCGACGATGTCGTGCGCATGACGAAGCTCCTCGCCGCGACGTGTTTCGCCGCGCTCACGAGCGTGGCCTTCCTCGCGCTGTTCGTGCTCGCCGCGGCCCTGCCGGCCTACGCCAAGCTGATGCAACGCTGAGCGCGCCAGGCCCGCAGCCTGCCGAGCAGCGACTTCGCCGCGGCGGAATCGCCCGACCACAACGGTCGGCCGTCGACATCGTCCCAGCGCGACACGGCGGAAGCGCCGCCCGGAAGGGTCGAACGAAGCACGAGGATCGTCTCGGCGCAGGCGGGGACCCCTGACTCGACCTCGCGGACCGGCAGGCCGGCGCAACGGATCAGCTGACCGAGCGCCGTGCCTGGCAGGCGGCCGGTGGATTCGGCCGGGACATGGAGCGCGCCGCCTTGGACCCAGGCCAGGCTTGAGCGGGATCCTTCGCTGACGAAACCGCGCGCGTCGAACTGCACGCCCTCGACGCCGGCGCCTTCGCCCAACGAACGCAGTTCGACGGAGGCGGCGAGCGAGTTGGCCCAAGGCGCGGATTTCGGACGAGGCAGCCATTCCGGAGCGTCGCGCAATGTGCGCAGAGAACGCAGGCGGAAGACCTCGGGAGAAGGAAGCAGCGCGCGGAGGCCGAGCTCCTCGAAGTCCGGGCCGACGACCAGGCGCAGCACGCCGTCTTTTCCGCCGAGCAGACGGATCGCCGCGCGCCAGGCCGCGAGGTCGCCGGCGGCGAGCGGGCCCGACGGGAGACGCGCGCGGGACATGCCGGCGCGCAGGCGCGCGAGATGGTCCTCCAGGCACTCCGCCGAAGCCGCGCGCAGGGCGATCGTTTCGAAAAAGGCCGCGCCGGCAGGGAAGGCGCCCGGCGTGGGGTCGCCCTCGGCGAGGACACCGTTGCGACAGACGAGGCTCATGCGAGGGCCGCGCGCGCGGCGGCGAGGAGCGGGGCCTGGGCCTTGCGCAGGCTCTCGGCGTATTCGCGGGCGGGCACCGAATCGGCGACGACGCCGGCGCCGGCCTGCACGAACGCGCGCCCTTCGGCGGACCAGAGCGAGCGGATGATGATGTTGAGGCAGAGTTCGCCCGAAGCGCCGATCCAGCCGAGCGAACCCGTGTAATAGGCGCGCGCCACCGGTTCGAGTTCGGCGATGATCTGCATCGTGCGCACCTTCGGGGCGCCCGTGACCGTGCCGCCGGGGAAGAGCGCTCGCACCACGTCGGCGGGTCCGGCGCCCGCGGCGAGGTCGCCTTCGACCTGCGAGACGAGGTGCATCACGTGGGAGTAGCGTTCGACCGCCATGAATTCCGGCACGCGCACCGTGCCCGGACGCGAGACGCGGCCGACGTCGTTGCGCAGGAGGTCGACGAGCATCAGGTGCTCGGCCTTCTCCTTCGTGTCGCCCGCCAGCTCGCGCGCCCACGCGAGATCCGCAGCCTCGTCGGCGCCGCGCGGACGCGTGCCGGCGATGGGCCGGGAGGCCACGCGGCCGCCAGCGACCTCGACGAGCAGTTCGGGCGAACCGCACGCGAGCGAAGCTCCCGGCAGGCGTACGAAGCCCATGTAAGGCGAAGGATTGGCCGCGCGCAGCGCCTCATAGGCGAGGAGGGGATCGACCGGCGGGACTTCGAGGCGCGTGGAGAGATTGACCTGGTACGTATCGCCCGCGGCGATGTAATCCTGGCAACGCGCGGCCGCGCGGATGAAGCCCGGTTCGTCGAACGAAGCCGCCAGCGGCGTGGCGGGCGCGCCGGCCGGAGGCAACGCGGGAGGCGGGGCGGCGCAGGCCGCGGACCAGCGCGCGGCGAGGTCGAGGGCGCGGACGCGGGCCGCGCGGAGGGCGGAGTTCGGCGAACCGACGGGACAGAGCACGACGACCGTGAGCTCCTGTTTCGCGGCGTCGAAGACGCAGGCCTCGTGGGCCTCCAGGAAAGCGGCCAGGGGCGCGCGGACGTCGGCGGGCGCGGGGCGCACCGGCTCGAACTGCGCGGCGAGCTCATAGCCCAGCAGCGCGATCAGGCCGCCCTGGAAGGCGGGCCAGCCGGCGAGGCGAGGCGCGCGGACCTCGCGGGCCCAGCGGCGCAGATATGACAGCGGCGGCTCGGCCGCCTCCTCATGCGCGCCGTCTTCGGCGTGCAGCACCACCCGTCCGTCGGCGAAGAAGAGCGTCGCGCGGGCCGCGGCCGGGACCGCGATCGTGAGGCTGCCCGTCCGGCCGCTCTCGAGGACCGCGTGATGCCGGCCCGTGAAGAAACCCGACCACGCCGCCGGCAGGCGCGCGGCGCGGAAGCGCGCGAGATACGGCAGGTGCGTCCAGCCGGAACCGGCGGCGGCCCAGTCGGCGGCCGTGACCTCCGCGAGGATGACGGGCGCGTCACTCATCGGCGAAGTTCAGCTTGTAGCCGGCGAAGTCCGGGCCCGCAAGGATCTGGCCGGCACGTTCGGCCGTGAGCCCGTAGACATGGAGCTCCTGGCGCGAGCCCTTCGAGACGACCGTGAGGCGCAGGCCGCCGCCGAGCTTCATGATCTTGACCGACAGCGTGCTCGCGCGGACGCGCGCGCTGATCACGCCGCGGGAGACGCGGCCATGCCGCTCGAGGGCTTCGGCCACGGGACGGGCCGCGTCGGTCAGCGACGTGTGCGTGCCCGCCCTGCCCCGCCCCTTGGCCATGCTCAGGCGATCTCCCAGTTATAGGGATGGGACGAAAGGGATTCGCAGCCCTTCTTCGTGACCACCACGCAGTCTTCGAAACGGCAGCCTCCGATTCCCGGATAGTAGAGGCCGGGCTCTACCGTGACCGCGTGGCCCGCGACGAGCGGGAGCGGGTTGCGCGTGGACAGCGCGGGATCCTCGTGGATGTCGTAGCCCAGGCCGTGGCCGGTGCCGTGGAAGAAGCCGACGTACACGCCCTTCTCCAGGCCGGTGCGGTAGCCCAGCGACTTGAAATATTCCTGCACCACCGCGTGGACCTTGGCGCCGGTCACGCCCGCGCGGATCGCCTTGATCGCACGGCGCTGGGCCTCGAGGACGGCGAGCACCATCTTACGCTGCTTCGCGTCGGCCTTCCCCTTCAGGTAGGTACGGGTCATGTCGCCGTAATGGTGCGACGCGATGTGCCGGGGATAGATGTCGCAGACGATCAGCTCGTTCGCGCGGACCGGGCCGGAGCCGGAACAATGGCAGTCCACCGCCTGCTCGCCAGGGGCGATGATCAGACCGATGTCGCAGAGGCCGCCCCTGCGGAGGATGGCGACCTGCGCCTCCTCCTTGAGGATCTCGGCCGTGAGGGTCCGGCCTTTCCACCGTAGCACGCCCTTCTTATCGGCCCTCGCTTCGGCGAGCACCTGTTCTACCGCCTTGAAGCCCGCCACCGCCGCGAGGTTGCCCGCGCGGATGCCGGCGAGTTCGGCCTTGGATTTCACCTGGCGCTCCGGGAAGAGCTCGGGCGAGCCGCGTTCGTTCTGCTGGGCGCCGACGGCGTGGAGCTCGAGACCGAGGTCGCGGAGACGCTGGAAGAGGCCCACCGGAAAATCGGCCGGCACGCGGAAGCGCTGCACGCCGCGTTCGAGGGCCGCGAAGACGATCGCGTCGGCCACGCCCGCCTTCGGGTTGGTCTTGCGCAAATCGCCGATGATCGCCGTCAGATTGAGCACCTCGTCGAAGGCGGATTCGTCCTCCGCGCGGCCGACCTCCATGCCCGGGACGAGGCCGATGCGGCGGCGGCCGACCGAGAAGGCCGGGAACGGGTCCGACGCATGGAAGCCGCCGAACCAGCGCAGGTCGGCGTTCTTGGAAGGGGTCGCCATCATCAGGACGTCACGGACGGCGGAAGCGGAGGAACGGGCCATGGGCGGAGGATGACGGAACTCGGCTCCCCGTGAAGCGCAAACGGCATCGCGCGACGGCCGGGAGGCACTATGGTCGACCGCATGCCCCTCTCCTGTCTGGCCGCCAGCCAACCCTTCGACCTCGGCGCCTTGCTCGTCCCCGTGCTCCCGTGGTGGGAGCTCCTGCTGCGCGGCGTCATCGTCTACGCCTTCCTTCTCGTCCTCATCAGGATCACCGGGCGGAGGCAGACCGGGATGATGACCCCGTTCGACTTCATCCTGCTGCTCATCCTCAGCAACACCGTCCAGAACGCCATGAACGGCGGCGACAACAGCCTCGGCGGCGGGCTCTTCCTCGCGGGCACGCTGGTCGTCATCAACTGGATCATGCTGCTGCTCTCGCGCCATTTCCGTCTCGTGCATTGGGCGCTGGTCGGCCGGCCGGCGTTCCTCGTGCGGGACGGGGAGATCCAGGAGAAGGTCATGCACCGGGAACGCATCACGCATCACGAACTCATGTCCGCCCTTCGTTCGGCCGGCCTCGCGAACATCGAGCAAGCCAAGGACGTCATCCTCGAGACCAACGGCAGCATCAGCGTCATCCACCGGACTTCGGCTTGACGGGCCGGAGGGCCCCGGCAGGATGGCCGGATTCCTGACGATGCGGGTATCGTTCAGTGGTAGGACCCCACTTTCCCATAGTGGTGACACCAGTTCGAGTCTGGTTACCCGCTCCAGGACCGCGGGCCGAGGCTTGACCCCGGCCGTCCGCTGCGGGATAGTGGGCGTCCTTGGCCACGCGGGTATCGTTCAGTGGTAGGACACCACTCTTCCAAAGTGGATACACCAGTTCGAATCTGGTTACCCGCACCAAGGAAAACGCCGCTCAGTTGCGCCAAGGCAGCTGACCCGCGGGCGTGACTTCGAGGAACTCCTTCCAAGCCTCGACCTCGTCCGCCGAGAGCGACGATGCCACGACCAGGCGCCACTTCGGCTTGGCCGGCGCGCGGCGCAGGGTCATGCCGGCCTGCTCCGGGAGACGGTTGGCCTTGCGCGAATTACAACGGACGCAGGCCGTCACGATGTTCTCCCAATTGGTCTTCCCGCCGACGTCGCGGGGGACGACGTGGTCGAGGTTGAGCTCCTCGTCACGGAAGGTCCGCCCGCAATACTGGCAGGTATTGGCGTCGCGCAGGTAGACGTTGCGGCGGGAGAAGCGGATCTCGCGACGGGGCACGCGGTCGTATTCGCCGAGCAGGAGCACGCGCGGGACACGCAACACGATGCAGGGGGAGCGCACGGATTCGGCGGCGGGCGGCGGCGTCTCCGCGGAGAACTTGAGCCACTCCGCGGCGCTGAGGACGCGGTGCCCGGCGGCGGGGTCGGAGAAGATGGCCGAAGCGCGTCCGCGGAAAAGCAGGCTCATCGCGCGGAGCACGCCGACGATGTTCACCGGCTGCCAGAGACGGTTGAGGACGAGGACGCGTTGTTCGAGGCGCGGAGGCACTGCGCCCTCACCATGGCCCGTCGCGCCAAAGGGTCAACCTCCTCGCATCATCCTCGCATCAACGGCCTTTCGAGGCCGGCACGGGCCGGGGCGCGGGCGGGGTCGTCGGCGGGTCGGGCAGGAAGACCGGCAGCGCCCCGGTGAGGCGGGCGGGGATCGGGTAAGGCACGCCGTCGATCTCGACGCGCAGATGTTCGATGAAATTCGACCGCAGTTCCGTCGGGCCCTTCACGTTGATCACCGGAGGCTTGTCACGAGGCGACAGCATGCCGCGACCAGGAACCTCGCCCGTCAGCTGTTCGATGACCTGATAGAGGACGCCGGCCTTGGTGGCCCGCAAGGTGATCTGGTGAGGACGGCCCACCGGCGTATCCGGCGAGACGACCGCAGGAGCCGGAGGCTCTGGTCGCCGGGCCGGCGACGGTGAGCTCAGATAAAAAACGCCAGCAGGATCGCGATCGCCGCGATGCCGATGATGCCGTAGATCAGCATGTCGCGGCTGATCGCCAGCGGCGCGCCGCCGGCCTCGGGCTCGAAGGCCGCGTCCTCGTCGGCGCCGGCTTCGAGCGGGCGGCGGGAGGCCTTGGCGGAATGGTGCGTGTTGAAGTCGGCGCCGGCCTTCTCGTCGTCGAGGCGCAGGTACTTCGCATAGACCTTCACGAAGCCGCGCTTGTAGACGTCGGCGAGCGGGATGGACTCGAACTGGTTGGCCTCCATGGACTGGAGGTAGTCGGTGCGGATCTTGGTGAACTCCGCGGCCTCGCGGAGGGTCACGCCCAATCGCTGACGGGCTTCTTGGAGGCGTTCGCCGAGGGTTTGCATGACCCGACTTTCGCCCGCGGGCGGGAAATAGGCAAGCCTCTCGTGGCCGGGCCGACGCTCAGGCGAGCAGCTCCCAGAGCCAGAACCATGGCGTCGCGACCAGGCGGATGGCGACGTCCATGCCCTCCCGGAAGAAAGGCAGGTTCACCGCGACAAGCAGGATGACGAATCCCCAGCGGGCAAGCGCCAGGAAGATCTCCTCGGTATAGAGGCCGAGGCGGACGGCGATACGCGAGCCGTCGAGAGGCGGAATGGGAATCAGGTTGAAGACCACCAGGCCGGAGTTGAGGAAGATGCCGCTGACCAGGAAACGGAGGACGAGGCGGTCCTGCACGGGGTCGAAAGCCCCGAGGGCGCCGATGAGGGCCAGCGCGAAGCAGAGCACCAGGTTCATCGCCGGGCCGGCCAGGGTGATATAGATATCATCCATCCGGCGGGTCCGCGGGTTCGGCAGGGAGACCTGGACGGGCTTGCCCCAGCCGATGAGCCCGAAGCCGGGGCTGAGGAAGATCATGACCGCCGGGAGGATGATGGTGCCGATCAGGTCGGTATGGGCGAAGGGGTTGAGGGTCACGCGGCCCTGCAGGCGCGGGAGCGGGTCGCCGCGGAGGTCCGCCACCCAGGCGTGTCCGAATTCGTGAAGGCCGATCGAGATGATCAGCAGGATGAGCTGGAGGGCGCCCCAGCGGAAGTGTTCCAGGTCCATCTCAGTTGCCGCAGCCTCCGCGGGGCTGGCCGCAACCGCAGCTGTTGGAGTGGACGTGGTCGGACTTCAGGCCCTTGACCGCCACCGTCGGGAGCTGCTTCTCCAGTCTGACCGAGCCGCAGTGCGGACACGCCGGCTTGTCCTGGGAGCTGCGGACGAGCAGTTCGCTGGTCTGGCCGCAATCGGCGCAGGTGTAATCGAAGATCGGCATGGCGGACGAAGCCAAGGAAACGCGGGCCGCGAAGTTAGCCAATCCGAAAGCGCCGCCGCACTCGCTCCTTGAGCAAACGTCCCGGACCGATAGACCCGAAGCATGTCATACGCCGCCCGGATCCGGCTCGCCCAGCGGAGAGGCCTCAGCCTGTCCGCGGCGCGCACGCTCGCGCGGCTCGCCACCCCGCAGGCCATCCAGGACTTCCTCGTCGGTTTCCCGCAGAACTTCGAGCCCGAGGGCGACACCGCCCGCTCGGTGGAGCAGACCCTCAAGCACAACCGCGCGCATTGCATCGAAGGCGCGATGGTGGCGGCCTTCGCGCTCTGGCTGCAGGGCCACCCTCCCCTGCTCCTGGACTTCAGCGCCCACCAGGACATGGACCACGTCATCGCGCCCTTCCGCGTCAACGGCAAGTGGGGCGCGATCTCCAAGACCAATTACGTCTGCCTGCGCTGGCGCGACCCGGTCTACCGCAGCGTACGCGAGCTCGCGATGTCCTACTTCCACGAATACGCCAAAGGTCCGCGCAAGACCCTGCGGAGCTACTCGAAGCCTTACGACCTCAGCCGCCTCCCGCCGGAGAAGTGGGTCAACAACCCGAAGGACTGCTGGGAGATCGCGGACCTGATCACCGCCGCGCCGCACTACGAGATCGTCACC
>JBILLR010000023.1:0-14527 GCA_044375965.1 Opitutales bacterium
TGGCCGGCCGCGGCATGATCGCGATCGTCGCCGACTATCGCGTCAAGACCCGTCAAGATGCCAAGCCGGCCGACTGCGTCTCCGACGCCAAAGCCTGCGTACGTTGGGTGCGGGCGAACGCCAAGCGTCTGGGCATCGACCCGCAACGGATCGCCGTCGGCGGGGGCTCCGCCGGCGGACACCTCGCGGCCGCGACGGCGACGTTGCCGGGACTCGACAACGGTCCCGACGACAAATCCGTCTCCTGCGTGCCGGATGCGCTCGTGCTGTACAATCCCGGGACCGTCATGGCGCCGTTCCCCGGACTGGACCTCAAAGGCTTCGGGGCCGGCTTGGATAAGGCCAAGTTCGGCTGCGAACCGACCGAGATCTCGCCGCTGCATCACGTGAAGAAAGGCACGCCGCCCACGATCATCTTCCACGGCAAGGCCGACACGACCGTGCCTTACACGACCGTCGAGAAATTCACCGAAGTCATGAAGGCCGCCGGCAACCGCTGCGAGCTCGTCGGCTATGAAGGCCAGCCGCACGGCTTCTTCAACAAGGCCAAGTATGCCGAGACCCTGGCGGCGACCGATGCCTTCCTCGTCTCACTCGGCTACCTCCCCGCCAAGTAACCCCGCATGCCCCGCGTCCTCGCCTGCCTGCTCCTGGTCGTCTGCCGGCTCACGGCCGCGACGCAGCCCAACGTGGTCGTGCTGCTGGCCGACGACGCCGGCTGGGGCGACTATTCGTTCAACGGCAACCGCCAGGTCGCCACGCCGAACATCGACGCGATCGCCAAGGGCGGCGCGCACTTCGACCGCTTCTTCGTCCAACCCGTCTGCTCCCCCACCCGCTCCGAGTTCCTGACCGGACGTTACCACCGACGCCTCGGCGTCTACGGCGTCTCCACCGGTCAGGAGCGCATGAACCCGGACGAGAAGACCTTCGCCGACTCCTTCAAGGCCGCCGGGTACGTGACGGGCATCTTCGGCAAGTGGCACAACGGAAGCCAGTGGCCCTACCATCCGCTCGCCCGGGGCTTCGACACCTTCTGGGGCTACACCTCCGGACATTGGGGCGAATACTTCGACGCGCCGCTCGAACACAACGGCGTCATGAAGAAGTCGCAAGGCTACATCGTGGACGTCCTCACCGACAAGGCCCTGCAGTTCATCGAACGCAATAAGGGCAAGCCCTTCCTCTGCTACGTGCCCTTCACCACGCCGCACTCGCCGTGGTCGGCCCCGAAGGAGGACTGGGCACGCTTCAAGGACAAGCCGATCACCCAGACCGCCACGCAGGCCAAGGCGGAGAAAGCCGATGAGACGCGCTGCGCCCTCGCGATGGTCGAGAACCAGGACCGCAACGTCGGACGCATCCTCGCCAAGCTCCGGGAGCTGAACCTCGAGAACGACACCATCGTCGTCTATTTCTCCGACAACGGCCCGAACGGACATCGCTGGACCGGCGGCATGAAGGGCACCAAGGGCACCACCGACGAAGGCGGCGTCCGCTCCCCGCTCTTCATCCGCTGGCCCGGGCGGATCGACGCCGGCACGCAGGTGAAGCCCATCGCCGGCGCCATCGACCTCGCCCCGACGCTGCATGCCCTCGCCGGCGTGAAGCGAGCCGGCGACAAGCCCCTCGACGGCCGGGACCTTTCGCCGCTGCTCAAGCGAGGCCATGATGCCGATTGGGCGCCTCGGCAGATTTTCCAGACCTGGGGCAGCAACATCAGCGTGCGCACCGAGACCCATCGTCTGGACAGCGCCGGCAACCTCTTCGACATGGCAGCCGATCCCGGTCAGACCACGCCGATCCAGTCCAAGCAACCTGGACTCGCCCAGGAACTCACCGCCGCAGTGGCCGCCTGGCGCAAGGAGATGGGTATCGCCGCGCCGGCCGGCGGCAAAGGCAAGGCCAAGGGCGCGAACGGTCCGGGCAACGCCGTCGACCCGCGTCCGATCTCCGTCGGCTATCGCGAGTTCCCGATCACCATGCTGCCGGCCCGCGACGGCGAACCGCGGGGCGAGATGCGCCGCAGCAGCAAGGCGCCGAACTCTTCGTACTTCGTCAACTGGACGAAGCCGACCGATGCCGCCGTCTGGAACATCGAAGTCGTCAACGCCGGGACCTATATCGTGACCCTCGACTACGCGTGCTCCGCGGCGGACGTCGGGGCGACGCTCGAACTCTCCTTCGAAGGCACGCTGCTCAAGGGCAAGGTCACCGAAGCCTTCGACAGCCCGCTCAAGCACGAGCAGGACACCATCGCCCGGCCGGACGGCGAATCGGTCATGCGCGATTTCAAGGCCATGACCCTCGGCGAAATCCGCCTCGAACCCGGCAAGGGCGAACTCCGGCTCCGCGCCACGGCCATCCCCGGCAAGGGCGTGATGGACCTGCGACGCGTCACCCTGACGCTGAAATAAGCATGCGCGCGTCGGCCGGCCTCCTCTTCCTTGCCTGCGGGCTGGCCGCGGCCGAGGCGCCGCCGACGAACAACGCGCAGGTGCTCGAGATGGCGAAGGCGTTCAAGGGTCGCGGGGTGCAGGCCGACGACACCCCGCCGTCGACGCCGACCGAGGCCCTGCGGAAATTCACGCTGCGCAACGGACTCACCGTCGACACGCTCGCCACGGAGCCCGCGATCACCCAGCCCATCCACGGAAGCTGGGACTCCCAGGGGCGTCTCTGGGTGGTGCAGTTCCGCCAATACCCCTTCCCCGCCGGCATCAAAGTCGTCAGCTATGACCAGCACCTCCGCGCGCAGTTCGACAAGGTGCCGCTCCCTCCGCCCAGCGGTGACAAAGGCGCGGATGTCGTCAGCGTCCTCGAGGACACCGACGGAGACGGGGGCTACGACAAACAGACCGACGTCCTCAAGGGCCTCAACATCACCACCGCCGCGGTGGCCGGCGACGGACGGCTCTGGGTGCTGAATCCTCCCTATCTCCTCAGCTACGCGCTCCACGACGGCCTGCCCGTCGGCGATCCCAAGGTGGAGCTCGCGGGCTTCGGCCTCGAGGACACCCACAGCACCGCCACGAGCCTCCAGTTCAACGTCGACGGCTGGCTTTACGGGGCCAACGGCAGCACCACGACCGGCCACGTCGGCGTCCCCGGGGGTCAGCGCACGCGCTGGTCCGGCCAATGCGTCTGGCGCTTCCATCCCACGAAGAAACGCTTCGAAATCTACGCCGAAGGAGGCGGCAACACCTACAGCCTGGATATCGACGGGCGGGGTCGGGTCTTCTCAGGCACGAACCATGGCGACACCCGCGGGATGCATTATGAATTCGGCTCCTATGGCGTGAAGAACTGGGGCAAGCATGGCCCGCTCACCAACCCCCATGCCTATGGCTGGTTCGAACACATGGCCAACACCGGGGACAAACGTCGCTTCCCGCAGGCCTTCGTGATCTACGAAGGCGGGCTGCTCGGGGCGGAATATGAGGGCAAGATCCTCGCCGCGAACTCGCTCGCCAACAAAGCCTACGTCAGCCGCCGCATCCCCCAAGGCGCGACCTTCCGCACCGAGGACGAAGCCGACCTCATCGCCAGCAGCGACCGTTGGTTCCGTCCCGTCTGGACCGGCGTCGGGCCGGACGGAGCCGTCACGATCGCGGACTGGTATGACACCCGCCTCAGCCACGTGAATCCCGTCGACGACTGGGATAAGCAGCGTGGAAGACTCTATCGCATCCGGCCGGAAGGCGTGAAGGTCGGACTCAAGCCCTTCGACCTCTCGACCGCGCCGACCGCCGATCTCGTCGCCCTGCTCGCGCACCGCAACGAGTGGTTCCGCAAGCAGGCCGTCCTCGAGATCGGGTGGCGCCAGCTCAAGGACGCGAGCCCCGTCCTGCGCACGATGCTCGACGGCCCGCAGGCGCTCGAAGCGCTCTGGGCGCTGGACCTGCTCGGCGAAGCCGGCGAACCGCCCGTCACGCATGCCGACCCGTATGTCCGCAGATGGAGCTGGAAGATGCTCGGCGAACGCAAGACCGCGCCATCCGTCGCGCAGATCGACGCGGCGAAGCAGGAAACCCATCTTGAAGTCCGGGCGCAGATCCTCGCTTCGGCGAAGCGCATGCCGACGGAAGCCTTGCCCCTGCTGGCCGCCGCCCTCGGCGAACCCGATCCATCCGGCCGCATCGCCCTTCTTGCCTGGTGGGCCCTTGAAGCGCACCTCGGTTCATCTCGCGAACGCGCCTCCGCGCTTGCCTATCTGCGCAGCGCGCCGGAACTCCTCGGTTCGGCGCTGTTCCGCGACGCCTTGGCCGAACGTCTCGGCAGGCGTCTCGCCCATGGCGCGGAGGAAAGCAGCCTGGCCGACATCGAAAGCATCCGCTCGATGTGTCCGCCGGACGTCGCCGCCAAGCTCATCGGCGGCGTCCTCGCGATGCTCGACCAAGGAGACCTTCCGCCCATGCCAGCCGGCCTGCGCGCCGCGATCGAAAAGCGCCTGGCCGAAAGCGGCGGCAAACCGCTCCCCCTCGCCGCCCTGCGCGCGGGCGAGAAGACCGCGCTCGCCGCCGCCCTCAAGGAACTGACCGGCAAGCAGACGCTCGCCCGCCGCCGCACCGAAGTCGCCGAAGCCCTCACCCTCGCCGGCCGCCCTGAAGCCATCGACCCGTTGATCAAGCTCATCGTCGCGAACGGGACCGAGGCGAAGAAATCTCTTTTCCTCGCCCTGTCGCGTTATGACGACCTCAGGGTGCCCAAGACCGTCAGCGACCACTACGAGCGCGCGATCGCCGCCGACGACGGCCTGCGCGATCTCGCCCTGCGCACGCTGGCCTCACGCCCCACGTGGGCGCGCCTGCTGATCGAAGCAGTCCATGCCGGCAAGATTCCCGCCCCGGCGGTAACGGCGGACATCGCCCGCGCGCTCCTTCGTCATGGCGACCCTGATGTGACCGCCGCCGTGGAGCGGCTTTGGAAGCACTTGCTCGTGACCGGACTCACGCCGGAAAAGGACCGTGAAGTCGCCCGGCTGCGGGCGGTGGCCCGGGCCGGCGAAGGCGACGTCGGCCAAGGACGCGCGCACTTCCTCGCGCGTTGCGCGAGCTGCCACATGCTCAAGGATGAAGGCGGCCTGATCGGCCCGGACCTCACCGGCTACGACCGCAGCAGCCTGGACTTCTGGGTGCTCAACATCGTGTACCCCAGCCTCGAAATCCGCGAGGGCTTCGGCTCTTACGACCTGCGCCTCAAGGACGGCTCCGTCGCCCACGGCATCCTCGAACGACGCGACGGCGGCGAAATCATCCTCCGCGACCTCGCAGGCAATCACACCAGGATCAAGGAGGACAGAGTCGACGCGTTGATCGCCAGCCCGACTTCGGTCATGCCTGAGGGCCTGCTCGCAGGGATGTCCGACCAAGATCTCCGCGACTTCTTCGCCTATCTCATGAAGTAAGCGCGGCGGAACGCCGCGAGGGGGCAAGGAGGCTCGGTGACATGGGGACATGGGGGAAACATGAGAGGCCCGGAGGCTCAGAGGCTCGGTTGACCAGAACAGACAACTAGCTGGCCCGTTGACAAGTTGACATGTTGGCAAGGATGAGATGCACCGCTCAAAGGGGCGCCATAGGGGAACGGGATAGTTCGCTGGGGCATATGCCCGCAGGTAACATTCCGGTCTCCGGTTTCCCTTTGAGCGCTGCAGCCACCACCTGTCATCGATTCAGTCCTCTGTCATCGATTCAGCCATCCCATCTTCAATTCAGCCCTCCATTCAGCCCTCAACGCAGCCCTCTGTTCAGTCCTTCCTTCGGAGGGGCATCCTTGACGGGGCTCGGCGGCCTGCCCAACTTTGCGGCATGAAGACCATGATGCTTTTCCTGCTCGGAGTGCGCCTGCTGTTCCTCTCGGCCGCCGGTGCGATGTGCGTCTACGGACTGCTCCACGCCGCCGACCCCAAGGTCCTATGGTATTGGACGGCCGGCCATGTCCTCGTCCTGACCGCCTGCGTCTTCCTGATCGGCAAGGTCTGGGCTTCGCTTAAGGCGACCTGGAAGGAGTAGTCTGGTCATTATTGAGGGAAATCGGCGGTCTGATCACGTGAAGTCAGGCTGGATAATCGGGAAGTCGGCCTATTAGTATGCCGACTTCCCTCGCCCATGAAGTCCCGCGCCTTCCTTCTCGTCCTCGCCTCCTTCGCCGCCGGCGCCATCGCCGCAGACAAGCCGGTCACCGACCATAGCAAGCTCAAGACCAAGGAGGACAAGGCGAACGCCGCCAACTGGCCCGACAACAGCAAGGGCTCGCCGACCCCGCACGCCCCCGCCGAGAACCCGCCCGCCGCGACGAGCACCCGCAGCCAAAAGGTCGCCCCGCCCTCCGCGGGCGAACGCGTCGTCTTCATCGGCAACGGCTTCGCCGAGCGCGACACCTACTACGGCCGTCTCGAGACCGAACTTCAGCTCCGCTTCCCGCAGCAGGGACTCATCGTGCGCAACATGGGCCGCTCAGGCGACACCCCGGCCTTCCGTCCTCACCCCGCCCGCGCGAGCCAGTGGGCCTTCCCGGGCGCCGAAAAATTCCACCCGGAATACGCGCAGCATAACGGCAAAGGCTTCTTCTCCACGCCCGACCAGTGGCTCTACCACCTCAAGGCCGACACCATCGTCGCCTTCTTCGGCTACAACGAGTCGTTCGACGGCCCCGGCCGTGCCGCCAACTACGAAGCCGAGCTCGACGCTTTCGTCGCGCACTCGCTGACCAAGGCCTACAACGGCAAGGCCGCGCCGCGCCTCGTGCTCGTCTCCCCGATCGCCTTCGAGGACCTCTCCGCCGTCCGTGACCTCCCGAACGGACAGAAGGAGAACGCCAACCTCGATCTCTACGTAGCCGCCATGGAGCGTGTCGCCAAGAAGCACGGCCTCACCTACGTCGACCTCTTCCACCCCACCCTGGCGGCCTACGGCAAGACCAAGACGCCTTACACCGTCAACGGCTTCGCCCCGTCCGACTTCGGCTACCGCGAGATCGCCAAGCTCCTCGCCGACGGACTCTACGGCGCGACGTCCCGCGTCTCCAAGGCTGACGAAGCCCTGGTGAACGGCGCGGTGAAGATGAAGGACTACATGTGGAACACCGACTACTCGATCCTCAACGGCGTCCACACCCACGGCCAACGTTATAACCCCTTCGGTCCGCAGAACTACCCCGACGAAGTCTACAAGAGCCGCCAGATGACCTCGCTCCGTGACGAACTCATCCACGGCGTCGCCCAAGGCAAGAAGACCGACCTTACCGTCGACGACTCCAAGACCCTGCCCCTCCCGCCCGTGCCCACCAACTTCAAGCCGAGCGAGAAGAACGGCAACCCGACCGAGTTCCTCTCCGGCGAGGCCGCGATCGAGAAGATGAAGCTCGCGCCGGGCTACAAGGTCTCGCTCTTCGCCTCCGAGGAGAAGTTCCCCGACCTCAAGAAACCCGTCCAGATGTCGTTCGACGCCAAGGGCCGCCTCTGGGTCGCGACCACGCCGACCTACCCGCATTACCGCCCCGGCGACGCGCTGCCGAACGACAAGCTCCTGATCCTCGAAGACACCGACGGGGACGGCAAGGCCGACAAGCAGTCCGTGTTCGCTGACAAGCTCCACATCCCGATCGGCTTTGAGATCGCCCCGGAAGGCGTGTACGTCTCCCAGGAACCCAACCTCGCCCTGCTCATCGACGATGACAAGGACGGCAAGGCCGACCGCACCGAGCTGATCCTGCACGGCTTCGACTCCCACGATTCGCACCACGCCATTTCGGCCTATTGCGCCGACGCCTCCGGAGCCTTCTACCTGCTCGAAGGACGCTTCCTCCACAGCCAGGTCGAGACCCCCTATGGCCCGCGTCGCTGCAACGACGGCGGCGCCTGGCGCTTCGATCCGAAGTCCTACCGCCTCGAGCGCGTGCAGGCCGACGTCTCCAATCCGTGGGGCTTCTCGTTCGACTATTGGGAACAACCCTTCCTCTCCGACGCCTCCTCCGGTGAGAACTGGTGGGCTCTGCCGCTCTCGGCCAAGGTCCCCTACGGCATCGAACAGATCAAGGTCGAGCAGTTCGTCCCCAAGCGCTCCCGTCCGACGTCCGGCGCCGAATTCGTCTCCTCGCGTCACTTCCCCGACGCGCAACAGGGAGACTTCATGATCTGCAACACGATCGGCTTCCTCGGCATCAGCTTCGGCAAGAAGGCCGACGACGGCGCCGGCTTCACCGGCAAGGCCAACGGCGACCTCCTCACCTCCACCGACGGCAACTTCCGTCCGGTCGACCTCGAGTTCGCCCCGGATGGCTCGCTCTACTTCATCGACTGGCACAACCCGCTCATCGGCCACATGCAGCACAACGCGCGTGACCCGAACCGCGACCACGAGCGCGGCCGCATCTACCGCATCACCTATCCCGAGCGTCCGCTCGTCAAGCCGGCCAAGGTCGCCGGCGCCTCCGTCGCCGAGCTGCTCGAGAACCTCAAAGAGCCCGAATATCGCACCCGCTACCGCACCCGTCGCGAACTCCGCGGCCATGCGCCGGCGGAAGTCCTCCCGGCCGTGAAGGCCTGGGTCGCGAAGCTCGACCCCAAGGACCCTGCCTACGAGCATCACCTCTGCGAAGCCCTTTGGGCCACCTGGGCGCAGAACCAGCCCGACGCGGGGCTCATCGCCCTGCTCCTCAAGGCCAAGCAGCCCGAGGCCCGCGCCGCCGCCGTGGACGTCCTCCGCCACTCCTTCTGGCAGATTCCGAACCATGTCGCCCTGCTCCAGCAGGCCGTGCGCGACGAGAACGCCCGCGTGCGCCTGACCGCCGTCGTGGCGGCCACCTGGCTGGACAACGCCGATGGGGCCAAGCTCGCCGTGGAGGCCTTCCGCCTGCCCGTCGACCGCTGGATCGGGCCCGTCCTGCATTACGCCCTGACCTACACGCTCAAGGACGACGTCGACGCCCTCAAGGCCGCCGGCCAGCTCAACCTCGAAGGCAACCAATCCGCCGCGGATTACTTCAGCGGCAAGCTCAAGATCGGCCAGCCGATCGTGGAAGCCGGGACCAACTCCAAGCCTGCGCGCAAGCTCACCGCCGCGGAAGAGAAGGCTTTCAAGCTCGGCCGCGAGATCTACTTCCGCGACGCGCATTGCGCCACCTGCCACCAGGCGGACGGCAAAGGCATCCCGAACATCTATCCGCCCCTTGCGCGGAGCAACTGGATCAACGACGACGAACGTCTCGTGAAGATCCTCCTCAAGGGGATCTGGGGTCCGATCAAGGTCAACGGCAAGGACTTCGATCCGACCAAGGGCGTCCCGCCCATGATGGGTTTCGGCGGCCTGCTCAACGACGAAGAGGCCGCGGCGGTGCTCAGCTATGTCCGCCTGTCCTTCGGCAACAACGGCGCCTTCGTCTCTCCGGCCACCGTGAAGAAAGTCCGTGAAGCCACCAAGGACCGCGTGAATTTCTACATGGCCGACGAACTGCTCAAGCAGCACCCGCTGAAGGCGGCCGCTCCCGCGAAGAAGTAAGCGAAGGCGAAGCCTTCGAGGGGGCACGTGTGCACGGGGCAAACTAGAGGCCATTAAGGTAGGGGCGTGCGGCTCGCGCGCCCTAGGATGACCGGGCCGGTCATCCCTACCTCGCGACAGAGGCATTACCCAAAGGGGATCAACAAAGGGGAGACCGGATAGTTAGCCGGGTTGCATCGAGGTAGGGGCGTGCGGCCCGCGCGCCCTAGGATGACCGGGCCGGTCATCCCTACCTATACCCGCAGCCTATAATCCGGTCTCCGGTTTCCCTTTGAGAGTTACATCAAAACTTCCGGTCTCAGGTCTCGGCTGATCGGGTCTCAGGTGGGGATCGTCAGGTGCGGGTACGGTTGCGGGCCTGAACCTGCACCTGATGCTGAACACCCGAACCCGGGGCCTGACGGCTGAGACCCGGGACCTGAGGATGAATCATGCCCGCAGCATACATTCCGATATCCGGTTTCCCTTTGAGAGGATTTCGGCAAGGCAACTAGGTCAGCACGCAGTGCTGACCCTACCTGTAGCTTTCATGCTTTATCCTCCATCTTTCATCCTCCATCTTCAGTTCATTCGCATGCGCTTCCTCTCCTGCCTGGCCCTGATCCTCACCGCCGACCTCCTGCCCGCTCAGGACTTTGATTTCAAGGGAGTGCCCGCCGACTATGCGGTGACTTTCGCGACGGCCGGTTCGCGGGGCCTGAAGATCAGCGACTCCCCGCAAGCCAAGGCCTTCAAGGCCCGCATGGAAAAGAGCATGGCTGGATTCGAACCAGGCGCCAAAGACGGCAAGGACATGCTGAAGGCGCTCAAGCTCGCGACGGGCATCGATCTGGATTCTCCCGATAACCAGCTCGCCGGCGGATTCACCGTCGACGCCGGCGACGATGTGCGCGGCGGACTGATCATCAGGGCGCGCCATGACAGCAAGAAGCTTTCGGCCCACGCCAGCGCCAAGAAGGTCAGCACCGTGCAGGCCGGAGCGATCAAGGGTTGGAATGCCCAGGAACTCCTTGCCTCCCTGGGCGACGAAATCGCCAAGGTGGCCAACGACTTTCCGACACCCGGCGGAATGATACGGACCCTGACCGAACCCATCGGCGTCTTCGACGTCGACGGAAATACTCTCGTCATCGCCCAACCCAAGGAAGCGGCGAGCATCATCAGTCTCCTGAAGGGCCAGGGAGCCTCGTATGCCCTGCCTGCGGCGCAGCGTTCGGCGCTGGCCCCCACCGGACGTCCCTACGCCGTCGTCTACGTAAACGCCGCCAAACTCCCGGCCACCCCGGAACTCGCCGAGAGCGGCTTCGTCGCCGGGCTTTTCGTCATGGGCGAGAAAGGCAATGATCAGGTCATGAAGGTGAACGCCGTCTTCACCACCAAGGAGAAGGCCGCCCCTCTGGCCATGCAGGCCCAGGGCATGCTCGCCATGGCCCCCATGATGCTCGCCGGTAACCCCGCGAAAACCGAGACCGCTGAGGAGAAGGAAATGAAAGCGCTCGCGCGTGAGTTCCTCGCCGGCATCCAGCCCGTCGAAGCCTCCGGCAATCAGGTCACCCTCACCGCCAAGTGGGACACCCTCAAACTTTTAGGCATGATCGAGAAGGTCGTCGCCATCGGCGCCGCCAAGGCGAAGGAAATGCCGCAGCCAGCGGTCGGGAAGTGAGGCGCGGCCGAAAGGCCACGCAGGGGCAAGCCCAAGGGGGCACCGTAGGTAGGGGCGTGCGGCTCGCGCGCCCTAGTATGACCGGGCCGGTCATCCCTACCCTGCGCGGCATAGCCGCGAGCGGTTAGCGGTAAGCGGTCGACGGTTGGGATCGGCATTCATTCCGGTCTCCGGTTTCCCTTTGAGCGCTGCAGCCACCCTCTGTCATCGATTCAGTCATCTGCCATCGACGCAGTCATCGATTCAGCACTCGAGGCAGTCCTCCATTCAGTCCTCCATTTGCGGCGGACAAACCGCCAACCGCTATCCGCCGACCGCTTTAACCTGATATAACAAAAAAGCCCCCGATATCGGGGGCTGATGCGTGATGGCCGGAAGGCTTACTTGCCGCCGCAGCAACCGGAAGAGGCAGACTTGTCGGACGAGCCGCAGGATCCGCCGTCCTTGTTGCAGCAACCGCAGGTGCCGAGGCACTCGCCGGAACCACAGCAGGCCAGGCAGCAGAAGCCCTTGCGACCGACGAAAGCAAGGAACAGAACCGCCAGCGTCAGGGCGATGACGACCGGGTCATAGACCTGCTTGAGCAACACGTTCACGAGTACGATATTGAAGGTGATGGCACCGATCAGGACGACGCCCCAGCCGCGCGTGCAGGCGCAGATCAGCAAGAGGCCACCGATGATCTCAAGGACCTTGATGATAGCCAGGTAGGAGGTGCCGGTCATCGCAGTGAAGTAGGCCTTGGTCAGCTCCGCGGCCTCAGGCGACGCCGGAGCCGAAGGAGCCGGCAACACGGATTTGATCGCCGGGACGAAGAAGCTCAGTCCGAAGATAATGAAGGCCAACCCGAGAAGGATGGCGACGATGTTAGCGAGTTTTTTCATAGCCCCCATAGGTTAACCTAATCGAAGGCTTATGAAAGGGCTAAGTTCAGAGGGACTTATGCGCCCCATCACAAAGGGCACCTTTCTTCGAGTGCTTGCATGCGCAGAAGTAGACCGTGCCGTTGGCCTCGGCCTTGTAGGGAACGGGCGCAAAGGCCGAGCCCTTGTGGGCGCCGTCGCAGAAGGGCTGGCTCTTGCTGTGGCCGCAGGAGCACCAGTAGTAGGTCTTACCGGCCTCGACGAGGACAGGGATCGGAGACTTCTGAGGGATATGGGGGGAGGACATGACGAAGAGATACAGGATGAAAGATGGAAGATAAAGGATGGATGAAGATAAGCAGGATGAATCAGGCGAGGTCGAAGAGAAGGGCTTCGACCGGGCCGTCATGGTGGAAGGCGAAGGTGCCGGGGTCTTCGGAATTCACGGCATCTCCGGGCGAGAGCTTCAGTCCGCCGATCTCGACCTGTCCGGCGATCAGCTGGAACCAAATCCCCCTGCCCGTCCGCAGGTCATGCGAGACCATACCGCCCGCCTGGGCCTTGACCCGATAAACGTCGGCGTCCTGGCTGATATGCGCCGAGCCTTCCCGTCCGTCGTTCGAGATGATGAGGACCTTGGGCGATGCGAGCTGCTCGGGCGTGGGCTTCCACTCGGCGTAGCGTGGCCGAAGATTGGGCCGGTCGGGCGTGATCCATACCTGGATGAGGTGGAGCCGCTCGGTCTTGGAGGGATTATACTCGCTATGGTTCACCCCACTGCCGGCGCTCATGACCTGGATCTGGCCGGGCTTGATCTGCGCATGGTTGCCTAAGCTGTCGCGGTGCTCGATGACGCCTTCGAGGACATAAGTGAAGATCTCCATGTCCCGGTGCCCATGCGGCGGGAAGCCGTTGCCTGGAGCCACCAAGTCCTGATTGATGACCCTCAAGGACCGGAAAGACATGTGGGCCGGGTCATGGTAATCGGCGAAACTGAAGCTGTGCCGGGCTACCAGCCAGCCGTGATCGGCGAAGCCGCGGTCCCCGGATCGTCTTACCGTAAGGTTCATATCAAAGCCAAGTTGGGCCGAAAAGCCGTGAAGTCCACCACCCCGCCGAATTTTCCCGACGGAATTAGTTTGAAAACACCCCCCTGGATTGGTCTATGCTCATGACTCGTGTCGGGCAGTGGCTCAATCTGGTAGAGCGCTGCTTTCGGGTAGCAGAGGCTGAGAGTTCAAATCTCTCCTGCCCGACCAATTTAAAGACCCCGGGGATATTTCGATGTCCCCGGGGTCTCCTGTCTGGGGAACACGGGGTCAGCCAAGACCAGACGCGATCGGACTAGCCATGGGCTCGGACGACCGGCGACCCAGGCTGACGAAGCAGATTCGGACAAGACAAAGGCGGTAAATAAACCCCGTATAAGTTGAAAGTCCCGGTCTGGAGGATTGTATTTATCACTGCCCAAGGAACACCCCGGTTCCGGCGGCTGTCCCCTTTCCCATGCGCCCTCAGGCCACCCTCATTTTCAGCGTCATCCTCGGCGCCGCCACCTGCTCGGCCGAGCCGATCCATTTCAGCCGTCAGATCCGCCCGATCCTGTCCGAAAACTGCATCGCCTGCCACGGACCCGACGACAAAGGCCGCAAGGGTAAGCTGCGCCTCGACGACGAACAGGACGCCAAACGCGACCGAAAGGGGGACTTCGTCATCCTCCCGGGTAAACCCGAACAGAGCGAACTCATCAAGCGCATCGAATCGGACGACCCGGACGAGGTCATGCCGCCGCCGAAGCAGCACAAGACCATCCCTCCCGCGCAACTCGCGCTCCTCAAGGAATGGATCCGCCAAGGCGCCCCGTGGGGCCGCCACTGGTCATACGAGCCGGTCGTCCGTCCCACGGTACCCGCTAACGGCGAGGCCAATCCCGTCGACGCCTTCCTCGCCGATCGTCAGAAGAAGGAAGGCCTGGCTTGGTCGGTCGAAGCACCCAAGGCCATCCTGATCCGCCGCCTCTCCCTCGACATCACCGGCCTGCCGCCCACCCCCGCCGAAGTCGCCCAGCTGGCCGCCGCCCCGCATGCCGACGTCGTCGCCCACTTCCTCGCCAAGCCCGCTTACGGCGAACACTGGGCCCGCCAATGGCTCGACCTCGCCCGCTATGCCGACAGCGCCGGCTACCCTTCGGACCCGGGCCGCACGATCTGGGCCTACCGCGACTGGGTGGTCAAGGCCCTCAACCGCAACCAGCCCTTCGACCAGTTCGTCGTCGACCAGCTGGCCGGCGACCTGCTGCCCAATCCTACCGAAGATCAGATCATCGCCACGGCCTTCCACCGCAACACGATGACCCAGAACGAAGGCGGCACCAGCGACGAGGAGTTCCGTAACGCCGCCGTCATCGACCGCGTCAACACGACCTATGCCGTCTTCATGGGCACCACGATGGCCTGCGCGCAGTGTCACACCCACAAATACGACCCGATCACGATCACCGA
>JBILLR010000080.1:0-4752 GCA_044375965.1 Opitutales bacterium
TGAACACCTGGGCGACGTTCTCGGACAGCTTGAGGCGGTCGAGCTCGCTCTGGTAGTAGTTCACCGCGGGGACGGACACCGTGCCGCCGTTGGCGGACAGGAGGTCCACCACGATCTGGCTGATCGGACGGTTCTTGCCGATCTCATCGGCGAGCCAGTTGTAATAGAGGAGCGAGTTCTTATAGAACGGGGGCGCGTTGATGCCTTGGTTGATGCCGGAGCGGATCTGGAGGAGTTCGGCCCACTTCATCACCCAGAGTTCGGTGAACTCCTTGCGCTGCAGGAGGCCTTCGACGAGCTGCTTGCGCTTGTCGGGACGCTTGTCCGCGAGGAAGGCGGTCAGCTCGGCCGGCTTCGGATAGAGGCCGACCACGTCGATGTAGACGCGGCGGATGAATTCCTCGTCGGTGCAGGTCTCGGAAGGCACGATGCGCAGGCGGTGCAGTCGCTCGTTGACGGCCTTGTCGATGTAGTTGACTTCGGCGACCTTCGGACGCTCGTAGACGAGTCCCTTGGGGATGACGATGGCCTGGGCGGTCACGCTGAAGACGTCGAAGCGGGCGAGCATGAAGGCCGCGCCACGGTCGCCGGACTTCACGAGGCCGTCCTTGTCGATCTTGGCCACGGGGTCGTTGTTCGACATGAACAGCGCGAGCTTGGTCACGTCGCGGTCGGTGCCGTCGGAATAGGTGGCGCGGACGGTGATCTGCTGGGTGGCGTCCTTCCCTTCGAGCACGATCTGCTTGGGGAAGACCTCGATGCCGGTGACCTTGGCGATGCCCGGGGCGTCGTCCTTGGCGCCGTTGGCGATCCACTCGAGGATGGTCTTGTTGTAAGCCGAGTCGGCGTCGTAGAGCTTGTTGCCGGAATGCGGGACGGCGCCGACCGCCTTCTCGACGAGCGTGCTCTCCTCCGGGATGGCGAGGTTGATGCGGCGGCCGATGAGCTCGCGGGTCAGGCGGACGTAGTCGCCGTCGGGGTCCATGCCGAAGAGGGAGAGACGGAAGCCGTCCTTGCCGCGGGCGGCGCCGTGGCAGCCGCCGCTGTTGCAGTTCGCCCGCAGGAAGACCGGCATGACGTCCTGACGGAACGAGACGGCGCGGTCCTTGTGCCCTTCCTTGACGGCGACGGGGATGCGGGCGGTGCGGCCGCCGAGGGAGGCGACGACCTCGGTGGCGCCGGCGTCGGCGACGGCGTGCACGGAGTAGCCGTCGAACGCGGCGACCTTGGCGTCGCCGACCTTCAGGTCGGCGTAGGCGGTGACGTCGCGGGTGGTGGCGTCCTTGAAGGTGGCGAAGACGACGACGCGATGGAAGTCGCGCTTGGTCTCGAGCGTGACGGACTCGGGGAAGATCTCGAGCTTCTCGAGGGTGGTCAGCTTCTGGGTGAGCTCGGCCTTGGCTTCTTCCTTCGCCTTGTCCTTGGCGGCGAGGACGACGCCCGCGGGCCAGGCGGCTCCTTCCGCGACCCAGCGGCGGATGACGTCGATCTCGGCGGCCGGCAGCGGTCCGCCCTTCGGAGGCATGATATCGTCATGGTCCTTCGGCAGGACGAGCCGCTTCACGAGCTCGCTCTGGTCGGCGGCCACGCCGAGGAGCGCGGCGCCGCTCTCGCCGCCCTTGAGGAAACCCTCTCGGGTGGTCATGAGCAGCTTGCCCTTGGTCTTGTCCGGGTTGTGGCACTCAAGGCACTTGCCTTCGAAGACCGCGCGGACCTCGTCGAAGGCGACGGGGGCGGCGGAGACCGCGGAAGTCAGTCCGGCGGCGAGGAAGGCGAAGAGCGGGAGACGACGGAAAGACATGTGGAGAGGATCAGTTCTTGGGGGCTTCGTTCTTGAGGCGGAGCTGTTCGAGGCGGGAAAGCACGACCGGGGCGGGCGCGGCGGCGGCCGGCTTGGCGGCGGCGGGCGTGGCCGCCTTGGCGACCGGCGCGGGCGCGGCCTTGCGGGGCGCGTCGAGACGCAGGATCGAGCCGAGGGCGATACGGTGCGTCGCGAGGCCCTTGCCCGTCGGGATGTCGACCTGAACGAACATGTTCGCCGTCTTGCCCACGCGGGACTTCTCGTCGGTCTCCACCGTGAAGCGGAGCTCCTTGGTGTCCTTGGTGACCTTGATCGGGGCGATGCGGATCGTGTCGGGCGCGCCGACCAGCTGGGCGAAGGCTTCGCCTTCGAACGGACGCGTGACCTCGAAGTTGGTGACCATCAGGCCGGGGGTGCCGACCTCCATCGCCGTGAGCGGGATGGCGTTGGCGGCGACGTAAGGCGCTTCGGTGGTCAGGACGGCGAACGGCGAGGCGTTGTAAACCCGGCCTTTGCCCGCGTCGGCTTCGCCCTGGACCACGAATTTCCAAGGCTTGGTATCGACGTTGGCATTGGCGCTGAGCTGGAACTCGCACGCGTCGGCGTCGGCGGCGATCGTCTTCTCGCCGAGCGAGGAGACGCCGGGGGGCGTCCAGCACATGAAGACGCGGATCGGACCCTTGAAGCCTTCCTTGCGCTTGGCGATGACCTTGAGGTTGAAGATCCCGTTGCGCACGAGCGGGGTCTCGGGGTTCTGGATTTCGAGGGAGTAAGGCGCCTCGTCGACCACGGCGACGGGGAGCTGGTCCTCGACGCCCTGGTAGTAGATGACGTTGCCGATACGCACGATGTCGTAGGTGCGTCGCATCTGGCCGACGACCTTGTTGTTCGGATCCTTAGGCAGGAGGAGAGGGGTGACGACGGCGCCGCCGTGGGGCGCGTCGGCCGTGGCCTCGAGCACCATCGGCACGCCGGGCAGGTCGCCGGGCGCGGCGTCTTCGAGCAGCTTCACGCCGGCGGGCAGGCCCTTGAGTTCGAAGCGGTAGTCGCCGCCGACCCCGTTGCGGGTGAAGTTCTGGAGCAGCACCATGCGTCCGCCCTTGGGCACGGCCAGGAACTGGCGGTAGCTGGTGTCGTTGACGGTATAGTCCGGCGAGGCGAACGTGATGCTCGGCTGCGAGGCGACCATCTCGATGCGGTAGACGAAGTTGGCCCCGCCGCGTTCGAGGTGATCGGTGACGCGGACGGAATAGACGCCGTCGGCCGAGGCGGTGAACTTGAAGCGGGAGTCGAGGCGGCGCATGCCGCCGCCGTCGTCGTTATTGGCGAGGGAGTTGCCCTTGGGGCTGAGCACGTTCACGACCGGGTCGAGCGGCGATCCCAGGATCTGGGCGAGCGCGCGGCACTCGAAGACCTGGCCCTTCTTCAACGGCACGCGGAAGAAATCGACGTCACCGGGCTTCTCGATGATGCCGTTGAGCGCATAAGCACCGGCCTCGGCCGCGACGGTGCCGCGCTCCGCCTCGTTGTTCGGCTCGGCCTCGAGGGTGTTGTCGACGGACGAGAGACGGAACAGGTTGCCGGAGGGAGCAGGCGGCTGCGACTTCGGGTAGAGCACGAACTCGGCGTCGTCCTCCTTCGGGAGCGACACCTCTTCGGCGAAGGATTCACGCGGCTCGAGGAAGCGCACGGTGAGCTTGGAGCCGAGCTTGCCGCCGGCGGGATAGACGGCGTCCGGGCGACGGAAGTCGCCGACGTGCAGGCGGTAGAAGGAGTTGCCCGAACCGCGGTAGGAGGACTCGCGCACCATCACGTAATACTCGCCGTCGTATTCGGCGGTGAAGGAGCAGTAGCCGTCCTGGCGGTGCAGGATCGTGTCATCGGAAGCGGCCTTCTCGAAGCGATCCTTGTCGAGGATGGCGACATAGGGATCCATCGCACCCTGCGGGATGGTGGCGAGGCGCAGGCCGTCGACCTGGACGCCGATGCGCTGCCCCTTCTTCACGGTCAGCTTGAAATAGTCGACGTCCTCGGCGAGGATGACGCCCTCGACGGTCTGGTTGAGGGCGATCGCCTGGGCGCCGGCGAACTCGCTGTTGGGCTCCTTCTCCTCGACGTTCGGGAAGGGGCTCGCGAAGAACTGGCGCATGTGCGAGACGCCGGACTTCGTGCGGACGCGCATGACGTGGTTGCCGGCGCGGACGGACTTGTCGATGGATAGGGTGAGCTCGACCTTGTTGGCGGCGCGGCTCTCGACGCTCTTCACCTTGAAGCCGGGCGTGTAGAAGAGCAGGTCCTCGAAATCGTCGAGGCGCGCGCCGTTGATGGTGAGCCTGACGTCGGCGCCGATCTGGCCGCCATGCGGCTTGAGCGACGACATGTCAGGGTAAGCCGCCCACGCGGCGAGCGGGGCCAGCAGGAGCGCGGAGAGGAGACGGAACTTCATGAAGCGGTTAGGTCGGGGCGCGGCCCGTCCGCCGCGCCGGAAAGGCGGGCCGGAAGGCGCTGGCGCCGGTTCAGGCCAGCCAGTCGGTCATCACGCGACCGCCGTTGACGATGTCGATCGGACGGCCGCCTTCGGACATGATGCGCTTCTCGGCGTTGATGCCGAGGACACGGTACATGGTCTTGGCGAGGTCTTCCGGGCCGACCGCGTCGCGGTCGGGTTCGCCGCCGAGGGCGTCGGAGGCGCCGTGGATGTAGCCTTCCTTCATGCCGCCTCCGGCCATGGCGACGGAGAAGACGCGCGGCCAGTGGTCGCGGCCGTTGGTGCCGTTGATCTTCGGCGTGCGCCCGAACTCGGAGCTGACGAGGACGAGCGTGCGCTTGAGCATGCCGCGATCCTGCAGGTCGGTGATGAGGCGGGCGAAAGCCTGGTCGAACTGCGGGGCCTGACCGTCGAAGGCGCCCTTGATGTTCGAATGGTGGTCCCAGCCGCCGAAGGTGACGGA
>JBILLR010000024.1:0-14301 GCA_044375965.1 Opitutales bacterium
AACATGGTGCTGGTGGTGTGTGGTGGAGAGTGGCAGGACGGGTGGGAGTCGAACCCACAACCAACGGTTTTGGAGACCGCTACTCTGCCAATTGAGCTACCGTCCTGTACTGGTGGTTAAAGAGACGAATGCCGGGGCCCTTTTGAGGGGGCCTCGGCACCGTAGCAGGTCGTTTTTGGTCAGGAAATCACTTGGTGATTTCGAGGATCTGGCCGGCGCCGATGGTCTTGCCACCTTCGCGGAGGGCGAAGCGCTGGCCCTTTTCCATCGCGACGGGCTTCTGCAGCTCGATCGTGATCGTGACGTTGTCGCCGGGCATCACCATTTCCACGCCTTCCGGGAGGATGACGGTGCCGGTCGCGTCGCAGGTACCGAAGAAGAACTGCGGACGGTAGTTGTTGGCGAACGAGGTGTGACGGCCGCCTTCATCCTGCTTGAGGACGTAGATCTGGGCCTTGGCGACGGTGTGGGGCTTGATGGAACCCGGCTTGGCGAGCACCTGGCCGCGCTCGATCTGGCTCTTTTCGATGCCGCGGACGAGGAGACCGACGTTGTCGCCGGCCTGGCCTTGGTCGAGCTCCTTGCGGAACATTTCGACGCCGGTGACGGTGGTCTTGAGGGTGTCGCGGAGACCGACGATTTCGATTTCTTCGCCGACCTTGATGACGCCGCGCTCGATACGGCCGGTGGCGACGGTGCCACGACCGGTGATGGAGAAGACGTCTTCGACGGACATCATGAAGGGCTTGTCGGTCTCGCGCTTCGGCTCAGGGATCTCGGAGTCGAGAGCGTCGAGGAGGTTCTGGATGGCCTGCTCGCCTTCGGGCTTGGCTTCGAGGGCGGCGGTGGCGGAACCACGGACGATCTTGGCGTTGTCGCCGTCGTACTGGTACTTGTTGAGGAGGTCCCGGACTTCCATCTCGACGAGGTCGATGAGGTCAGGCTCGGAGAGGTCGACCTTGTTGAGCCAGACGACGATCTTCGGCACGCCGACCTGGCGGGCGAGGAGGATGTGCTCCTTGGTCTGGGGCATGACGCCGTCGGCGGCGGAGACCACGAGGATCGCGCCGTCCATCTGGGCGGCGCCGGTGATCATGTTCTTGACGAAGTCGGCGTGGCCCGGGCAGTCGACGTGGGCGTAGTGGCGCTTGACGGACTCGTATTCGACGTGCGAGGCGGCGATGGTCACGGTCTTGGTGGCGTCGCGGACGGTACCACCTTTGGTGATTTCGGCGTAAGACTTGGTCTCAGCCAGGCCTTTGCGGGCCTGGACGGCCACGATGGCGGCGGTGGTGGTCGACTTGCCATGGTCGATGTGACCGATGGTGCCGACGTTGACGTGAGGCTTGGTGCGGTTGAACTTCTCTTTGGCCATGGTTTTTGGTGGTGAGGAGGTGGTTAGGTTTGGTGTGTGGAAAGTGGTGGAGCCCCCGACTGGATTTGAACCAGCGACCTCGTCCTTACCAAGGACGCGCTCTGCCAACTGAGCTACAGGGGCGAACCGTCGACGTACTGAAGACGCGAAGGGAAGGGTTTGAATGACCGTCGAAAACCCCACCGTCAAGCGGATTTTTGCAAGGGTTTTACAACCCTTTTAGAGGCCCCTCAAGGGCCTACGATCAGCCGATAAATACCCGGCGGCAACCGCTTACCCCATTCGATCGAAGCCGCCCACCTTTGCACGGCCTCATCCAACGGTTTTGAGCCCGAAAACCGTAAGACGGCGCCCAAGGGCGCCTGCCCGAGACTATCCACGCTCAAAATAACCTCAAAATAACCACTAAGTGGGGCATTATTATCAGATTTATCCGATTTATTCTCTTTTTTAATGATTAAAGGTTCAATTTTCCCACTAATAATCGGTTTATATCCCCCTTGTAGCGGATAAACCTCAAAAAAAGCTCCCCTCGGCTCAAGTTTGACATCCCGAAACCCTTCCGAGCCAAAAGTAACCAAAGGCTCTTGGGAGGCCAGAGGGATTGCCAGAGCAGCGTCCGGGACTACCTGGCGGGGGACCTTCAGCATGGAGTCCTTGCCCAAAGGCTTGGCGGGATCGAACTGCAGGATGGGGGCGAAGGGGGCGAAAGGAGCATCCTCAGGCTGACCGATCTCGCCGCGAGCGGCCTTGGTCGTCCGCGCCGGGGCCGGCAGGTAGACCGCCGAACTATCCAGGAGCACGACGCTCTCGGTGCGGGCGTCGCCCGGAGGGACCAAGCGGACACCTTGGGTCAGCGGCTGAGCCGCCGGCCGGCCGCCGGCCCCCGGACTGAAGAAGACCAGGGCGCCGATGAAGACGCTGAGCCCGCAGAGCAAAGCGGTCCGCGTGAGCGGCGGCAACCGGCCGCCGGCCAGATTCCGGAACGTGGAAAGCGCCCCCATGCTCAGCGGTCGAGCGGTCGCTCGGCGACCGTCAGGCGCGCCAGGGCGCCGCGGCCTTCGCGGATGTAATTCAAGGTCAGGACTTCGCCGGGCCGACGACGCGAGATCTCGAGGCGCATCTCGTTCCAGTTTTCGACCGGCTTGCCGTTCAATCCCACGACGACGTCACCGACTTTCAGCCCGGCTTTCGCCGCCGGCAGTTCTTCGGAGACGACGACCAGGCGGACGCCGCCGGTCTGGCCGAGCGAAAGCTTGCCGGCCTCGGCGACGGAGAGATCTTCGCCCTGCACGCCGATCAGTCCGCGCACGACGCGCCCCTGGTTCGCAAGGTCCAGCGCGACGGCGGTGATGAGGTTGGAAGGAATGGAATAGCCAAGTCCGACGCTGAGGCCGGTCCCGGACTTGATGGCGGTGTTCATGCCCAGCAAGCGCCCTTCGAAGTCGATCAGAGGCCCGCCGCTATTGCCCGGATTGATCGCGGCGTCGGTCTGGATGAAGTCCTCGAAGGCCATGCCCATGCCCAGTTTCCCGGAACGACCCAAAGCCGAGACGATGCCGGACGTGACGGTGAGTCCGGCGTCGAGCGGATTGCCGATGGCGAAGACGACGTCGCCCACCCGGGCCTTGTCGCTGTCCGCGAACCTCGCGTAAGGCAGGTTACGCCCTTCGATCTTCAGGACGGCGATGTCGGTGCCGGCGTCGACGCCGAGGACTTTGGCGCGGAATTCGCGCCGGTCGGCGAGCTGCACGATCACGGTCTTGGCGACGCTGCGGCGGTTCTCCTGCAGCACGACGTGGCGGTTGGTGATCACGTAACCGTCCGGATGGATGATCGTGCCCGAGCCGAGGCCGGTGGGCAGCAGAACCTCGCCCGTCTGCTCGTCCTGCATGACCTTGTCAGGGTCGATGCGTCCGCTGTAACGTTTGAGCACCGAGGCCGGAATCACTTCGGCGGTGCGCACGCTGACGACGGCCGGCGTGATCCGGGCGAGCATGTCGGCGTAGCTGGCGCCAGGAGCGGCCCGGTTGACGGGACGGGAATCGGTCTCGAAAGTGACGCCGGCGAGCGCCATGGCCGGCAAGAAGACAAGCGCGGTGAGATGACGGAGCATGACCCCCCCACCCTAACCGGCCTCCCGCCTAAGGCAAGCGACCTCAGCGGGCCATCGTGAACCCGCCGCCCGGCTGGGTCGGCTCGGCCTCGTCGCGCTCCTTGTTGAAACGCATGGAGAAGAGGCGGGTGACGCCCTTCTCCTGCATGGTGGCCCCGAAGATGGCGTCGGCCGCCGAGACGGTACGCTTGTTATGGGTGATGACCACGAACTGGGAGAACCGGGTGAACTCGCGGATGATGTCCGTGAAGCGGTTGACGTTGGCGTCGTCCAGCGGGGCGTCGAGCTCGTCGAGCACGCACAGGGGCGAAGGCTTCACCATGTAGATGGCGAAGAGCAAGGCCACGGCGGTCATCGTCTTCTGGCCGCCCGAGAGCAGCGAGATGCCGCGGAGCTTGGTGCCGGGCGGCTGGGCGATGATCTCGATGCCGCTCTCGAGGGGATCTTCGGCCTGGACCATGGTGAGGTCGGCCGCGCCGCCGACGAAGAGGCGTTCGAAGGTGAATTTGAAGTTCTTGCGGACCTGCTCGAAGGTGTCGGTGAAGAGCTTGAGCGAGGTCTGGTTGAGCTCCTCGATCGCCTTGGTGAGTTCTTCCTTGGCCTTCCATAGGTCGTCGCTCTGCTTGGTGAGGAAGTCGTGGCGGTCGCGCAGGGAGGAGTATTCCTCGACGGCGACGAGGTTGACGGAGCCCATGCCGGCCATGCGGTCGCGCAGGTCGGCGATCTCACGCACGAGAGGCGGCCAGTCGGCGGACTCCATCGCGGCGAGGTCTTCGGCGGACGGTTCGCCGCGACGGGCGACGGCCTTCGGGGCCGGGCGGGAGCCTTCCTCGTCGGTCTCCTCGAGGTCGTCGAAGCTGGAGATGCCTTCGGGTTCGCCGTCGGAAAGCCAGAGCTGGAGCCGCCAGTCGACGGCGGCGACGTCGAGCTGATGGTCGGCCTGGACCTTCTCCACGATGAAGCCGCACTGCGACGTCTGCTCGGCGAGCGAGACCTCGAGGCCCTTGAGGCGGGTGTCGGCGACGCGCAGACGGTCGCGGTCGACGGAAAGCACGCGGTCCTCGGACTCGACGGCGGCATCGGTCTCGGTGAGCGCGACGCGCTGTTCGTTGAGCTTCGCGTTGGCGGCGTCGACCTCGGCCGCGAGGCGGGCGGAAGTCTCGCGGGCGGACTGGGCGAGGGCCTTGAGTTCGCCGATGAGCTTTTCGTTCTGCTGAGCTTCGACGCGTCGGGAGTTCAGGCGGGCGGTGGCTTCGGCGCGACGCGACTCGAGCTCGGCGAGTTCGCGGCCGACGAGTTCGAGGCGCTGGCGCTGCTCGGCGAGGGAAAGGCGGACGTCGCCGAGGGCGTTGCGACGGAGTTCGGCTTCGGCGCGGGCGGACTCGAGCTGGCCTTCGCCGGAGGAAATCGTCGCACGGAGTTCGGCGACCTGCGCGTCCTTGGCGGTCAGCGTCTCCTGCGCGCGGTCACGGCGCTTGAGGGCCTCGGCCTTGGCGTTGTCCAGCTCGGCGAGCTGACGCTCCTCACGCTGGATGCGGTCGTCGGCGGCGGTGAGCGTCTGGCGGGCCGCGCGCTCGTCGGCCTGGGCGACGGAAAGTTCCTGCGCCGCGAACTGCGTGGCGTCGCGGGCGGCGGAGACGTCGAGCTCGTTGGCGTCCATCGCGGACTGGATGCCGAGGGCCTTCTCGTTGAGGGTCGTGAGCTGGTCGTTCTCGGCCTCGAGCGACGTGCGGACGGCGCGGATCTCGCTTTCGCGGGAGAACACGCCCGAGCCGGCGTTGGCGGCGGCCTTGCGGGGCTTGCCGGCGTACACGAGACCACGGCGATCGACGAGGTCGCCGTCGGTGGTCGCGACGAGGAAGAATTCGAAGCCGGGATTGGCGCGCCACCACTGGATGAAATCACCGAGGGACGGGCAGACGTAGCAGCCGTCGAAGAGATTGGCGACCAGGCGGGCGTGGTCGGCGGACTTGGCCCGGACGGCCGAAGTGGCGGGACGAAGCCAGCCGGGAGCGGCGGAACCGGCGCGCGAGGCGGGCGGGGCTTCGACCTGGAAGACCGCGCGGCCGAGCTGACGCTCGCCCATCTTGGCGACGATGGCCGGGAGGAACTCGGCGGAGTCGAGGGCGACGGCTTCGGAGGCGGCGCCGAGGATGTTCTCGAGCGCGGCGGCGGCGGAGACATCGACGACCGTCACGAGGTCGGCGAGGGCCGAGGCCTTGCCGGAGCGCAGTTCTTCTGCGAACTCGCCGCGGAGCACGGCCTTCGCGGCTTCCGAGAAGCCTTCGAGGCGGGACTGCATCTGTTCGAGCAGGCCGAGCTGGGCGGAGAGCTTGGCGACCTTGCGGTCCTGTTCCGAGATCGTCTGCTGCAGCGCGCGGAAATCGTTGAGGAGGTCGCGGCCCCTCTCGGTCGCTTCCTGTTCGGCCGTGCGCGCGGCCTGCAGTTCGCCGTGACGGGTGGTCACGACGGCGCCGGATTCGGTGACACGCTGTTCGAGCGCGAGGCGATCCTGCTTGGCCTGGGTGAGCGAGTCGGAGAGATCAACGTGACGGGACTGGTAACCGCGGAGGTCGACTTCGAGGTTGGTGACGTCGCCGCGGGCGCGGGTCATCTCGCCTTCGGCCACGAGGATGTCCTGACGGGCGCGGCGGAGACGGTTCTCGGCCTCGACGACCTGACGGGCGGCTTCTTCGACCTGCGCGGTCTTCTCGCGGTAGGCGGCGTCGGTGGCGGAGACGGAACCGGCGGCCGTCGACTTGGCGTCGGAGCTGCCGCGGAGGCGGAGCTCATACTCGGCGATCTGGACTTCGGCTTCCTGGGCCTCGCGGCGGGCTTCGGCGAGGCGCGAAGCGAGGTCATCGGAGCGGAGGTCGGAAGTACGGGCGTCGTTTTCGGCGTTCTCGCGGGCGGTGCGGAGATCGAAGAGGGCCTGCTGGGCGAGCTGCACCTGTTCGGCCAGTTCGGCGCGGCGGGCGCGGGTCTGGAGAAGCGCGGCCTCGCGGTCGCGGAGTCCGTCGGTGAGGCCGGCGACGTCGGCGCGGCAGGCGGTCGCATCGGTCTCGAGCGCGGCGACCTGGGTACGGCGGTCGCCGAACTGCTTGGCGTGCCAGGCGAGGTCGAGATGCGTGAAGCGGTGACGGAGGCGGCGGTAACGCAGGGCCTTGGCGGCCTGGCGGCGCAGGGAAGCGATCTGGCGGCCGACTTCGCTGACGACGTCGGTGATCCGCGCGAGGTTGGCGTCGACGCCGCTCAGCTTGTTGAGCGCCTCACGACGCTGGGCCTTGTAGCGCGTGATGCCGGCGGCTTCTTCGAAGAGGTAACGGCGCTCGGCCGGATTGGCGGAAAGGATCTGGTCGATCTGACCCTGCACCATGAAAGAGTAGGACATGCGACCGATGCCGGTGTCCATGAAGAGGCGCTGGATGTCCTTCAGGCGCGAAGGCTTGCCATTGATGAAGTAGTCGCTCGCGCCTTCACGATGGAGGCGGCGCATCACGGAGACTTCGGCGAAGGCGGTGCCCAGTTCCTTCTCGCAGTCGGCGAAGATCAGCTCGACCTCGCACTGGGGAAGGGGCTTGCGTCGGTCGGTGCCGGCGAAGATGACGTCCTGCATCGCCGGGGCGCGCAGGGACTTGGCGGACTGTTCGCCCAGGACCCAGCGGATCGCGTCGACGATGTTGGACTTGCCGCAGCCGTTGGGTCCGACCACGGCCGTGACCCCGGGACGGAGCTCGATGCGGGTCCGGTCGGCGAAGCTTTTGAATCCGTTGGCGACGATTTCCTTGAGGTACATCGAGGGGTGAAAAGCACGATTGGCCTGCCCTACCCCTGCCGCAAGCGTGTTGTGCCCTCCCTGCGGGCCACTTATTCACGATTTCATTCCCCTTGGATTCGGGGTTGACGAACGCCCTTGCCCCTTGTTCTTTCGACCCTCCAAACGCTCACATGTCCGTAGAAATCAAGATTCGCAAAGGCGAGACCGTCGACAAGGCTCTCCGCCGCCTCAAGAAGAAGATCGACCGCGAGGGCATCATCAAGGACGCCCGCGCCAAGCGAGGCTTCGAAAAGCCGGCCGAACGCCGCCGTCGCAAGAAGAAGGTCAAGAACTTCAGCGCCTACCTGCGCAAGAAGTGGGACAACGTCTGATCGTCCGTCCTGACCCAAGCAACCGAAGGCCCGTCATCGCGACGGGCCTTCTGCTTTGGCGGGGCGACCGACCGGACGTAGGACAAAAAGGGCCGAACCCGGAGGTTCGGCCCTTGGTCTCGACGGAGCCGGCTAGGCTCAGCGGAGGAACAGCAGCTCCTGGTAGGACGGCAGCGGCCAGTATTCGTCGGCGACGATCTCTTCGAGGGCGTCGGCGGCGGCGCGGACCTTGAGCATGGCGGGAAGGACCTTGTCGCAGGCGTGCTTGGCCTGGGCATGCGTGTCGGACTTGGTCACGTCACGGGCGGCGTCGAGGGCGGCGATGGCCGAGGAGAGTTCGTCGGCGAGGCCGACGACTTCCTTGCGCAGCTTGCCACCGGACTTGGTCTTCTCGACCGGGGTCAGGTCAGCGGCATACTTGAGGGCGGCCGGGAGGAGGAGCGTCTTGGCGATCTCGGCGACGAGCTTGGACTCGGTGTTGATCGCGAGCACGTAGGAGTGCGTGTAGATCTCTTCGCGGGACTCGAGCTCGGCCTTGGACAGGACGCCCTGGCGCTCGAAGACCTCGATCGACGACTTGGCGACGATTTCGGGCAGCGCGTCGGGGGTCGTGCGGAGGTTCTTGAGGCCGCGCTTGGCGGCTTCCTTGTGCCACTCCTCGGAGTAGCCGTTGCCGTTGAAGATGATCCGTCCGTGCTTGGTGAGGATGTCCTTGAGGACGCTCTGGAGCGCGGAGTTGAAGTCGGAATTCTTCTTGAGGGCGGCGGTGAGTTCGTCGGCGAGCTTGTCGAGCGAGTCGGCCATGATCGTGTTCAGCACGGTCAGGGGACCGGCGACCGAGAAGGCGGAGCCCACGGCGCGGAACTCGAACTTATTGCCGGTGAAGGCGAACGGGCTGGTGCGGTTACGGTCACCGGCGTCCTTCGGGAGGACGGGCAGCGTGTCGACGCCGAGGGTCATGTGGCCGCCCTTGCGGGAGCTGGAGGCGGAACCGCTCTTCTTCACCTGCTCGATGACTTCGTTGAGCATGTCGCCGAGGTAGATCGAGATGATGGCGGGCGGCGCCTCGTTGGCGCCGAGGCGATGGTCGTTGCCGGCGGAGGCGACGGAGGCGCGGAGCAGACCTTGGTGGAGGTCGACGGCGCGGATGACCGCGGAGCAGAAGGTGAGGAACTGGGCGTTCTCGTGCGGATTATGGCCGGGCTCGAGGAGGTTGCCGACGCCGGCGCCACCGATGGACCAGTTGACGTGCTTGCCGGAACCGTTGACGCCCGCGAAGGGCTTCTCGGCAAGGAGGCAGACGAAGCCGTGCTTGGTGGCGACGCGGCGGAGCAGCGTCATCGTGAGCATCTGGTGGTCGTGGGCGACGTTGGCGGATTCGTAGATCGGAGCCACTTCGTACTGGGCCGGGGCGACTTCGTTGTGACGGGTCTTGATCGGGATACCGAGCTTGAAGCACTCGCGCTCGGTTTCCATCATGCAAGCGAGCACGCGGTCAGGGATGGTGCCGAAGTACTGGTCTTCGAATTCCTGGCCCTTCGCCGGCTTGGCGCCGAAGAGGGAACGACCGCAGGTGTAAAGGTCGGGACGGAGATGGAAGAGGCGGGAGTCGATCAGGAAGTACTCCTGCTCAGGGCCGCAGGAGGCGGAGATGAAGCCGTGCTTCTTGCCGAAGAGGGCGAGGACGCGGGAAGCGGCCTTGTTGACGGCAGCCATCGAGCGTAGCAGCGGCGTCTTCTTATCGAGGGCCTCGCCCTTCCAGGAGACGAAGGCGGTCGGGATGCAGAGGGTGGAGCCGTTCTCGGTGTCGAAGATGTAGGCCGGCGAGGTGACGTCCCAGGCGGTGTAACCACGGGCTTCGAAGGTGGAGCGGAGGCCGCCGTTCGGGAAGGAAGAGGCGTCAGGCTCGGCCTGGATCAGCGCCTTGCCGGAGAACTGGGCGAGAGTGCCGTTACCGTTAGGCTCGAAGAAGGTATCGTGCTTCTCGGCGGTGAAACCGGTGAGCGGGTAGAACACGTGAGCGTAGTGCGTGGCGCCGCGCTCGAGAGCCCAGTCCTTGATGGCGGCGGCGACGACGTCGGCCGAGGCGGCATCGAGCTTGGTACCCGACTCGATGTTAGCCTTCAGGGACTTGAAGACGTCCTTCGGGAGACGCTTCTCCATCTTATCGAGGGAGAAGACATTCTGGCCGTAGATCAGGTCGATCTTCTCGTTGCGGAAGTCGAAGCTGCCCTGAAGGCGAGGCTGGGAGGCAATCGCTTCGATGGCGTTGCGACGGGCTGGGTTGGTGCTCATGGATTGGGGGATTGGAAAGATGACTAATTACGAACAATTGCAAAGCACCCCGTGTGCCACGGTTCAACAGGTAACCATTCACAGGGGGTTTTGTGCGTTTTTAGACAGTTGTGCCTGTTTTTAATCAAACCGCACCTGCCTATTTCCAGACATATGTCGTCCGGAGAAAGTAAGCGGTGTCGGTCTTGACCTGTGTGGGCAAGGGTTTGGAACGGAAGTTATTGGCCAGACCGATTCGGAGGGAAAGTGGTCCGGTACTGCGTAGAAGATTCAGGCTGCTTTCATGACGGATGAAGTAGTCGCCGGAAACCTGGAAGGATGGGACGAAGTCGACGGACGTGTCCCAGGCCGCCCAGCCGAGTTCGCGCGCGAAGATCAGGCCGAAGTCTCCGGAAGGCGCCGCCCGGTTCGGTTCGGACGAGTCATCGAAGATCTCGATGCGATGGCCGAGGCCGGCACGCGCATCGAGCTTGCCCTTGGCGTCGGTGAAAAGGCGGAAGCCGAAGCCGGCGGCGTTGACGGAGAAGAAGTCGATCCGGCGGGCGTTGTCGAAGCCGGTGTCGGTGCGGAGGTACCAGAAGAGCACGTTGGTCGGATTCGTCTCGTACGAGAGGGTCGCATGCAGGTCGTCGGCCGAGATGCGATCCTGGGCTTCGGCCCGCATGAAGCGGACACCGCCGATCAAGGTGTCCGCCTTGCTCACGCCCTTGGCGGAGAAGCCCGTGCTGAAACCCGAGCCCGCCACGACGCCGCGGCGGCCCGAGAGATCCGCGTCCGCCTGCGTGACCCATATGCGCTGGTCACCCGCCTCCGAAGGGCGCTGGGAAGGCTCCCGCCACAGTTCGACGGCCTGGTCAAGGGCGTTGCTCTCACGGCCTCCGCGGGTGACGACGCGACCGGCGGCCGCGGAGGCGATCCCGTCCGAGACGACCCCGCCGGCGCTCACGCGCACGGCTTCATCGGTGAGGAAGGACTCCACCTGCGCGAGGTCCAGCCTGAGGACGTTGGCGGCGCCGAGGGAAGGTGCGCGGAACTCCATCGTGCCGTCGACGATCCGTTCGATGCGGCCTTTGAGGAAAGTTCCGTCCTTCATGGTGACGGTGTCCGCCAGGCTGGCCAGCGGCAGGAGCAGGATGAAGAAGCGCCTCATGCTTTCCAGACAGCCCGAATGACGCAGGGTTGCCAACCTCAGGCTTCTCACCCGAAGATGAGGCATGGTCCACGATGCAGTCATCCTCGGAGCCGGACCGGCCGGACTGGCCGTGGCCCATGCGATGGTTCGGGCCGGGGCCAAGGTGAAGGTGCTCGAGCCCGCCGCCACCGTCGGCGGCTCGATCCGGACCCGCCTGGACGAAGGATGGATCGTCGAGACCGGCCCCAACACCCTGCAGCTCGAGGGGCCCGAAGACGAGGCCCTCATGGCGACCTACGGTCTCGGCGAAGTCATGCAGTCGGCCGACATGCGCGCCGCGCGGCGCTACATCTTCGCCCGCGGCGAACTCCATGGTCTCGGCCCGAGCCCCCTCACCCTGCTGACCGGCAAGCTACTCACATGGCGCGGCAAACTGCGCCTGCTCTCCGAGCCCTTCCGCGCAAAAGGGGGCCACGCCGGCGAGACAGTCGTCGAGTTCGCCACCCGTCGCTTCGGGCCCGAGGCCGCCGCGATGCTGATGGACCCGATCGTTTCCGGGGTCCACGCGGGCGACCCGGCCCGGCTGGTGATGGCCAGCTGCTTCCCGCGGATCCATGCGCTCGAGCAGGATCACGGTTCGGTCCTCAACGGATTGCGCCGGGGTCCGAAGACCAAGCGCACGGTCGTCGGTTTTCCCGGCGGCATGCGCCAGCTGGCCGAGACGATGGCCGCCCGCATCCCGGAAGGAGACCTCCGTCGCGGCGTCGTGACGACCTCGCTGCGTCGCGACGCCCGCGGGTGGAACGTCGCGTGGCGCGGCGCGGACGGCGCGGACGAAGGCGTCTCCGCGAAGCACCTGGTCGTCACGGCCCCTTGCTGGCATTGGGGCTCCCTGCCCTTCGACGAGACCGTCTCGCCTTTTCTGCGCGACTGGGAGAACACGAAGGTGCCGCCGGTGACCGTCGTCGCCCGCGGCTACGCGCGCGAAGACGTCCCTCATCCGCTCGACGGCTTCGGCTATCTGACCCCTGGCGGCGAAGGGCGCGACGTACTCGGCTGTCTCTTCCCTTCTTCCGTGCTGCCGGGACGCGCGCCGGAAGGTCACGTGCTCGTCTGCTGCTTCATCGGCGGCGATCGCCGCCCGGAGTTAGCCCGTCTGCCGGACGAAGCGCTCCGCCGGCTGGTGGACGACGAACTCGCCACGACCCTCGGCGTCCGCCAAGCCCCAGCACGCGAATGGATCCAGCGCTGGGAACGGGCCATCCCGCAGTATGACGCCGGTCAGGCGCGCCGCGAAGCCGCGCTGGCTGATGCCGAAGCCGCGCATCCCGGCCTGCATTTCCACGGCGCCTTCCGCGGCGGCATCTCGTTGATGCACGCGCTCCGCGGCGGCGACGCCCTGGGGCGCAGCCTGACCAAAGCTTAGGCTGTAGTTCCTTCCGAGGACGGATCCGGCAGGCCGCGGACGATCCAGATGGCCGGCAACATCAGCAGCGCCCCGCCGAGGTAGACCCAGAAATGGGAACCGAAATGGAAGTAGAGCAACGCCGCGGTCACCGGACCGATGACGCGTGCGAGCGAGCCCGCGGAACGAAGGATGCCGAGGTTTCGTCCCTGCTCCGAGGAATCGGAGTAGAGGGAGACCAAGGCCGAGACGCTCGGCAGGATCAGGCCCGTCGCGAAGGAGATCAGGCCGAGGCCGAGGTAAAAGGCGCCCTCGGACCAGGCAGGAGAAGGCGCATCCGAGGCGGGAGTCGGGATCAGCGCGACGCAGACGAACGCGACGGCCGCGATGAGCATGCCGAGCATCACGACCTTGCGCTGCCCGAGCCGCTTCACGAGCTGACGGGCGAGACCCTGCGCGAAGATCATGCAGGCTCCGTTGAAAAGGAAGAGCCAGGCGTTGTCGCGCGGGCTGTAGGCGAACAGGGCCAGGGTCAGGAAGACGATGGTGTTCTCCATGCCGGTGAAGGCGACCTGGTAGACGAGGTTGGCGAACGAGGTGCGACGGACCGCCGAAGAACGCACGGTAGCGAGGTCGAAGACCGAAGGGCGCTTGGCGTCGGCGGAAGCCCGGCGGTCAGGCGCGAGCGTCTCCGGGAAGAATTTCACGACCAGCAGGAAGTTCAGCAGGGCGAGCGAAGCGGCGATGCTGGCCGGGACGGAGAAGGGATTGAGTCCGAAAGAGCCGGTGACCGGCCCATGCGCGAACTGGATGGACGAGGCCAATCCGCCGATGACCGGCCCGAAGACGAAGCCGAGGCCGATGGCGATTCCGACGACGGCCATGCCCTTGGTGCGCTCCTTCTCATCGGTGATGTCCGCGGCGGCGGCGCTGGCGACGGCGATGTTGCCGGCCATCATGCCCGAGACGAGACGCGTGACGACCACCAGCCAGAATTGGCCCGCGAAGATCCAGAGAAGATAGGAAAGCGCGTTGCCGGCCAGTGTCACGGTCAGGACACGACGACGTCCCAATCGGTCGGAAAGCGCTCCCCAGATCGGAGAGAAGATGAACTGCAACAGAGAATACATCGTGCTCAGCAACCCGCCGAAGAGCACCGTCTTCTTGAAGACCGTATCGCCGCCCATCCACTCCGCCGCCGAATTCAGGGAGCCGATCAAGGTGCCGGTCGCGCCTTCCGTCCGGATATAATGGTCCAGAAGGTGCGGGAACAGCGGGATGATGATGCTGAAGCCCACGATGTCCATGAACACCGTCAGGAAGATGAGTCCGAGGATGCGGCGCTGGGGGAGGACGGCGGGGGCGGACATGCGCCTCACGATGGGGTCCTGCCTTCCCTGCGCAAACAAAACAGCGGCTTGCGGTCGTCCCTGCGGCGCGAGAGGATATCGGCATGCGGATTCTCGCCCTCCTCGCCTTGCTCCTGAACCTGGGAAGTGACGCCGCCCGAGCGGCCAACGACCCGAAGCTGCTGCTCATCGAGCAGAAGCTCGTCGGCTTCGAGGACCGCGACTACGCCGCCGCCGTCGAGAAGACCCTCGGGGAGTTCGAAAGCCGGACCGGCCTCGGCCTCCGCCCGGGAGAGCTGAAGCGCTGCGGCCTCAAGCTGTCCTCCGAAGGCGGTGCCGGCCTGTCCACCCCCAAACCGCTGGTGCGCGCGATCACCGCGGCCCTCCTGCGCCGGGGCTTCGCGCAAAGCTCGATCGCCCTCTGCGACGCCAAGCCGGACAACCTCCGCCAAGCCGGCTTCCTGCCCTCCCTTTCTTCGC
>JBILLR010000025.1:0-14291 GCA_044375965.1 Opitutales bacterium
TCATTCATCGGGGCGTGGACATCATCAGGATCGCCGGCATCAAGTCCTTCGGACACCATGGCGCCCTGCCCGAGGAGAAACGCCTCGGCCAGCGGTTCACCGTCTCCGTAGACCTCGAAATCGACACCCGCCCGGCCGCCGCGGCCGACGACCTGAAGCTGACCGTCAATTACGCCGATGTCATCCGGACGGTTGAAGCACAACTGACCGGCCAGCCGGTCTACCTTATCGAGACGCTCGCGCAGCAGATCGCTGCGCGGATTTTGGGCACTTTCACCGTGGTCAAGGCCGTCACCGTCGAGGTGAACAAACCCTTCGCCCCGGTGGCGGCTGAATTTGACTCGATTTCCGTCAAGATCCGTCGCGAGCGGGCGTGAACCGAGCCTCCCGTCAATATATCCTCGGACTAGGCAGCAACCTGGGCGAACGGGCCGACCTCCTCGCTCAGGCCATTGCCAGCATCGGGAAGCTTCCGGGGACGAAGATTTTGGCTATTTCGGAGGCGGTCGACTCCGATCCGGTCGGCTATGTCGATCAGCCTACTTTCTTAAACCTTTGTCTGGCAATATTTTGTGATAAAAATCCCGACGAATTACTGACCGAAACCCTCGAAATCGAGCGAAAATTGGGTCGGGAAAGGACCGCCAATCGTAATGGTCCCCGGACTGTGGACATCGACCTGCTCCTCTACGAAGGAGGCGCTTGGGAAAGCCCGACGGTCACCCTCCCCCACCCTAGGTGGTCTTCCCGAGGTTTTGTCATCTTACCCTTAAAGAATCTGCTTCAGGACCCGGCCCTCGCCAAGCACCCCGCCTGGGGTTCGCTCGCCGCGGAGGTCCGCGCCCTGCCCGTCGGCGACCATGGCCTCCGTCCATGGCAAGGCCCGACTCCCTGGAGCAAGACTCCCTGATCCCTGACCGCTTCGGCCACTGTCCGGCGCTCTGGCTCGCCCTCCCCCTCCTCCTCGGCTGCGCCGTCGACGCCTGGCTCGGCATCGACCCGGGCCTTTGGCTGCTCATCGGATTCCTCGCCGCCGTCTTCGCCTGGGCTAGCCGACGTCGTGCGTTCCTCGCGGGGGTCCTGCTCGTGATCGCCGGAGCGACCCTCGGCGCCGCGTGGCATCATCTCCGGACACCCCCGCAGGAAGCTGTCGTCGTCCGACGACCTTTCGTCGAGCTGCCGGTGATGATCGAACGCGCCGTGCGGCGCGCGGACGGCGACGGCTGGACCGGGCTCGGCTGGATCACCGACCGCGACGGTCCGTTCTTCCGGCGCCGCGTGGCGCTCTCCGTGCGCGGCGAATGTCCCGCCGAAGGCGCCGAACTCGTGCTTTCCGGCGGGCTCGCTCCGATCGCTTCGGGCGCGACCGGCTTCGACGCCTGGCTGCGTTCACAAGGCGCGACCTTGAAGCTGCGCGGCGGCCGCGTGCTCGGCGAACTCGCGCCGGCTTCGCGCTTCGCCGTCTGGCGACAGCAACAGCAGAAGAGACTGGATGCGTGGTTGCGCAACATGCCTTGGTCCGACCCGGACGGCGGCGCCCTGCTGGCCGCGACGATGCTGGGACGGACGGCGCTGCTGCCCGCGGAGGCCAGGGAGGCCTTCGCGGCGACCGGCACGCTGCACCTGTTCGCGATCAGCGGCCTGCACATCGCCGGCATGGCGGCCGCCCTGCTCTGGCTGGCCCGTCGCGCTCGCCTGCCCGAAGTGCCGGCGGGGGTCGCCGTCCTCGCGCTGCTCTGGCTCTACGTGCAGGTGACGGGCGCGTCGCCTTCGTCCGTCCGCGCGTGGATCATGGCCGCGTTCCTCTGGGGCGGACGCGCGGGCGAACGCGATACGCCCGCCTTACAGTCGCTCGCGCTGGCCTGCGCCGTCACGCTCCTCCTCTCGCCCGAAGCCTGCGCCGACGCGGGCTTCCAGCTCAGCTACGCGGCGGTGCTCGGGATCATCGTCGCCGGGGGCCCGGCCGCGGACCTCTGCGCGCGGCCGACGGAGGAAGAACGCCTCACGCCGACGGGTGCGCGGACCGCGGCGCAGAAACTGCGCTGGCGCGCGCGACGCTTCCTGCTCGGCGGGCTCTGCGTCTCGCTCGCGGCGACGCTCGCGGGCACGCCGCTGACGCTCGGCCACTTCGGCGTCGCAAGCTGGGGCGGCGTGTTCGTGAACCTCGTGCTCGTCCCGCTCTCGGAAATCCCGCTCATGCTCGGCATGGCTTCCATCGCCTGCGGCGTGAGCGATCGGCTCGCGACGCCCGCGAGCTGGCTCAACGGCATCGCCGGCGCATGGCTTCATGCGATGACCTGGGTCGCCCAGGCCTGCGCGACGCTGCCGGGACTGAACCTGGAACTGGTCCTGCCTTATGGCTGGCTTGGCCCGCTTGGCGCTACGTCCCTCGCGACGGCATTCCTTTCCCAGGCCCAGTCGAAGAGCCTAAGCCGGCTGCTAGGTGTTCCCGTGGCTTTGTTGGCCGTCTGGATGCTCCTGGTCATTCTGTTGCGGGTACTATCCTGACCTTGCCAGCCAACGATGGCCGAGAAGAGTCAGCACATGACCCCGTTCTCGTTCCGCACGTTCGCCGCGCTCGCCCTGGCCACGTCCGCCTCCCTCTGCCCGGCCGCGCCTCAGGAATGGTCCGGCGTCTACCCCGAGCTCGCTTACTTCAACAACGAGGGCGAGTGCGGCACCGGCGCCGTCGTGCCTTGGGCCGATCGTCTCTGGGTCATCACCTACGGCCCGCACCTGCCTTACGGTTCGAGCGACAAGCTCTACGAATTCACGCCGGACCTGCAGCAGATCGTCCGCCCGGAAAGCGTCGGCGGCACGCCGGCGAACCGCATGATCCACAAGGAGTCCAATCAGCTCGTCATCGGGCCCTACTTCATCGGCGCCGATCGCGAGGTGCGCGTCATCCCGCCGAAGCTCATGCCCGGCCGCCACACCGGCAACGCCCGCCACCTCACGGACCCGACGAACAAGGTCTACTTCGCCACGATGGAGGACGGCCTTTACGAGGTCGACGTCCGCACCCTCGCGGTCAAAGGCCTCATCAAGGAGATCAAGAACAAGCCCAAGCCCGGCCAGACCGCCGAGGTCAGCCCCGCGACGATCACGTCGACGCTGCCTGGCTACCACGGCAAGGGACTCTACTCCGGCCAGGGCCAGGTCATCATCGCGAACAACGGCGAGCAGGGCGCCAAGGCGCTCGTCGACCCGACGATCACGAGCGGCGCGCTCGGTTCCTTCAACGGCGAAGGCAACTGGACGCTCGTCCGCCGCAACCAGTTCACCGAAGTCACCGGCCCCGGCGGCCTGACCGGCAACGCCGATCCGGCCAAGGACCCGATCTGGAGCATCGGCTGGGATTTCCGCTCGGTCATCCTCATGGTGATGGAAGACGGCAAGTGGATGAGCTACCGCCTGCCCAAAGGCAGCCACTCTTATGACGGCGCGCACGGCTGGAACACCGAATGGCCGCGCATCCGTGACATCGGCGAGGAAGGCTCCCGCCTGATGACCATGCACGGCCTCTTCTGGAAATTCCCCGCGAACTTCTCGTCCAAGCATTCCGCCGGCATCGCGCCGCGCTCCGCCTACCTCAAGGTCATCGGCGACTTCACGCCCTGGCAGGGTCGGCTCGTCTTCGGCTGCGACGACACCGCCAAGTCCGAGTTCCTTAACAAGCGTCCCGCCAAGGGCGCGCTCGCCGGCCCCGGCCAATCGCAGTCCAACCTCTGGTTCACTTCCTTCGACACGCCGGACAAGCTCGGACCGGCCATCGGCCGTGGCAGCGTCTGGGTAGACGAACCCGTGAAAGCCGGCGTCGCCTCGGATCCTTTCCTGCTCGCCGGTTTCGCCAAGCGCGCGGCGCTCGTGCGGCACGACGGCTCGGCGGCCACGACCTTCACGCTGGAGATCGACGCCCTCGGCGACGGCGAGTGGAAGGCCTGGCGCGAGGTCTCCCTCAAGGCCGACGAAGCCGCACAGTGGGTCGAGATCCCCGCCGCCGTCACCGGCGCCTGGATCCGCGCCAAGGCCGACCGCGACGTCGCCAAGGCGAGCGTCACCTTCCAATACGCCGCGCAGGACGGTCGCGGCGGCGAACGCGACGGGCTCTTCAAAGGGCTCAGCAAAGCCGGCGACGCCGCTTCGCAGGGAGCGTTCCTGCTCACGCGCGGCGCGAACCTCCGTACGCTCGCGGTCCTGGCCGCGGACGTCACGCCCGACCAGACCACTGTCGGCGAAGCCTACGAACTCTCGGCCGACCTCAAGCTGACGAAGATGGCCGACCAGAAGGTCGCCGCCTTCGTCCGGAAGAACACGCCCATCCCGCAGGGCATCGTGACCGCCGACGCGGCCTCGGTCATCTTCGAGGAGAGCGGCGTGCGCTGGCGCCTGCCCCGTTCCGCTTCGCCGGCCCACGACGGCCTGCTCGCCCGTAGCGCGCTCCGCAAGGCGCGCGAGGTCTGCACCGAGCGCGACATGCTCCAGGCGCACGGCACCTTCTACGAGCTGCCCGCGCTCAACGCCGGAGGCGCCATCCGCATGCGCCCGATCGCGACCAGCGAGGCCGCCGTCCATGACTATTGCTCTTACCGCGGCCTGCTCGTGCTCAGCGGAATCTCGCCCGACGCCGCCAAGGACGACCGTCACGTCATCCGCTCCGAAGACGGCAAAGCGGCCGTCTGGGTGGGCGCCGCGGACGACCTCTGGAAACTCGGCAAGCCGCGCGGCCAGGGTGGCCCTTGGCTCAAAACCACCGTCCAGAAAAGCGCTCCCTCCGACCCCTACCTCATGACCGGGTATGACAAGAAGAGCCTCAAGCTCGTCAACCATGGCGCGAAGGCCGTCCGCGTATCCGTGCTGCTCGACGTCGCCGGCGACGGTCGCACCTCTGCTTATAAGGTCATCGAGGTCCCCGCCGGCGGCGAAGTCACGCACGCCTTCGAATCCTGGCTCAACGCCTACTGGGTCCGCTTCGTCGCCGACGAAGACGCCGTCCTATCCGCGCAGCTGACCTACGAATAATCGCAACCATCGGCGGTTTGCGCGGTTCTAACAAGACAACCCACCCCGATGACCCTCCGTCTTCTCGCCCTCCTCGCCTTCGTCTCTCCGCTCTGCGCGGCCGACGCTCCCGCCACCCTCCTCGCCCAACCGGACAAGGAGATCGTCAACGACCAGCTGACCAAGGAGGCGAAAGCCGCCGCCTGGAAGGTCGCCAAGGGCAAGTGGGAGCGCACGACCGAGGGCACCCGCGTCGAGGAGATCCCGGCGGACAAGCATGGCGCGGTCAGCCGCGTCACCCAGGACCTCCAGGACCTCGTCATCGCCTTCGAATTCCGCCTCGACGGCGCGAAGTCCGTCTCACTGAGCATCAACGCCACCAAGGACCACATGGCCCGCGTGTCGATCACGCCGACCACGTTGCGCGTACAGAAGGACGACCACGACCATGACGGTCCCGACAAGGCCGTCGTCTTCCTGACCGCCGCCCAGCCCTTCGAAGCAGGCACCTGGCACCGCGTCGTCCTCGAGATGGTCGGCGACACCATGGTCGCCACGATCGACGACAAGCTCAGCGCCTTCGGCTGCGACCCCCTCTTCCTGACGCCCAAGGTGAACCCGGGGTTCACCTGCGCCGGTCAGTCAGCCACCTTCCGCAACTTCACGCTCTGGAGCGCCAAGCCCGAAGCCAAGGCCTCCTGGAAGGAAACCAGCGTCAAGGTCGCCGAGGCGATGGCCGCCGCCCCGAAGCCCGCCGCGCCCGCCGCCAAGGGCAAAGGCAAGGCGAAGGCCAAAGCCGCCAAATAAGGCCGGCGAAACAGGTTTTGCGACCGGGAGGCCATCTCCCCGCTTGCACCGAGGGAGGTTACGACCAAGTTCGAACCTCCCTCTTTCATGAACGAGCCCTTCGACACCATCGAGGAAGCCCTGGCGGACATCGCCGCCGGGAAGCTCGTCATCGTGACCGACGACGAGAACCGCGAGAACGAGGGCGACCTCGTCATGGCGGCCTCCAAGGCCACCCCGGAGACCGTCAACATGATGATCCGCCACGCGCGCGGCCTCATCTGCGTGCCGACGGTCGAGCATCAGCTGCGCCGCCTGGGCATCTCCCAGATGGTCCCTGAGAACCGTGAGTCGCAGCGCACCGCCTTCGCCGTCTCCGTCGACGCCGCCGAAGGCATCTCCACCGGCATCTCCGCCTACGACCGCGCGAAGACCATCGCGATCCTCGCCGACCCGCAGGCCAAGCCCGAGGCGCTTGTCCAGCCCGGCCACATCTTCCCGCTGCTCGCCCGTCCGGGCGGCGTGCTCCAGCGCGCCGGCCACACCGAAGCCGCGGTCGACCTCGCGTCGCTCGCCGGCCTGCACCCCAGCGGCGTCATCTGCGAGATCCTGAACGAAGACGGCTCGATGGCCCGCCTGCCGGAGCTCGTCGAACTCAAGAAGAAGTTCGGCCTGCACATGATCTCCATCGCGCAGCTCATCGAATTCCGGCACCGCCGCGAACGCCTCGTCGAGCTCGTCGCCGAAAGTCCGTTCAAGTCCGCCTGGGGCGAGTTCACGCTCCGCGTGTACCGTTCGCTGCCCGACGGTCGTCAGCACCTCGTCTTCACTCTCGGCCAGCCCGACGAGACCCCGACGCTCGTCCGCGTCCAGCGCGAGAACATGCTCGGCGACCTGTTCCGGGGCAGCGCCTTCGGCGCCGGCGCCTCGCTCGCCTCCAGCTTCGAAGCCGTCGCCAAGGCCGGCCGTGGCGTGATCGTCCACGTCGCCCAGCCGTTCGGCGGCATGCAGGCCGACCAGGACGGCGTGCGCCTCGGCCAGATGGACGCGCGTGACTATGGCATCGGCGCCCAGATCCTTTCGCACCTCGGCCTGCGCCGCATCCGTCTCATCACGAACAACCCGCGCAAGGTGGTGGGCCTCGGCGGCTACGGGCTCGAGATCGTCGAACAGGTCCCCTTCTGAGCCGCGGACGGTTGTTTCCGCTTGCAGGCGTGGTCGGAAGCGACTCCATCGACCGTCCGTTCTTCCGCCATGAGCCTCGACAAGCCCACCCCTGACGCCATCGACGGCGCCGAACTCCGCTTCGCCCTCGTGACGGCGGGTTACAACGGCGAGCTCGTCCAGGCCCTGAAGAAGAACGCCGTCAAAGGCCTGCGCGCCGCCGGCGTGCCCGCCGCCTCCATCGTCGAAGTCGCCGTCCCCGGCTCCGGCGAGATCCCTTACGCCGCCTACATGTCCGCCATGACCGGCGACTACGACTGCGTCATCGCCCTGGGCGTCGTCATCGCCGGCGACACCCCGCACCACGAGATCATCGCGCACTCGACCGCCGACGCCCTGCAGGAAGCGGCCATCCGCTCCGAAGTTCCGATGATCAACGGCATCGTGGTGACGAACAACCGCGAGCAGGCCGTCGCCCGCTGCCAAGGCGCGCTGGACCGCGGCACGGAGTTCGCCCACGCCGCCCTCACCATGGCCCGCCACCGCGTCACGCTCGGCGAGCGCCTCGATCAGGTCGAGGACGAGGAACGCAAGCGCGGCGGCCAGGAACCTTTCGCCCAGAACTGAACGATGGACAACGATTCGCCCATTTCCGCCTCCGCGCGCGCCAAGATCCGCATCCGGATCAAGGGCGTCGACTACCGCATGGCGGACCAGACCGCGGCCGACATCATCGCCAGCGTCGTCGGCACCGGCGCCCGCATCTCGGGCCCCTTCCCGCTCCCCTCGCAGGTCGAGGAACCGCGCACGGCCCTCCGCGAGGAGATCCGCAGCCACCGCCGCCTCATCGAGATCATCGGCTCCAACCAGAAGACCGTCGACGCGTTCCGCCGCCACAACGTGCCGGCCGGCGTCGAGATCGCCATCGTCGCCCCGGACGAACCCGTCGCGGCCGACCCCTCCGCTCCGCCCGCCAAGCGCAACCGCCGCCATGACAGCCGCGTCACCGCCATGCAGTTCCTCTGCTCCTGGGAAGTCCAGCGGCACGCCGACATGGTCACGGCCCTCTTCGACTTCTTCTCCGAGCGCCCACAGCCGCGCGAGTATTACGCCTTCGCCGAGGAGCTCATCCAGGGTGTCATCCGCGACCTGGCCCTCGTCGACGAGATCATCGGCAAATACGCCAAGAACTGGGCCTTCGGCCGCATCGCGCGCGTCGACCTCGCCATCCTGCGTGTGGCCGTCTTCGAACTCATGCGCCGCACGGACATCCCGCCGGTCGTCAGCATCAACGAAGCCGTCGACATCGCCAAGGAGTTCTCGACCGAGGAGTCCAAGCGCTTCGTGAACGGCATCCTCGACAGCTACAAGGAAGAACTGGGGCGCGACCCGCGCAAGGCCGAGGGCGGCTGAGCCATGGCGGGCTTCTTCGAGCGACTGAAGGCGGGCCTGAGCCGCACGGCCGAGGCCGTGGCCAACCTGCTGGCGCGTCCGATGGACGCCGCCTCCGCCGAAGCGCTGCGCGAGCGGCTGATCGCGGCCGACTTCGGCCCCGCGACCGCCGACGAGGTCGTCGAGGCGGCGCGCGCCGCCTGGAAGACGGAAGCGGCGCTCCGCAAGACCTCCCCCGCCGAAGCCGCGGCCGAAAGCATCGTACGCGCGCTCGGCGGCGAGACCGCGCCGGCGCCCTCCCTCTCGAAGCCGCACGTGATCATGCTCCTCGGCGTCAACGGCGCCGGCAAGACGACGACCGCGGCCAAGCTCGCCTGGCGCTGGCGTCAGGAGGGCAAGGCCTGCCTGCTCGGGGCATGCGACACCTTCCGCGCGGCGGCCGGCGAACAGCTTTCCGCCTGGGCGGACCGGCTCGGCGTCGAAGTGGTCGGCGGAGCCGCCGGCGCCGACCCCGCGGCCGTCGCGTTCGATGCCGTCAAGGCGGGCGTGGCGCGCGGCGCGGACCTCGTCATCCTCGACACCGCCGGTCGCCTGCACACCAAGGCGCATCTGCTGGAAGAACTCCGCAAGGTCGTCCGCGTGACGACCAAGGCCCACGCCGGCGCCCCGCACGAGAAGTGGCTCGTCCTCGACGGCTCGCTCGGCGCCAACTCCATCGAGCAGGCCCGCATCTTCCATGAAGCCGTCGGCCTCACCGGCCTGATCGTCACCAAGCTCGACGGCACCGCCCGCGGCGGCGCGCTCGTCGCGGTGGTCCGCGAGCTCGGCGTGCCGGTCCGCTTCATCGGCGTCGGCGAACAGCCCGCCGACCTCCAGCCGTTCGACGCGCGGGCCTACGCCCGTTCGATCGTCGGCCTGGCCGAGTGAGGTTGTCTTGCCAGCGGCGAGCCCTCGCCCCAGCGTGAACCCATGTCGGCCGAGACCGTCACCGTCGAACTAGGCTCGCGCTCCTACCCCGTCCGCATCGGGGCCGGGATGCGCCGCGAGGCCTTGGCCGCCGCCGAACGTCGCCTTAACGCCGGCCAGAAGTGCGTCGCGATCACCTCGCCCGGCGTCGCCGCCGCGCAGTCCGGTTTCGCCGCGGAACTCGCCCGCCTGATGCCGGTGCTTGCGACCGCCGCCGACGGCGAGACCGCCAAGTCGGCCGCCGAACTCGCGCGTGTGTGGGATTTCCTCGCCGCCAACGGCGTGGCCCGCGACGGCGCGGTCTTCGCGCTCGGTGGCGGCGTCGTCGGCGACCTCGCCGGCTTCGCGGCCGCCTCCTACCAGCGCGGCGTCGACTTCTACCAGCTCCCGACCACGCTGCTCGCGATGGTGGACAGCTCGGTCGGCGGCAAGACGGGCATCAACCTTTCCGCCGGCAAGAACCTCGTCGGTAATTTCCACCAGCCCACGGCCGTCTTCGCCGACACCGACCTGCTGGCCACGCTGCCGCCGCGCGAGTTCGCCGCCGGCATGGCCGAGGTGATCAAGCACGGCATCATCGCCGACGCCGACCTCTTCGGTCTGCTCGAACTGAACTCGCCGCTCGCCTGGAATCATCCGCTCCTGCCGCGCGTGATCCGCCGTTGCGTCGAGATCAAGGCGGCCGTCGTCGCGGGAGACGAACGCGAGACCAGCGCCCAAGGCGGCCGCGCGCTCCTCAATCTCGGGCACACCTTCGGCCACGCGATCGAAGCGACCGCCGGCTACGGCGCCTACCTGCACGGCGAAGCCGTCGCGATCGGCCTCGTGATGGCCGCCCGCCTTTCCGCCGAGCTGAAGCACTGCACCGCCGCCCAGGCGGAACAGGTCGAGGCCGTGCTGAAGGCGCATCTCCTGCCGACCGCCCTGCGCTCGCCGATGAAGCTCGAACCCATGCTCGCGGCGATGCGCCGGGACAAGAAGGTCCGCGGCGGCAAGCTGCGCTTCGTCCTGCAGGACGGCATCGGCGCCGCTTGCACGTCCGACAGCGTCCCCGAAGACGCCGCGGTCCGCGCCCTGCTCGCCGGCGGAGCCGTGCGCTGAGCGACCCCGCTTGACCGGTCCGGAGAGCCGGGCTTTCCTGTCGCATGCCCCGTCCGACCGCCCCGCTGGTCACGCTCTGCCTGTCCCTGCTCTCGCTCGTCGCGCACGCGGCGGATGTCGGAGGAGAAACTCCGCGCGTCAGCGCCTCCGGTTACATCCGGCATTGGCCGGGCGAGCTCCCCATCGTCCTCTCGGTTCCGCATGACGGCGCGGCCAAGCCCACCGACATCCCGGACCGCGCGCGCGGCGTGACCGTCCGCGACTCCTACTCCGCCGCGCTGGGCCATGCCCTGCGGGACGCCTTGCGCGAACGTTGCGGCGCCGCGCCGCAGCTCATCATCTGCGAACTCTCGCGCAAGAAGGTGGACTGCAACCGTGAGATCGGGGAAGGCGCCGGCGGGCAGCCGAAGGCAGAACAGGTCTGGCGCGAATACCACGCCTTCATCGACGAAGCCGAAGCCGCGGTCCTGGCCCGCTCGAAGCACGGCCTGTATCTGGACATCCACTCGCACGGCCACCCGAAGTCGCGCATCGAGATCGGCTATCTCCTCAGGGCTTCCGAGCTGCGCCTCGCCGACGAACGCCTGGACGCCGACCGGTCCGTCGCCGACCGGTCTTCGATCCGCTGGCTGAGCCAGCGCACGCCGGCGAAGTTCTCCGAATTGCTCCGCGGGGAGACGAGCCTCGGCGGGCTGTTCGCGGCCCGCGGCGTCGCGGCGGTACCCTCACCCCGCGAGGTCCTGCTGCCCGATGACCCTTACTTCAACGGCGCCTACGACATCGAAGCCCATGGCTCGCGCGACAAGTCTCAGCTCGACGCCGCCCAGCTCGAGGTTCCCGGACCGATGCGGGACTCGCCGGCGCGCCGGGCCGCGACCGCCAAGGCGATCGCGGAATCGCTCGAGGCCTACTTCGCCCGGCACTTCGGCGTGAAGCTGAAGTAGCCTTACGGCTGCGGGCCGACGGCGGGCTTCGCCGCGCGCCAGTCGCGCTTGAGCAGGCGGTCGTCGTTCTTCTCGTTGGCCTCGCGGACGCGGTCCTTGAACGTCCCGTCGGCGGCCGGCTGACCCGACAAAGCCGCCGCGGCCGGCGTCTTCTCGACGAGGAAGGACTGGTCGCCGGCCGGGCCGGCGGCGCAACCGACCAGGAGGAGGAGAGGCAGGAGGAGCGTGATCTTCATGAAGGTCATTTGGCGCGGATCTTCGCGTCGGCTTCGAGCCAGGCGCGGAGGGCGAGGGCCGAACCGCGGGCTCGCCCGCGGGCGGCGGGCAGGTCGTCGGCGTCGGCCACCTCGGCCTTGGCGAAGGAATAGAACTTCACCTTCGGCTCGGTGCCGGAAGCGCGGACGGCGATGCGGCGACCGTCGGCCAGCTCGGCGAGGATGAACTCCTCCGGCGGGACGCGCTCGCCTTCGGCGTCGAGCACCTTGTCGCGCTCGTAGTCGGTGACGCGCAGGACCTTGGCGCCGTCGATGACGGCCGGCGGCGCCTTGCGCCAGGAAGCGACGATGCGGCGGATGCACGCGGCGCCCTCGGCGCCTTCGAAGGAAAGGTTCAGCAGGTCCTCGTGGTGGGCGCCGTGGCGCAGGTGCAGCACGTCCAGGGCGTCGAGGAGCGTGCGGCCGCGCGAACGCAGGATCGCGGCGAACTCACAGAGCATGACCACCGTGGCGTTGGCGTCCTTGTCGCGCACGGCGTCGTCGGCGAGGTAACCGTAGCTCTCCTCGGCGCCGAGCAGGAAGAGCGTCGAATGCCGCAGGGCGAGCGGGGCGCGGCGCAGCAGCGGGAGCGCGGGGGCGTCGGCGCCGGCGCCTTCCACGAGACGACGCGTCCAGTTCTCCAGCTTGCGGGCGATCCACTTGAAACCGACGAGCGTCTCGACGCAGCGCACGCCGTGGCGGGCGCAGATCGCGGCGACGAGGGGGGTCGTGACGAGCGACTTCACGACCGCGGCGTCCGGCGAGCCGGCTTCGGGCAGGATGCCGGCGTCCTTGAGCGAGGAGATGCGGAATTCGGTCAGCAACGCGGCCACCTCGTTGCCGTTGAGCAGGCGATGTCCGCCGGCCGGAAGCGGGCAGGCCACGCCGACGCGGTCGGAATCGGGATCGGTCGCAAGGATCAGGTCGGCGCCGATCTCATCGGCGAGCTTCAGGGCGAGCGCGAAGGTGCTGGCGTTCTCCGGGTTGGGCGAAGCGACGGTCGGGAAGCGGCCGTCGTGTTCGCGCTGCTCCTCGACGACGTGCGGATCGATGCCCACGCGGCGCAGCGCGGGCACGACCATGACGTCGCCCGTGCCATGGACGTTCGTGAAGACGACCTTCGGCGTGTGGCGCGAAATGATCTCCGGATCGAGCACGACGCCGGCGAGCCGGGCGAGATAGGCGTCCTCCGCCGCGGCCGGGACGGCGAGGACGCGGGTGAGGTCCTTCTCGAGATACGGAGCGACGTCGGCCGGACCGAGCTTGCCGACTTCGGCGACGATCGCGGCGTCATGCGGAGGCAGGACCTGACCGCCGTCGCCGAGGCAGCACTTGAAGCCGTTGTCGTGCGAGGGATTATGGCTGGCGGTGATGACGACCCCCGCATGGGCGCCGAGGTGGCGGACCGTGAAGCTGAGCTGGGGGGTGGAACGGGCGCCGGCGAAGAGATAAGCCTCGCCGCCGAGTTCGGTCCAGGCGCCGGCGATCAGCTCGGCGAAGTGGCGGGAGAAATGGCGGACGTCATGGGCGACCACCAGGCGGGCGCCGGGCTGCGTGGCGGAGACATGCTTCCAGAGGCCGATGACGGCCCGGAGGACGTTGACGTCATTGAGGCAGGCCGAGCCGATGGCGGCGCGCGCCGGCAGGCCGTGGGCGTCGAGCTCGTTGGCGGCCGAGACCCGGCCGACGGTCCGACCGCGCATGCCTCCGGTGCCGAAGGCGATGCCCTTGTAGAAACGATCCTCCAGTTCGGCCCAGGCCCCGCGCTCGGCGAGATCCCGCAGGGAGGCCAGAGCCTCGGCCGGGAGGGCCCCGGAACGAAGCCAATCCCCGGCGTTGGCGAGGCTGGCGGCGGAAAGCTGCCCTTTGTCCTGGGCGGCTTGGAGGAGCGAAAGGACGGCGGCGGAGGCGCTCATGTGTCCGCCATACTTACCCTCCGGGGAGCGGGGACAAGCCCGTAGGCGGGGGAGGCGGGGGTTGACACAAACGGTCCTTTGCCAAGGGTTGACCCCCCATGCCCGAAGACCGTTCCAGCAAGCAGCCCCCGGCCGGCGATGACCGCAACCTCGTGGTCGTCGACGAGGATTTCGTCAATGCGGACGCCGAAGACCGTCTTTGGCTCTTCTGGGAACGCAACCAAGGCGTGATCGTCAAGGCCACGACGGCCGTCGTGGTCGGCATCCTCGGATACCTCGCCTTCTTCTTCTGGAACGAAGGCCAGCGCGAAGCCCTCGGCGAAGAATTCACCGCCTGTCAGGACGAAGCCGCCCGCCGCGCCTTCGCCGCCCGCCACCCGGGCGAAGCCCTGGCCGCCGTCGCCCTGACCGACGTCGCCGACGACCTGAAGCGCGCCGGCAAGTTCGCCGACGCCGCCAAGGCTTACGACGAAGCCCGCCGTCTGGCCGGCCTCGCCGGCACCGCCCCGGCGGTCAACGCCCTCGCCGCCCGCGCCCGCCTCTACGCCGCCCTCTGCCGACTGGAAGCCGGTGACGCCGGCGCCGCGAAGGCGCTCGCCGAAGTCGCCGACGACGTCACCGCCGCCGAGACCCTCCGTGGTTTCGCCATGCTCACCCTCGCCAACGTCGCCGTCGCCAAGGGCGAGACCGCCGAAGCCAGCAAGTGGCTCAACGCGATGGACAAGAAACTCCGCGCGAACCACGTCTGGAAGTCCGACAAGGAGATG
>JBILLR010000026.1:0-14284 GCA_044375965.1 Opitutales bacterium
CGGGCCGAAGAGGTCGCCCTTGCCGGATTCGTCCAGGCCGGCGTGTTCTTCGAACCACTCCGGGTTGTTCTCGGCCTCGTAGCCGAGGACCGCCTGGCCCGTCACGTCGGGCTCCAGGGTGAACTTCACGAAGTCCTCGGTGCCCTTGCCGGAGATGACGCACTTGCCGGACTTATAATGGACGATGTTCAGGTTCTCGCCCTTGAAGGCGAAGGCCGAGTGGTCGACCGGGAAGGACACCCATCCCTTGGCGACCAGGATCGCGCGGAGCTTGGCGGCCTGGGCCGCGTCGAGCTTCAGCGTGTGCATCGCCACTTTCTTCGGCTCGTCGTCGGAGTCCTGCTTTGCCTTTCGTGCCATGAGTCCCAAGGTCTACCTGAGTTGGCCTCCGAATCCAGCCCCATCCATGCCTTCCGCCCAGACCACCCGTCCTGACCGCGTCCCCGCGATGCGGAAGGCGTTGCTGACCTGGTTCGCCCGTCATCGCCGGCCCATGCCGTGGCGGGAAGAAGTCTCGGCCTACCGGACCGTGGTCTCGGAGCTCATGTGCCAGCAGACCCAGATCGCGACCGTCATCCCGTATTTCGAACGCTGGACCGCCAGGTGGCCGGACTTCAAGGATCTCGCCAAGGCCGCCGAGCCTGAGGTCATGGCCATGTGGGCCGGTCTCGGCTATTATTCGCGGGCCCGCAACCTGCTGGCCTTGGCGCGTCAGGTGGCCGCCTTGCCGCAGCCGCCGCGGACCGCCGCCGAGTGGCGTGAGTTCAAAGGCGTCGGTCCTTACACCGCCGCCGCCATCGCCAGCATCGCCTTCGCCGAGCCCGTGGCGGTCGTCGACGGCAACGTCGTACGCGTGCTCGCCCGGCTCGACGGCGTGCGGGCCAAGCTGCGCGACGCCTCTTCGGCGGCCAAACTCTTCACCGGCCGCGCCGACGAGCTCGTCGACCCGAAGAACCCCGGCGACTTCAACCAGGCGATGATGGAGCTCGGCGCCACCGTCTGCCGCAAGGGCGTGCCCGACTGCGGCAAGTGTCCGTTGGCCGCCTGGTGCGACGCCAAGGCGCAAGGCGACGCCGCGACCTTACCGCGCTTCGTCTCCAAGGAGCGGAAGGAAGCCGTCGTCGACCGGGCGCTGGTCGAGCGCGACGGCACGATCCTGCTGCGTCGTAATCCGGCCGTGGCCAAGCGTCTCGCCGGCATGGCGGAGATCCCTGCACTGTCGTCGCTCGGCCTGTCGCCGGGCGGAGAGCCCGCCCTCGTGCGCCGTCGGACGATCGGCACCGTCACCTATGAGGAGAAGCTGTTCGCCGTCGCGCCCCAGGCCGGGGACCTGCGCAGGTGGGCTCAGGACGTCGAGCTCGAGTGGGTGGTCGCGGAGGACCTCGGCGGAGCGGCCTTGAGCGGGCCGCATCGCCGTTGGCTCGGCGAGTGGCTCAGTCGAGACGGTCGGAAAGCGCGCGGCAGACGGCCTTGAGGGTCGCCACGCGCGCGTAGCGCTTGTCGTCGGCCGACACCACCACCCAGGGCGCATGCGGCGTGTCGGTGCGGGCGATCATGTCTTCGGCCGCGCGCAGGTTGGCGTCCCATTTCTTCCGGTTGCGGTAATCTTCCGCCGTCATCTTATGACGCTTGTGCGGGGAGTCTTCGCGGGCCTTGAAGCGGCGGAGCTGTTCCTCCTTCGAGATGTTGATCCAGACCTTGAGGACCACCATGCCCGCTTCGGCCAGGCGGGCTTCGAAATCGTTGATCTCCGCGTAGGCGCGGGCCCACGCGGCGTCCGGCGCGAAGCCCTCGACGCGTTCGACCATCACGCGACCGAACCAGGAACGGTCGAAGACGGCGAGGCGGCCGGGGGCGGGGACCTTGTTCCAGAAGCGCCAGAGATAGTGACGGGCCTTCTCCTCGGGCGTCGGCGCGGGCGTCGGGAAGACGTGGTAGTGGGAGGCGTCGAGCAGGCCGCAGAGACGGCGGATCGCGCCGCCTTTGCCGGCGGCATCGGGGCCTTCGAGCACGACCACCGTGGACAGCCCTTGCTGGTGGGCGAGGCGGGTGAGCCGGCCGAGGCGCAGCTGCAGTTTGGCCATCTGCTGGCCGTAGGCTTTCTTATCCAGGGTCGGGTGCGGGGCGGCGCTTTCGAGGAGACCGCGCGGACGCGACCCCGGCTTCTTCGCGGGCGTGGCGGCGCGTCGGCGCGAAGCCTGATTGAGCTGGTCGGCGATGGCCAGGCCGGCGTGCAGGTCGCGGAGCTTCGTCTCCGCGCCGCCGATGACGACTTTCCAGGGAAGGTTCTTGCCGCTGCCTTGGGCGCGGAGTTCGCGGGCGAGCGTGAGGCTGCTCTTCTTGGCGAGGAGCAGGTCCTCCGGGCCGACGACCCAGCCTTCGGCGTCGGTGTCCTCGGCCTCGCGGAGTCTTTTACGCAGCGACTTTTCCGGCGTCTCGAGCCAGACCTTCACGACCGATGTGCCGTCGGCCGCAAGCATCTCCTCGAACGTGCGGAGCGACTTGAGGCGCGCCCGGAGCCGTTCGCCGGAAACTTCGTCGCGCGCGGCTTCGACCGCGGTGCGGGTCAGCCAGTCGCCGACCACGATCGTGATGCGGCCTTTGGCCGGCACGTCCTGCCAGTAGGGCCAGAGGAAGGGGCGGCCTTCGGCGGAAGCCGCATCAGGGGCGCAGACGCGCACCGTCCGGGCGTCGAACCATTCCGTCAGCTGATTGGCGAGTTCGGAGGCCGCAAGCCGGTCGTTGCCGCCGAGGATGATGACCGCGCCGTGCTGCTTCGTCACCAGGCGGCGCTGCGCGGCCAGGAGACGGAGGTGGAGGGCGGAGCGGGATCGCTCGAGGACGCTGCGGGTGGCCATCGGAGGAGACTATGCAGGCCCCCTCCGCGGATGGGAAGCGCGATTGAGCGACGGTCCCGTGACGGCTCAGCCCAGCAGCCCGGAGATATCGGCCACGTAGACCTGGCGGCCGCCGTCGTGGGCGGAGTCGAAGCAGAACTGGCGGCCGCTGCGGCTGGCGGAAGGGTGCGTATCGCAGCGCCATTCCTTGCCGTTGATGTCGGCGATGGTCGGGAAGGCGCCCACCTCGATCCGACGGTTGGTCGGGATATGGTAGATGTAGGGACGCTGCAGTTTCTCCGGGCCCTGCGGGTAGGTGTCATTGAGCACCCACTCGTTGTTGGTGTTCGGCAGGTAGGTGTTGTGGCCGTTGGCCGGCATCGCGTCCTTGCCGACCACGGTGACCTCGTCGCTCAGGTCTTTGTAGAGGTAGAAGCGTTCGCCGTGCGAAGGATGCCAGGCCCAGGCGAAGATGTGCTGCGGATCACGCCAGACGAAGTGCGAAGTGCCGCCGTTGGGGTCCATCACGTGGACCATGCGGCCGTCGCCGCCCATCGTCAGCGCGCGGGTGTGGAAGCCGCCCTTGTCGCCGGGGTTGCGCCAGCGATGGAGGAAGAAAAGACGCGTACCGTCCGTGTTGCAGAGCAGGTGGTTGAACCAATGGACCGAGCCGGCGCGGAAGGCCTTGGGGGCCGGACCGGTGAACGGGATCTTGGTGGCGTCCGCGACGGTGAACAACAGGCGCTGTTGCCCCGAGGCCATGTCCATGCGCCAGATGCCCGTGTCGTCCGGCGCCGGCTTGAGTTTCCAGATATCGCGTTCGGCGCCCGTGGCATAACCGTAGCCGGGGCGGGTGACATCGAGGCGTGCGAAGTCGGGCGCGAACGCCGTCTTGCCGTCCGGGCTGAAGGTGTAGAACGGATGGGGGAGGGTGCGGGTGCGGCCTGACTTCACGTCGAGGATGCGCGTGACGAATTGGCCGCCCTCGCGGTCGTTCCAGGCCACGTCGCGGTCCGAGCCCGGGACCCATTGGAGCATGCAGCCCTGCTGCCAGTTCCAGGCGTTGGAGCCGCCGAGGTCGATCCAGCGGTCGCTGTCCTGCGTGTCGACCATCCCGACGCGGATTGAGTCGGCCTTCGTCGGCGAGCGGCCTTCGAAATCCACCTCGTTCGCGAGCACGAAGCGGTCATCGGCCGAGAACAGGAACTTATCGTAGTAACCGCGCCAGTGGAACTTCGGGCCGCGCGTGATCGCGCGGATACGGGCGCCTTGCGGGGCCGTGGCGCAGCCGGCAAGCGCGCCGAGCGAGGCGAGGGCGGAGAGTTTCAGGAAGTCGCGGCGAGGGAGCATGGGGAGATCAGCAGAGGGGTAGGGGTGGGGTGGGGTGGGGACGCACCACGTGCTGTCCTGAGTGCAAAAGTGCAAATCGGCCTACGGCCTGTGCAAAGGTGCGAACGTGGAAGGCATGTTAAGTGATTGGATTGGGGGGAGGCAACCGGCGGGCGGAATCGGACAACCTTTCTCCCGAAGAGGACAGTCCGCTCAGCGCGGGAGTTCTTCCTCCTCGTCATCGGCGGGGGGCAGGACGCCTTTGAGCATCGCGTCGAGGGTCTTGCGCAGGGCTTCCTTCATCTCGCCGGCTTCGGCCTTGTCGACGGACTTGATCTGCAGGCGGATGGCCTCTTCCTTTTTGCCCTGAAGCCACCGCAGGCGGGCGAGCGTATCGAGCTTGTCGGGGTGTTCTTCCTTCGTGAGTTTCACCGACTGCACCGCGCATTTCTCGGCGAGAGCCAGGTTGGGTTTCTCCGCGAAAGCCTTCATCGTGAGCAGGCGCCAGGCGATCTCGTTCAAGGCCTCCGGGTCGTCGAACTCTTCGTCGGCGACCTTCTGCAGCTGCGCGTAGAATTTCGTGGGGTCGCCACGGGCCATGCCGATCTGGGCTTCGACGGAGTCGCGGAGTTCCTGGCCTTCCTGTTTGGGCAGCACGCCGGCGGCGGCGGGCAAGGCTTTTTCGGCGGCGTCCCAGTCACGGGCGCGCATCGCTTCCGAGAGCGCGTCGAGCTTCGCCTGGGCGGCGGCCATCTCCGGATCGTTCGGCGCGGTGCCGGCGGGGACGGCGGGCTGGCTCAGGCGGCGCTGCGGGATCTTCTCGGCGATGGGCGCGGCGGCGGCGAGGGGCGTGCCCGTGAGGATGTCGCCGAGCATCTCGGCGGTCAGCTGGCCGGGGTGGCCGGTCCAGGCGATCCTGCCTTCGGCCACCACGAACGCGTGCGGGATGCCGTTCACTTCGGCGGCTTCGAGCCAGTCCTTGATGAAGGCTTTGCCGCCGAAGGCGACGCGGTAGGACATCTTCCCGCCCTGGGCCTTGAGGAAATCCTTGGCGCGCTGGGCGGAGGCCTCGTCGCGTTCGCTTTCCCAGACGTTGACGCCCGTGATGACCACGCCTTTCTTACCCATCTTCCGGTGCAGTTCGTCGAGGTGCGGGATCGCGGCGACGCACGGACCGCACCAGCTCGCCCAGCATTCGAAGACGTAGACCTCGCCCTTCTTGAATTCCTTCACCGCCTCGCCTTGCAGCATGGACTCGGGGCGGGAGGCCGGCGCGGGGTCACCGACCTTGAGGCCGGCGGCGGAGAGGGTGGCCGTGAGCAGCAGCAGGAGCAGGGCGCGCATGGGTACTAGATTGGGCGGAAGATAACGGGAGGCAAACCGCCAAATCGAGTATGGAGTATGGGGCATGGGGGCTGAGTTGAGGACTGAATTGAGGGCTGAGTGGATGCACGCAGATGCAGGTGGCAGGTGGCGGGAGGGGGTGGCACTCAAGGGGAAACCGGAGGCCGGATGGATTGCTACGGATATAGATAGCCCCCGGCTAACCATCCGGTTTGAGGCCTCCTTTTGAGTTTGTTGATACGAACAAAAAGCCCCGACGGGGTCGGGGCTTTGGGAGGGTGCAGACCGGAGGTCAGGCCTTGGCGGCGTTGAACTTCGTCCTGATCGCTTCGACCACGGCCGGGTCGGCCAGGGTGGAGACGTTGCCGAGTTCGCGGCCTTCGGAGATGTCGCGCAGGAGGCGGCGCATGATCTTGCCGGAGCGCGTCTTCGGGAGGTCGGGCACGAACACGATGCGTTCCGGGCGGGCGAACTTGCCGATCTTCGCGTCCACCATCGCGTTGAGCTTCTTGGCGAGCGCGGCTTCGTCGACCGTCTTCGCCGCGGCGGACTTCAGGATCACGAAGGCCATCAGGCCTTGGCCCTTCAGGTCGTGCTTCACGCCGATGACCGCGGACTCGGCGACCGCCGCGTCCTCGATGAAGATCGCTTCCAGCTCGGCCGTGCCGATGCGGTGGCCGGAGACGTTGACCACGTCGTCCACGCGGCCGGTGATCCAGAGATAGCCGTCCTTGTCGCGGATGGCGCCGTCGCCCGGGAAGTAATACTTGCCGCCCCAGCGGTTCCAGTAGGTGTCCACGTAGCGCTGTTCGTCGCCGAAGATGCCCTGCGTGATGCCGGGCCAAGGCTTGCGGATGGCGAGGATACCGTGGTCGGTCTCGTTGCCGTTCTCATCGAGCACGGCGGCGTCGACGCCGAAGAAGGGCAGCGTGGCCGAGCCGGGCTTGGTGGGCGTGCAGCCGGGCATCGGGGTGATCATGTGGCCGCCGGTCTCGGTCTGCCACCAGGTGTCGACGATCGGGCAGCGCTCGGCGCCGATGTTGCGGTGATACCAGAGCCAGGCTTCCGGGTTGATCGGTTCGCCGACGGAGCCGAGGAGGCGCAGCGAGGAAAGGTCGTGCTTCTTCACCCACTCGTCGCCCCACTTCATGAAGGCGCGGATGGCGGTCGGAGCGGTGTAGAATACCGAGACCTTGTGGTCCTGGATGATCTTCCAGAAGCGACCGAAGTCGGGGGCGTCGGGCGCGCCTTCATACATCAGCACCGAGGAACCGTTGAGCAGCGGACCGTAGACCACGTAGGTGTGGCCGGTCACCCAGCCCACGTCGGCCGTGCACCAGAAGAGGTCGTCGCCGCGGAGGTCGAAGACATACTTGTTGGTCGAGTACGCGTGGACCATGTAGCCACCCACGCTGTGCATGATGCCCTTGGGCTTGCCGGTGGAGCCGGACGTATAGAGCAGGAAGAGCATCTCATTGGCCTCCTGCTGGACCGCTTCGCACCGGTCGGTGACCTTCGCGGCGGCCTCGTGATACCAGACGTCGCGGCCGGCCTGCATGACGCAGCCTGGGTCGGGCTTGCCCGGGTGGCGCTGCAGCACGAGCACGTGGGCGCAGGACGGGCAGTCCTTCACGCCTTCGTCGACCGTCTGCTTGAGCGGCAGGAACTTCCCGCGGCGGTAGCCTCCGTCCATCGTGATGACCGCCTTCGACTTCGCGTCGTTGACGCGGTCGCGGATGGATTCGGCGGAGAAGCCGCCGAAGACGACGGAGTGGACGACGCCGAGGCGGGCGCAGGCGAGGACGGCCATCGCGAGCTCGGGCACCATCGGCATGTAGATCGCGACCGTGTCGCCGCGCTTGAGGCCCATGCCCTTGAGGACGTTGGCGAAGCGGCTGACCTCGGCGAGCAGCTGGCGGTAGGTGAGGCGGCGGACCTCGACGGCCTTGCCGTCGGCGGTGGGCTCGCCTTCGTAGACGATCGCGACCTTGTCGCCGAGGCCCTTGGCGACCTGCGCGTCGAGGCAGTTGTAGGCGACGTTGGTCTTGCCGTCCACGAACCAGCGGAAGAAAGGCTTCTTGGACTCGTCGACGACCTTCGTCCATGGTTGGAACCAGGCCAGCTCCTTCGCCTCGTCGGCCCAGAAGCCATCGGGATCCTGGATTGAGCGCTTATAGAGGGCGTTATAGCCGTCCATGCCCTTCACGCGGGCCTTGGCGACGAACGCGGCGGAGGGCGGGAAGACCTGTTCGTTGGAGCCGAAACCTTCGGCGCTGGCCTTCTTGACGTCATCGATTTCTTCGGAGCTCATGGCGGGGCGTGGGGGGTGGGTATATGAACGGACTTGGCCGCCTTGGGGCAACCAAAACCCCTTCGCCCGGCCGGGTTTGACACTCCGGGGCGGCCCGGGATGTTGGCGGTCCGGCATGCGCCTCCGCTGCTTCCATCATCCGCTCTATCATTACCCCCTGCCGGAGGAGCATCCCTTCCCGATGGACAAGTTTTCGCGGAGCCGGGCGTTGCTGGAATCGGAAGTGCCGGCCGCGATGTTCCTGGCGCCCGAACCCGCGCCTTGGGAGATGCTCACGCTTGTCCACGACCCCGCCTACCTCGCGGCCGTGCGCGAGGGCGGCCTGTCCGTCTATGACCGCAACCGGCTCGGGCTCCCGGCCGATGCGTCGTTGTTCGACCGCTGCCGGCGCGAGACGCACGGGACCGTCCTCGCCCTGCGCGCCGCGCTCGAGTTCGGCGTCGCGGCCAACCTCGGCGGAGGCACGCACCATGCCTTCGCCGATCGCGGCCTCGGGTTCTGCGTGCTCAACGACGTCGCCGTCGCCTGCGCCGTCCTGCGGGCCGAGCGGCCGGGCCTGCGCGCGCTCGTCCTCGACACCGACGCGCACCAAGGCAACGGCACGCACGCGCTGCTGAGGGGGCAGCCCGACCGCTTCAGCGTCTCCCTGCACGTCGGCCGCAACTACCCCACGGAGAAGGAAGCCGGCGACCTCGACGTCGCCTTGCCGCGCGGCGTGGCCGGTCCGGAGTATCTCGCGGCGCTGGACGCGGCGTTGGCCGAGGCCGCCCGGCGCTTCGTCCCGGACGTCGTCTTCTGGAACGCGGGCGCCGACCTGCACGTCGACGACCGTTTCGGGCAGATGGCCCTGGCCGACGAGGATTTCGCCGCGCGCGACGCGATGATCCTCGGCTGGACACGCGCCCGCGGAGTCCCGCTCGTCGCGCTCTATGGCGGCGGTTATAACCGTGTCCGCGCGCATACCGCCCGGCTGCACGTCGACACCGTCAAGCGCGTGGCGGCCGCCTACGGCGCGCTCTGAAGTTCCGCCAGCAGCTCGGCGAAACCGTCGACGACCCGCGGACCCAGGCCTTCGAGGCGGGCGCGGTGCTGGTGGCCGTGGGCGGCCAGCACGCAGTCGACGCCCATGGCGGCCGCGGCTTCCGCGTCGTGGGCCGTATCCCCGAAATAGATCACGTCCTCGGGCCGCACGTCGAGGTCGGCCAGATGGCGGCGGGCGCGCTCCTCCTTGCTGCCGGCATGGATGTCGTCGCCTCCGCAGGCCTTGCGGAAGCGGGTGTCGAGTCCGTAGTGGGCGAGGGTGTCGGCGAGCAGCGTGCGCTCGTAGGCCGAGAGCACCGAATGCGTCAGGCCGGCGGCGCTGAGGCCGGCGAGGAGCGACTCCGCATGGTCGTGCAGGCGGCATTCCGTCTTCCGCGCCTCGTAGGCGGCCATGAAGCGGACGGACATCGCGCGGAAGGAAGTTTCGTCGGGCGTGAAGCCGATGGCCTGGTAGACCTTGATGACCGGGAACTGGAAGATCTCCCGGTAGCGGACCGGGTCGACGGGCGGATGGCCGTCTTCCTCCAGGAGTCGGTTGAGGGAAGCGCAGCACAGCCACGTATCGTCGAGCAACGTGCCGTTCCAGTCCCAGACCGCGTGGCGGTATTCGTGGAGCTTCTTACGCATGGCCGGGCACGAGGCCGAAGGCCTCGACGTCGACGCCCGTGGAGCAATGCGCGAAGTCCGGGGCGCGGCCGGCGAGCGGGAAGCCGTCCCATTCCACCGGCTGTTCGCTCCAGGTGGTCAGCTGGGCGAGGCTGAGTCCGTAAGGCGCGTGGTGGACCTGGCCGCGGAGGAGGCGGCCGCCGCGCACGGAGAAGAAGTTGTAGCGTTCCGCCAGATGGAAGAGGCGCGTGCCCGGCTCGGCCGGCGCGGGCGGCGTCAGCGCCTTCCAGGCGTAACGGGCGGCGTGCGCGTAACCTTCGCGCTGGCAGTCCATCGTCCAGCGTTCGCCGAAGGCGCGGTGCGTGAGCCGCGCGTGCTCGTAGGGCAGGCCGAAGAACGTCCGCGCGATGCGCACGGCCGGACCGCGGTCGCAGTCGAGGGACAGGAACCAGACGCCCGGTTCGCCGGCGGCGTCGCGCACGTAGACGCGCACGTTGAGTTCGTTGAAGGACGAAAGCCAGGGCAGGGCGGGCAGGCTTTCCGGGCGGATGCCGAGCATGCGGAAGCCCACGATTCCCAGGTGGGTCTCGCCTTCGAAGAGGTCGGGCGTCAGTCCGGGCGGCAGCAGGCGGGCGACCGCGGCGGGATCGACCCGCCAATGGAGGAAGAAAAGCTGCTCCCATCGCTGACGCAGCAACGCGCGGCGTTCCGGGCGGCGGCGCGCGGCGAGCAGGCGGCGGGTGGCTTCATCCATCGCGCCACCATCCCGCACGGGCGCGGTCGCGTCAAGCAGGCGGGCTTATTTTCCGTCCGTGAAAGGCGGGAGGGAAAGGTCGACCTGGTAGAGCACCTGATTGTAGTCCCAGCGCGGCGTCGGCTGCTTGTTGCCGGAGAAGGTGGTCGTGTAGGTGCCCTCGAAGTGGACCACCGGCGAGTCGTCCCGGAAGGACTCCGGATGCAGCACCGGGTTGTAGAACGTGTAATCGTCGTGCGAGAGCACCTTGCGGGCGTTGACCCAGGGGCCGGTCGGCGCCGTCGCTTCGGCCAGCCAGATCTCGCCGTAAGTGGAAGGAATCCCTCCATGCTGGGTGAACACCGCGAGCCACTTCCCGCTCCAAGGATGCCAGGCGACATGTCCGCGCTGCGCGGAGATCAGCTGGCGGTCCGGCGTCGTCGCCGTGTTATCTCCGCGCAGCTTGATCCAGTTCGCCGGATCGCGCCAGCCTTCATAGGTCGCGGGCGTGCGGAGCGATGGGAAAAGGGCGCCGAACAGCATCCAGCGGCGGCCTTTCTCATCGGTCCACGGCACCGCGTAACCTCCGGGTACGGGCGGCGCCGGACGACCTTCGTCGGCGGCCCAGATCGTCCGGAGCACGCGGAAAGACGAGGTCGCCGCGTCCCATTCGACGAGGTCCCAGCGATAGGCCCGCATATCGGCCTTCACCTTCTGCGCGACCGCGACCAAGTGGGGTTTGCCCTCCGCGTCGGGGAGGGTGACCGCGCCCCAGAGCCAGGTCGGACCCTCGCCGGGCAGACGGGCGACGCCACGGGGACGCGTGCCGCCGTCCTGCGTCGTTTCCGTCACGTATTCGAACGTCGGACGCAGCGGAGGCCGGGCCGGAGGCACGAAGCCGTCGGTCGTGGCCGCGGCGACGTGGAAGATGCCGAGCGGATGAGGCGCAAGGTTCGTGTCGCCCCAGAACCAATGCAGTCTGCCTCCGAATTCGGCCATGACCACGCTGTCGGAGCCGAGCACGCCGCTTTCTTTCCAGTCGAGCTGTTCGCCGAGCTTCTGAGATTCCGCGAAGAGGCCGGCGCCCGTGAGACGTCCGAGTCGACGGGCGAGGATCGTGCGTTCGACCGTCACCTTGAGCGTCTTGCCCGGCTCGGGCGTCAGGCGCACGCCGCGGTAGCCGAAGCCGTCGGCCTTCACGCCATAGCCGTGGCCGTGCACGCCGAACCAGGTCTCGCGTCCCATCAGCTCCGGCAGGTCGCAGGCGATCAGCCCGGCGTTGTCGGAGACCAGGCGGACGCCGTGGACCGTGCGGAGTTCGACGCCGGGCACCGGCCAGCCGTCCGCTTCGGCGATCTCGATGCGGCAGGGGCGGGCGCAGAGGCACGTCGTCGCGGCGAAGAGCAGGCCGAGGAGTCGTAAGGCGGACCGCATGGGAGTATCCTCCTGCGGGGCGGCCCGGGTTCAAGCCTGCACGGGGCTTTTCGCTTGGAGCGGGGGCCGTCCGGGCTTACCTCTGGGGCATGCTTCCGGAAGCGCGTCAGAAAGAGCTCAAGGCCTTCGCCGGGAAACTCGCGGACATCGCCCGCGAGGTCCTGCTCGCGGCCCACGCGCGCGTCGAGACCGAGGTCGAGTTCAAGTCCGACGGCACGCCCGTGACCATCGCGGACAAGGAAGCCGAACGGCGCATGCGCGCGGCCATCAAGGCGGCCTATCCCGACCACGGCATCCTCGGCGAGGAGTTCGGTCCGGAGAACGTCGACGCCGAGCATTGCTGGGTGCTCGATCCCATCGACGGTACCAAGTCGTTCCTCTCCCGCGTCCCCTTATACGTCACCCTGATCGGCCTGCGCCACGAAGGTAAGCCCGTCCTGGGCGTCATCGACCAGCCCGTCCTCGACGAGCGCATCATCGGCGACAATGTCACCTGTCAGCTGAACGGGCGTCCCGTGCGCGTGGCCGAAGCCTCCCTCAAGGAAGCCGTCGTCGTCTCCACCGACCTCGACAACATCCGTCGCCTGCACCGCGACGTCCGCTGGAACCGTTTCGCCGACAGCGTCGCGCATGTGCGCACCTGGGGCGACGGCTACGGCCACCTGCTCGTCGCGGCGGGCCGCGCGCACGTCGTCGCCGACCCGATCATGAATCCGTGGGACCTCGTCCCCGTGCTGCCCGTCCTGCGCGGCGCCGGCGCGGTCGTGACCTCCTGGGAAGGCGGCGATCCCGTCAAGGCCGGCAACATCATCGCCGCGGCGCCGAAGCTGCACGCGGAAGTGATGCGGACCCTGCGCGACTGAGCGCGGTCAGAGGCGGACCTGCAGCGAGCGCCCGTGGGCGTCGAGGCTCTCCATGCGGGAGAACGCGTCGACCACGCAGGCCGCCTTCTTCAGCGAAGCCGGGGCGTATTCCACGAGGCTCGTGCGACGCAGGAAGTCGGCGACGCGCAGGCCGCTGAAGAAGCGGCCCGTGCCGCCGGTGGGGAGCGTGTGGCTCGGACCGGCCGTGAAGTCGCCGAGCACCGTGGGCGTGTGGTGGCCGAGGAGGATGGCGCCGGCGGTGGTGATGCGGGCGGACAGCGCCTTGAGCTTCGCCGGCGCGACCATCAGTTCGAGGTGTTCGGGCGCGACGAGGTTGGCCGCTTCGGCCGCGTCTGCGATCTTCGGGACCAGGATGGCGCAGACCTTGGTGTCGAGCGCCTTGCGGATCTTCTCGCCGTGCGAGAGCGTCGCGGCTTGCGCGCGGGCGGCGGCGAGGCACCGCTTGGCGAAGGCTTCGGTCTCCGTGACGAGGTAGAGCTTCTCCTTGCCGCTGCCGTGTTCGGCCTGGGCGCAGAGGTCGGCCGCGACCCATGTGGGGCGCGCGGTGCGGTCGGCGATGATCATCACCTCGCTCGGGCCGGGGAGGAGGTCGACGCCGACGAGGCCGAAGACCTGGCGCTTGGCTTCGGTCACGAACGTGTTGCCCGGGCCGAAGATCTTGTCGACCGGCGCGATCGTGCGGGTGCCGAGGGCCATCGCGGCGACGGCTTGGGCGCCGCCGACGGCGTAGACTTCGGTCACGCCGCAGAGGTAGAGCGCCGCGAGGATGTCCGGGTTGATCTTGCCGTCGGGACCGGGCGGCGTGCAGGCGCAGAGTTCGGGCACGCCGGCGACTTTGGCGGGCAGCGCCGTCATCAGCACCGTGGAGACGAGCGGCACCTGGCCGCCGGGGATGTAGAGGCCGCAGCGACGGATCGCATGGTGGCGTTCGCCGACCGTGGCGCCGTGCGGGTTCTTCGCCGTCCAGCCTTTCGGCAGCGTGCGGGCGTGGAAGGCCGTGACGCACTTCGCCGCTTCGTCGAAGGCCTTCTTCTTCGCGGGGGCGAAGGCGGCGGCCGCGCGGCGGAGTTCGGCGACGGGGATGCGCTGTCCCGCGGCGGTGAGCTTCGCGCGGTCGAATTTCGCCGTGTAAGCGAGCACGGCGGCGTCGCCGCGGCGCTTCACGTCGGCGATGATGCCGGCGACGGCTTCGCGGACGTCGGGGGACGCTTCGCCCGTGCCGACGAAGGCGCTGAGCTGGGCGCGGAAGTCCTTGGCGCGGAGTCGGAGGAAAGTCATGGGCTCAGAAGGAAGGGAAATCGAAAAGACCCGGGGTCAAGGCGGGGTTCACTTCGATCTTATCGTAAGTCACCTCGCCGGACTTACGGCCTTCGATGGTGACGGTCTCCTTGGCGGCGAAGCGGATTCCGTCGACCTCGGAGAAGGATTCGACCTGCTGGCGGATCAGTTCACGGGCCGGGGTGAGCTGATCGGAGGCGACGAGGGCGAAGGTCTTGGCGTCGAAGTGGCGCGTGATGCGGAAGCCGCTGGCGTAGGCGTAGTGTACGGCGTGGGTGGCGCGTCCGGCGACTTCCGTCAGGCCCTTGTATTCCGCGGTACCTTGGCCGGCGGCGGGCACGGCGAAGAACGCCAGGTCATCGTGGGCCATGTCCTGCAGCTTGCGGTATTCCTCGAAAGTCACCGACCGGACCTTCTTCGGGACGAGCGGACTCGTCTGGCGCGTGGTCCAGCCTTCGAGGCGGCCGGCGCAGATGACCGTGGTGGC
>JBILLR010000082.1:0-4418 GCA_044375965.1 Opitutales bacterium
CGCATCGAGAGGGATTTACTCCAGCAGCTCGACCCCCTGACGCTGGCCGGCCCCGGGGGACAGACCGCCGGCGAGCGGCTTGGGGTCTTGGACGCCAAACTCATAGAACTCCGCACCATGGTCCCGGCCTTCCCCGAGAAATTCATCGCCGCCGACGAAGCGACGCGTTCGCAGTATTTTGCCAAGATTAAGTCTGAAGGCGAACTCGCTGCGATGAGGTGGTTGGTGAATGGGAAGTAGCCGCGTGGAGGACTGCATCGATGGCGGAATGGTTTCCCGGCCAACTATCTGGCTTCCGGTCTCCCCTTGAGTTCGGGTGATTTCCAACCGCTACCACCCAGGGCGCAAGCCCCTACCTCGGTCTCGCCGCGACCCAACGCATCGCGGCCAGTTCGCCTTCGGCTTTCATCTTGGCGAGATATTGGCTGCGGGTCGCTTCATCCATGGTGACGAAGGTCTCCGCGAAGCCTCCGGAGAGGGTTTTGATCTCGAGCAGGTTCGCGTCGAGCGTCTCGAGGCGCTCGGCCGCCGTCTGGCCGCCCGGACCGGCGGCGGTGAGGGGGTCGAGCTGGAGGAGGAACTTACGTTCGATGACATTGCCCATCAGCTGGTCGATCAGGTAAGGACCTTGCTCCTGCATGCGCTGGCCAAGGGTCAGGCCGATGATGACCGTCGGTTCCGCGGAGTCGAAATCCGCGGTCCGGATGAACTCGTCCTGCAGCCCCTTGAGGCTGTCCGCCACGCTCATGAGCGACTGCGAGCGCTCGAGCGTGAGCGAGATCATGGCCGCGACCGCGGCGGACTGCGGTTCGTAGCCGGCGTCGAGATAGGCCTGCTCGGAGCCATCGATGAGCTGCTGGGAGTAATCGGCGAAGAGCGGGCTATCCAGCCCCCGCAGCAGGGCCGACCCCGCCGCGCCGGCATCGCCGGACTGGAAGGCCTGATGGGCGGCGAGGTAATCACCGAGCGAGTTGTCCGGCGCGACCGTCCGGAAGGCGGCGATGGCCGCGGCCTTCTCCTCCGGGTTCTCGCCACGCAAGGCGAGCTCCAGCTGGACCAGCGGGTTCTGGGGATCGAGGAGCGCGGCTTCGCGGGCGTATTTCAGATCCTTGAGGAGACGGGAGGCCGCGAGGAGATTGGCGGGAGTCCGGCCTTGATTCTGCAGGAACGCTTCGATCTCCGCTTGGCTCAGCTGCGGGACCTTGCCGGCGAGGAGGTCCTTGACCGTGACGCCGGAACGCTTGGGCGGTGCCTCCAGCTGCGGGATGATGTCGGCCGCGCTGCGCGGCTTGATCTTGGGCTCGGCGGAAGCGACGCCCGCCGGCTTGCGGAGCAACTCCCACTTCTTACCACGCACGACCCAGACGCCTACGGCTACCAGCCCGAGGACGGCGGTGATCTGCGCAGTGCGGCGGAGGAGCATCGGGAGGAAAGATTAGGGGGCAAGGGGGCACATGGGCAAGGGGGCAAGAGAGAGGCCCGGAGGCCCGGTTGACCAGAGATCAAACGTCTCCAAGGGAAACCGGATGATTGGCCGGGGTGGTCTTGAGATAGGGCTCACCGGCCCGGTCAGCCGCGGTTGAGCGGGCCGCTCAACCCTACCTAAACCCAGAAGCCGATGGCTGAAGGCCGAAAAAGCCGACTCCCGAATAGCTGAGGTCCCGACGGCCGAGACCTGGGACCCGAGAATGATTTCATGCCCGCAGCATCCTATCCGGTCTCCGGTTTCCCTCTGAGTTCGTATCGAGGTAGGGTCGGCACTGCGTGCCGACCTAGGGCGTTCGTCGATCCCGATGCAGCTAGGTCAGCACGCAGTGCTGACCCTACCCATAACAGGTGGTGGCAGTAAGCAGTGAAAACAAAAAGGGCGCCCGAAGGCGCCCTCATGAATTCCCCGTGCCCACGTGTCACCTTGCCCACGTGCCCCCTCGCGGGCGGCTACGCCGCCCGCGTCAGTAACGATAGCTGTCGGGCTTGAACGGGCCGCACTGGTTGACGCCGATGTAAGCGGCCTGATCCTTGGAGAGGATCGTCAGCTTGGCGCCGAGCTTGCCGAGGTGCAGGCGGGCGACTTCTTCGTCGAGGTGCTTCGGCAGGACGACCACGCCGGGCTTGGCGGCGGCGCGGGTCTCCCAGAGGTGCAGCTGGGCGAGGACCTGATTGGCGAACGAGGTCGACATCACGTAGGACGGGTGGCCGGTGGCGCAGCCGAGGTTCACGAGACGTCCTTCGGCGAGCATGTAGAGCTGACGGCCGTCCTTGAACGTGTAGCGGTCGACCTGCGGCTTGATGGTGTCCTTCTTCACGCCTTTATGGGCGTTGAGGCGGGTGACCTGGATCTCGTTGTCGAAGTGGCCGATGTTACAGACGATCGCCTGGTCCTTCATCTTGGTGAGATGCTCGAGGGTGATGATGTCCTTGTTGCCGGTGGCGGTGACGTAGATGTCGGTCGTGCCGAGGGTGTCCTCGACGGTGACGACACGGTAGCCTTCCATCGCGGCCTGCAGCGCGCAGATCGGGTCGATCTCGGCGATCTGGACCGTGGCGCCGAGGCCGCGGAGCGACTGGGCCGAGCCCTTGCCGACGTCGCCGTAGCCGATGACGAGGGCGACCTTGCCGGCGACCATCACGTCGGTGGCGCGCTTGATGCCGTCGACGAGCGATTCGCGGCACCCGTAGAGGTTATCGAACTTGGACTTCGTGGCGGTGTCGTTGACGTTGACGGTCGGGACGAGCAGCGACCCGTCCTCGAGCATGCGGTAGAGGCGCTTGACGCCGGTGGTGGTCTCTTCCGAGACGCCCTTCCAGCTCTTGACGACCTTGTGCCAGTGGCCGGGCTTCTCCTTCGCGACCTTCTTGAGGAGGTTCTTGATGATCTGCTCTTCCTCGGACTCCGACGGAGACCAGGCCCACTTGGAGCCGTTCTCGAGCTCGTAGCCCTTGTGGATGAGGAGCGTGGCGTCGCCGCCGTCGTCGACGATCAGCTCAGGGCCGTCGCCGTTGGGCCAGGTGAGCGCCTTCATGGTGCACTCCCAGTATTCGACGAGGGTCTCGCCCTTCCAGGCGAAGACGGGGATGCCGGCCTTGGCGATCGCCGCGGCGGCGTGGTCCTGCGTGGAGAAGATATTGCAGGAGGCCCAGCGGACGTCGGCGCCGAGTTCGGCGAGCGTCTCGATGAGGACCGCCGTCTGGATGGTCATGTGCAGCGAGCCGGCGATGCGGACGCCCTTGAGGGGCTTCTTCTTGCCGTACTTCTTGCGCAGGGCCATGAGGCCGGGCATCTCGTGCTCGGCGACCTGGAGCTCCTTGCGCCCCCATTCGGCGAGGCCGAGGTCCGCGACCTTGAAGTCGGTGAATTTGGTGGAGGATTTGGCGGCGAGGGAGGGCATGATGTGGAGGGATTAGGAGTTAAGGGCTTTGAGGAAGGCAGGCATCTTCGAGGTGACCTCCCAGGGCAGGCCCTTCTTGCCGAAGTGGCCGTAGTGGGTGGAAGCGCGATAGATCGGGCGACGGAGGTCGAGCTGGCGGATGATTTCGGCCGGATTGAAGAGGAAGACCTTCTTCACCGCGGCGAGGATCTTGGCGTCGGCGATCTCGCCGGTGCCGAAGGTGTCGAGGTGGATGCTGGTCGGCTCAGGATGGCCGATGGCGTAGGCGACCTGGAGTTCGCAACGTTCGGCGGCGCCGGACGCCACGATGTGCTTGGCCACCCAGCGGGCCATGTAGGCCGCGGAACGGTCGACCTTGGTCGGGTCCTTGCCGGAGAACGCGCCGCCGCCGTGGCGGCCCATGCCTCCGTAAGAGTCGACGATGATCTTACGACCGGTGAGGCCGCAGTCGCCCTGGGGTCCGCCGACCACGAAACGACCGGTGGGGTTGATCAGGTATTCGGTGCCCTTGCCGACGAGGGACTTGGGCAGGACCTTGCGGATGACCTGCTCGATGCAGAACTTCTCGATCTGGCGATGGGAGACGTCGGCGGTGTGCTGGGTGGAGATGACCACGTTTTCGACGGAGACCGGGCGGCCGTCGACGTAGCGGACGGCGACCTGCGACTTGCAGTCGGGGCGCAGCCACTCGGTGCCCTTGGCGCCGGACTTGCGGAGGCGGGCCAGCTCGCGGTTCAGGCGGTGGGCGAGCATCACCGGGGCGGGCATGAGCTCCGGGGTCTCGGTGGAGGCGTAACCGAACATGATGCCCTGGTCACCGGCGCCCATCTTGGCGTGCTTCTTGCCCTCGGCCTTGCGCTCGTCGACGCCCTGGGCGATGTCGGGGGACTGCTTGGTGAGGAGGTTCGTGACGAAGACCTTGTCGGCGTGGAAGACGTCGTCGTCGTTCACGTAGCCGATCTCGCGGATGGCGTCGCGGACGACTTCCTCGAAATTGACCTTGGCCTTGGTGGTGAGCTCGCCGGCGAT
>JBILLR010000081.1:0-4654 GCA_044375965.1 Opitutales bacterium
ACCATCAAGAAGCCCGTCGTCGACGCCCAGGACCGCCTGGTCATCGGCCACCGCATGGTGATCGGCCTCTCCGGCGACCATCGCGTGGTCGACGGCGCCAACGGCGCGCAGTTCCTCCAGGCGCTCAAGCAGCTCCTCGAAGAACCGGCGCTGATGCTGATCTGAACGGAGCGAAAGTTCTTCCGGAACCCGGGCCCGCGAGGCGCCCGGGGTTTTCGTGCCCGCCTCAGAACGTCCGCACCGACGACAGGCCGCCGTCCACGCGCAGCACCTGGCCGGTCATGAAGCGGCTGTGTCCGGAGAGCAGGTGCGCGACGAGCGCCGCGATGTCCTCCGAACGGCCGACCTGCTGCAGCGGATGGCGCTTCGCGGCGGCTTCCTTCTTGAGGTCGGAGTTCAGCAACGCGCCCGCGAGCGGCGTATCGGTGAGGGACGGCGCGATGACGTTCACGCGGATATGCGGCGCCCATTCGGCGGCGAGGCTCTTGGCCAGACCTTCGACGGCGCCCTTGGCGGCGGCGATGCCGGCGTGCATGGGCATGCCCTGCGCGACGGCGACGGTGGAGAAGAGCACGACGGAGGCGTTGCCCGAGGCCTTGAGGGCCGGCAGCGCCGACTGGAGCGCGGCGACCGCGCCGAAGAGGTTCACCTGCATCTCGCGCTGGAAGTCCTCCGCGGTGAGGCGGTGGAACGGCTTGAGCACGATCGTGCCCGGGAAGTAGACGAAGCCGTCGAGGCGCTCAGGCCAGGTCAGCGGCCCCGGCGCGGCGGCGTCGAACGGCTGCGCGACGATATCGAGGTCGGCCAGCTTCTCCGGCGAGCGACAGGCGGCGTGGACCGTATGGCCGTCGGCCTGAAGCTGCGCGACGGTCGCCCGCCCGATGCCGGAGGTTCCGCCGATGATCGCGATGTGCTTGGACATGCCCGCAAGGTCGGCGCCCGTCCGTCCGGGTCAAACGCCCCGCGTCTTTTCCAGGCACGAAAAAGGCCGGAGGCGAACCTCCGGCCTGATGCGGACGACCCGGAGGCCGCTTACTTCTTCTTGGGAGCAGGCGCCTTGCGGGGAGCCTTCTTGTCCAGGTTCGCCTTGAGCTCCTCTTCTGAGAACTTCGTGACGACGCCGGCGGCGGGGACTTCGGCCTTGGCGGTCCAGACGATCGCGTTGAGCACGAGCGTGCGCTGGCTGTCGTTGGCCCAGCCGCGGTGGTAGTGGCCGCCGGTGAAGCCGAAGCCACGGCCGCCGTCCTTGCGCTCGACGGCCCAGGCGACGACCTGCGGCTTCTTCTCCTCGAGGACCAGCTTCTTCACGTCGGGGTTGCCGGAGTGTGGGCCTTCGTTGCGCGACATGGTGTCGGCCGGAGCGACCGCGGACAGGAGCGGCGTGACGCCTTCCATGCCGTCGCGGAAACGCATGTTGAAATACCACTCGTCATTGGAGCCGAACGGCTTCACGCCACGGCTGGCCGGGTGGTCCGGGATCACGGTGAAGTCGGCGGTCCAGTGCGGGTTCACCGACCAGTGCTGCTCGAAGTAGCCGCCGAGCCAGTCCTTGAACTCGCGGGCCCCCTTGCCCTGGGAGGAACGCCCGGCCGGGGGCGGGCTCACGGGCTTGCCGTCGACGCTCAGCCAGCCGGCGCGCTCGTAGGCGGGCTCGACGGCGTAGTGGAGGCAGACGAAACCCGTGCCGGCCGACATCTTCTTGGCGAGCTGGTCGAGGTGCGGGAGAGCCGGGTGGCCGTTGCCGCCGTCGGAGTAGATCACGATCGTATCGGCCTTGGCGACGCGCTCGTCGGACGGCCACTCGCCGTTGAGGGCGACGTCCACGTTGACGAGGTCCGCGGCGGACTGCTTCAGGCCGGCGGCCAGGAGCTGGATGCCGGCGTTGTGTTCGTGCTCGCCTGGTCCGTGGCTCGGCTTGCCGGCGATGAGGAGGACATTCTTCTTGTCCGCGGCCGAGACGAACGCGGCCGAGAGCAGGAGGAGGCTGAGGAAGGATTTCTTCATGGTGAATTATTTGATCTCCTTGAGGACGAGGTCCTTGAACTGGACGACCATGGGCGGGCCGGCGTGGAGCTGGAGGGCGAGGAGGCCCTTCTTCGCGCCGACGGCGGTCTCATCCGTCACGTCGACGGTCTGGACGCCGTTGATGAAGTGCCGCAGGTGGCCGCCCTGGGCGACGACGCGGTATTCGTTCCAGTCACCGGCCTTGATCTTGGCCTGGATCTCGTCGGTCTTGCCGAGCGAACCCGTGACTTCGATCTTCGGCTTCTTGGCGTCGGCGCCATCCCTGATCACGACCTTCTCGCCGCGCTTGGCGAGGATGCCGCGGCCCTTCTCTTCGTAAAGGATACCGGAGTAGGTCTTGCCCGCTTCGAAGTCGCCCTGGTAGCCCGCGATCACGAAGCCTTTGGCGTCGACGAGCTTGGAGCGGTATTGGACGCCGGAGTTGCCGCCGACGATCTTGTACTGGAACGTGAGCTCGAAGTCAGCGACCTCGCCTTCCCACACGAGGAAGGTGTTGCCCTTGGTGGGCTTCTCCTTGGTCGTGCGGCCGGTGATGCAGCCGTCCTCGACGGTCCAGAAATCGAGGCCTTTCCAGCCCGTGAGATCCTTGCCGTTGAAGAGCGGCTTGTCCTCGGCGGAGACCGACGCGCAGAGCGCGGCGAACGCGAGGAACGGGGTGAGCAGCTTCATGAGGCGGGGCGGCGGGGGCTTACTTCTTCTTGCCGAAGAAGCGGTGCAGGTTCTTGAGGCCCTTCACGGCGATGTCGTCGCGGCGAGGCTCCATGGCGCGCCAGATGGCGGCGGCGCGGGCGATCACCTTGACGTCGGTGGTGAAGGATTCGATGACGACCTCTTGCTTGTAGCCGATCTTCTTGAGGGCGGCGACGATGGGCTTCCAGTCGAGCGAGTCGTTGCCCGGGGTGCCGCGGTCGGTGCCGCAGGCGTGGAAGTGCCCGAGGTGCTTGCCGGCCTTGAGGATGGCGGCGGCCTGGTTCTTCTCCTCGATGTTCATGTGGAACGTATCGAGATGGAGCTTCACGTTCGGGAGGTTGACGGCCTTGACGAGGCGCAGGCCCTGGTCGCAGGTGTTGAGGAAGTCGGTCTCGAAGCGGTTCAACGGCTCGATGTCGAGCTCGACGCCCTTCTTCTGCGCGTGCTTGCCGAGGACCTTGAGGTTCTTGACGACGAGCTTGAAGTGCTTGGCCTTGGTCTTGTCGTCGTGGGCGCCGATGAGGCCGACGACGGAATAGAGCGGACCGATGAGGCGCGGACAGCCCATCTCGGCGGCCTGGTCGATCAGCGCGGCGATGTACTTGCGGCCGTTGGCCTGGTCCTTGGCGGAACCGCGGAGGTCGCGGCCGGGGCCCATGGCGGCGCAGATCGAGCCGATGGCGATGCCGGCCTTGGCGGCGGCGGCCTTCAGGAACTTGGGGTCGACGTGCGAAGGGTCTTCGATCGGGATCTCGACGGAATCGAAGCCCCAGTTCTTGAGCTTCTTGAAGAGGTGCACGCTCTCGTTGGTGAACGGAGAGGCGTAGAGGAACGTATTGAGGCCGAAACGCATGGTGGTGTGGGTGATTTGGGGAGGGGCGGAGTTTCAGAGGGGGTCAGGGGGCGGTCAAGGCTGGGCGTGCGGACGAAGCCTTTTAAGGGACGAGTTCGCCGACGATGAGCAGGCCGCCGGGGTGGAATTCGAGGGGCGCGAAGCGCTCGGGCCGGTCGATCTTGTTCTTGTTCTTCGCCAGGACCGCGGCCTTGTCGATCGGATCGGCCAGCAGTTCCAGCCGGACGGCGTGCTCACCCTCGGACAGGTCGGTGCCGACGATGAACGTGCTCAGGCGCGGGTAGGTGCAATAGGCGTCGATGCGCGGGACGGATTTCTGCGCCTTGCCGTCGAGCGTCACGGCGACCATGCCGCCGGCCGGGCCGACGACGTCATAGACGGCGCAGTGCGTACCCTTGAACTTGAACTCGATGCTCTGGCCGGGTTTGGTCAGCCTGACCATCGCGGGCAGGCGGTTGGACCAGCGCTTGGCGAAGGCGTCGGTCGCCATGTCCGCCGGCGCGAGATCCGCCGAAAGCTTGGCGGAGGTGATCGGGACGAGCGTGGCGCGCTCGTAGTTCGCCGGATCGAGGGCGAGCTTGCTCACATGCGCGGTGGGCGTGTTGTTCGCGATGGCGAGGGCCGGCAGCGAGCGGACGATGGCCTGCGCGTACAGCACGTGGCCGGTGGCTTCATGCGGGTGCACGCTGTCCGGCGCGAAGACGAACTTGTCGCCGAGCGCGGCCTTCTCGGCGTCGGTCTTCGGCAGCTTGGCGCGCCAGAGGAGCTTGCCGGCCTTGGCCAGCTTGGCGACTTCCATGCCGAGGGTGACCGACGGGATGCCGTAGAAGTCGGCGACCTTCTCCATCGCGCTCGCCGAACGCTGCAACTTGCCCTCGAGCATCGGCGGCGAAAGCGCCTCGGTGACGGTGTACACGAAGCAGATGTCGCACTCGGGGTTGGCCTTCCAGGTCCGGCGTACGATGCCTTCCATGGCGCGGATGATACGCTGCGGGTCCGTACCGCCGTCGTTCACGGCGAATTCGACGAAGAGCAGGTCCGGCCCCTTGGAGAGGACGTCCTGTTGGACGCGGAAGACGCCGAGGT
>JBILLR010000027.1:0-13980 GCA_044375965.1 Opitutales bacterium
ATCACCGCCACCACCTTGGTGCCGACCGGGAAACGGTTGTCTTGGATGACCATGCCCGAACGCAGGTCAATCGAACCCGAGATATCCTCGATCGTCTTGGAGTCCTTCGCGAGGGTGCCGACCGCCTGGATCAGCGGAGTGAAGGCGAAGACCCCGCCGAGGACGTCCTCGGTGAGAGGGGCCGAAATCGTCAGCTGCTTGTCGATCACCTTCTTCTTGCGCTTCTTTTCCGGATCCTGCGGATCGATGATTTCCTTTTCGGTGCGCATCGCGGTGACCGTCGCGCCGTCGGGCACGCCGCGTCCGCTGACCGGCATGCCGACGTAGAGGTCGTTGTAGTTATGCAGGTCGTTGAGAGTATTGACGCCCTTCTTGCCGTTGCCGAACTTCGCCATGATGGCGCTGCCTTCGGAAGCGGAGACGCAACGCTGAAGGATCGTCCCGGGCTTGTTGCCGTAGGCGCGGGAAGTGCTGATGAGATAGAGTCGAGGGCCCTTGTTCTCGCGGGCGCCCGCGAACGCCTTCTCCCATTCGTCCTCCCACTTACGCTCCTCAGGGAAACGCTTGTCACCTCCGTTGTTGCAGGTGATACGGCCGCTGGCGAGGGCCGTGAGGGGCTTGCTGAGGGTGAAGCTCACGTTGTCCTTGATCGCGGTCACGGTCGTGCCGGGCGGGATGCCGGAGCCGAGGGCGACCATGCCGACGATGAGGCCGGAGGTGTCCTTGCACTGCACGACATTCTGGCCGGAGCCGCCACCGTTGGCGATGAGGGTCACGGAGCGGGCGAAGCCGCCGCCCTGGTTGGTACGGTCGGAGAAGACCACGGGCGGATCGGCGCGCATGCCCTTGTCCGGCTTATAAGCGGGAACGTTGCCGATCGCCTTGGTGCGGATCTGGCGGACGCCGTCTTCGAAGTCGGAGAAGATGATGAGAGCGTCGTAAGTGCGGTCATCCTTGAGGATGTCGATCCAGCCGCCGACGGAGCCCGTCTTGAAATTGGCGCCATACTTCTTGTAGATATTGCGACCTTGCACGGTCAGCTTATTCACATTGGTCTCGGCCGTGACCAGCTCGCCCTTGGAGTTCTTCTTAGTGCCGGTGCCGGTGGGGCGATTCAGGATAGGAGCGCCCTTGAACTTTTCGCCGCCGACGACCTCGTTGTCCTGGACGTCGATGAATACGCCGTTGCTGAGGAATACGTCGGCGTCCGGGAATTTGTCCCGGATCTCCACCTCGACGCGGTCGAGATAGGGGAGCATCGATGCCGAGGCGTCGAAATAGACCGCCAGGCGCTGGGAGAAGATGTTCGCGCCCATGACGGGCTTGGCGACGAAGTTCTTGCCGCCGCCGGAGCCCATGCCGCGTCCGGTGCCGATGCCGCCGCCGGCACCGCCGCCGAAGCCCTTGGAGGCACCGCCGGCCATCGCGCCGGAGATCATCGACGAAGCCGAGGCCGAGTTCGGCATGTCGGGAAGGGCGATGGAGGCGGAGGCGCTCTTGGAAGTGATGCGGGTGGTCGTCTTGGCCAGCGACTTCACGTTCTTCGGCTTGATCTTGTGCTGGGTGCTCTTGACGCGCTCGCCGCCGGAACCGCCGCCCGCACCGGTCGCGAACTGGTTGGGGTCCTTCTTGGCGTTGTCCGTGACGGTCGAGACGACGAAGGCGGCCGCGATGAAGACGAGCACGGCGTGGAAGGCGATCGACACCGAAAGACCGCTGGCGCCGATGCGCTGCCAGAAAGACTTCTTGGCGCGCTTGGTACCTAGGATTTCGTCGGTCTCGATCTCCTTGACGGGGGCCGGAGGGACGTCGCCAGGGGGAGGCGTAGGGGTTTCTTCGCTCATCGTTTAAGGGGGTGTTTAATCTTCCCCCCTGCCCCGCCTGCTTCAACCCTTTTTGGGTGGGCCCAGAACCAATAACTGGCTCAAGAAATGGCTTGCGGACAGGCCAGCGCCCCATTCTTCTTCGCCTTCCACTGATTGCAGGGTGGAGCAGCCCGGTTAGCTCGTCAGGCTCATAACCTGAAGGTCGTAGGTTCAAATCCTACCCCTGCACCCAATTTCAAAGCCCTAAGGGGCAGTTAGTTACAGAACTGACTAAAAAGATGCGGATTTCGCTTGAGCCGATCAGTATTAAATGCACGGTATCAGGTATTAAATTTGTCCTACGGGACAATGGGGTAAGTAAGATAAAGCAGTAAAAAACAGGCGGCTTGCATAGGGGTATGCAAGCCGCCTCCTTTTTAGGAGGTCACGCCCCTGCCCTGGACAAGAAAAAGCCCGGCTCCTTACGGACCGGGCTTCGTCGTCTCTGATCGGATCGGCTCAGCCGCCGCCGGTCATCTTCGTGATGAGCGCGATGAGCGGAAGGAACATCGCGAGCACGATCGTACCGACCACGACGGCGAGGAACACGATGAGGATCGGCTCGATGATCGAAGTCAGCGCGGTCACCGCGTTGTCGACTTCTTCGTCGTAGATGTCGGCGACGCGGTTGAGCATCTCGGGCAGCTGGCCGGTCTCTTCGCCGACCTGGATCATCGACGTGACCATCTGCGGGAACACGCCGGACTGCTCGAGCGGGACCGAGAGCGGCTCGCCGTCGCGCACGCGGTCATGCACGCGCTCGAGCGACTGGGCGATGACGACGTTGTCGAGCGTGTCACGCGTGATCGTGATGGACTGCAGGATCGGGACGCCCGAGGCCATCAGCGTGCCGAAGGTGCGCGCGAAGCGGGAGACGGAGACGATCTGCACGAACGCGCCGACCTTCGGGAGGCGGAAGATCATCTTGTCGAAGGTGGCCTTCCCCTTCTCGGAACCGAGCCAGGACTTCAGGCCGAAGTAGAGGCCGAAGAGGGCGAACGGGGTGGCCCACCAGAATTCCGTGAGGAACTTCGAGATGCCCACGACGAACTGCGTGAGCGGAGGCATCGTGGTCTTCTGGCTGCTGAGCAGGTTCTGGAACGAAGGCACGACCTTCACCATCAGGATGTAGACGATGACCACCGCCACCGACATCACCACGCCGGGGTACACCATCGCGGACTTCACCTTCTTCTGGATGCGCTCGGCCTTCTCGCGGAATTTCGCGAGACGGTCGAGGACCTTGTCGAGGACGCCGCCCGCCTCGCCGGCCCGCACCATGTTGATGAAGAGCTTGTCGAAGACCTTCGGGTGGGCCTGCAGGGCTTCCGAGAGGTTGTTGCCTTGGGAGACGCTCTCGGCGATGTTGGCGAGGACGGCCTTGAAGGCAGGGTTGCGTTCCTGCCGGGTGATCAGTTCCAGGGCGCGCAGGAGCGGCAGGCCGGCGATGATCAGGGTCGCCAGCTGGCGGGTCATCACCGTCACGTCGTTCTGCGTGACCTTCGAGCCGAAGGAGAAGCCGGGCTTGGCCGGAGCGGCGGCCACGGGCTTGGCGCCGGCCGCGTCAGCCACGAGCGTGGTGACCATCAGGCCTTTCGCCATGAGCTTCTGGCGGGCCTGCGCGTCGTCGGCGGCGTCGATCCGTCCGGCGGCCTGGGACCCGTTGCGGTCGATGGCGGTGTACTTATAGTCGGGCATGGGGGTGCGGGGGTAAGGTCAGGTGTACTTGAGGACTTCCTCGATCGAGGTATGTCCGTCGAAGATGCAGCGCAGGCCGTCGTCGCGGAGCGGACGCATGCCGGATTCGATGGCCTTCTGCTTGAGCACCAGGGTCGGCGCCTTCTGCGTGATCAAGGAGCGGAGCTGGTCGTTGATCGTCATCAGCTCGAACAGGCCTTGGCGGCCCTTGTAACCGGAGCGATTACAGTCGGGACAGCCTTTGCCGTAGTAGAACTTCTTGTTCGCGATCTCGAGGGCGTCGACGTCGAGCATGTTGACGACGTCCTTGTCCGGCTCGTAGGGCGTACGGCAGGTCTTGCAGATGCGGCGCAGCAGTCGCTGGGCGAGCACGCCTTCGAGCGAGGCCGAGATGAGGAAGGGCTCGAGGCCCATGTCGATCAGTCGGGTGACGGCGCCGGGGGCGTCGTTGGTGTGGAGCGTGGAAAGCACGACGTGTCCGGTCAGCGAGGCCTGGACGGCGATCTGGGCGGTCTCGATGTCGCGGATTTCGCCCACCATGATGGTATCCGGATCTTGTCGGAGGAACGAACGCAACGCCGCGGCGAACGTGAGGCCGACCTGATGGTTGATCGGGACCTGCATGATGCCTTCGACCTCGTATTCGACGGGGTCCTCGGCGGTGAGGATCTTGACGTCCTCGGTGTTCACTTCCTTGAGCGCCGAGTAAAGCGTGGTCGTCTTGCCGGAACCGGTCGGGCCCGTGACGATGAAGATGCCGTTCGGACGGCCGACCATCGCGCGGATGCCTTCCTTGATGTCGTCCTGCATCGAGAGGGCCTCGAGGCTCAGGTTGACGACGGTCTTGTCCAGGATTCGGAGCACGACCGACTCGCCGAACTGGGTCGGCAGCGTCGAGACACGGAGGTCGATCTGACGGCCGCTGATGGTCGTCTTGATGCGACCGTCCTGCGGGATGCGGCGCTCGGCGATGTTCAGGGACGAGAGCACCTTGACGCGGGCGATGACGGCCGAGGCGAGGTTCTTCGGCGGCGGGGCCATCTCATAGAGCGAGCCGTCGATGCGCAGACGGATGCGGAACTCGGTCTCGAAGGGCTCGAAGTGGATGTCCGAAGCCTTGGCCTTCACGCCTTCCTGGAGGACGAGGTCGACGAAGCGGATGATCGGGGCCTGGCTGGCCTGCTTGGTGACGTCCTCGTCGGTGACCGCGGCGGCGTCGACTTCGCCGAACTCACCGAGGAGGTCCTCCATCGAGGAGGAAGTCGCTTCGCCGTAGACGCGCACCACGCCGGCCTCCACCTGGGCGGGATCGGCGACGCCGAGCTCGATCTCGCGCTGGAGGATGAAGCTGAGCTCGTTGATGACCGACGAGTTGAAGGGGTCCTTGGCCAGCAGGGTCAGCTTGCCGGCCTCATCGGCCACGGGGAGGACGACGTACTTGTGGGCCTGGGCGGGCTTGAGCAGCCTGACAAGCGCCTCGCCCGGATCGGCGGGCACGTTAGAGTAATAGGGCGAACCCAAGTGGTCGGCGACGGCCTGCAGGACGGCGCCGCGGTCGGCGAAGCCTGCGTCCACGAGGCTGTCGGCGAAGGATTTCCCGGTGGTGCTGGTCGACTCCCCGACCTCGTCGGCCTGGGCGGGCGTCAGAAGGCCCGCCTCGAGGGCGATATCACGGATCAGATCACTATGGTCGTCGAACATGGGGAGAGATTAGCGGGGTGCGGCCACGGCGCGCATGCGCTCACGCATCGCTTCAGGGCTCTGGCAATAGTTGAAGACCTCGTCCTCGGCGACGAGACCTTGGGCGAACAAGGCGAGCAGGTCGCCGTCGAGCGTGCGCATGCCCCGGGCGGCGCCGGTCTCGACGTCGGTGGCCAGCTGGTAGGTCTTACCTTCGCGGATCTTTGCGGCCACGCCGTCGGTGCGCAGCATGATCTCGGAGGCGGCGACGCGGCCGCCGGCCTTCGTCCGGACGAGGCATTGCGAGATCACCGCCGTGAGGGAGGTGGCGAGCTGGGTCCGGATCTGTTCGCGGGCCGTGGGCGGGAAGACGTCGATGATGCGATCGATCGTCCGGGTGGCGCCCGACGTGTGCAGCGTGCCCAGCACGAGATGCCCGGTCTCGGCGGCCGTGACGGCCGCCTCGATGGTGTCCAGGTCGCGCATCTCACCGATGAGGATGACATCCGGATCCTGCCGCAGGGCTGACCGGACGCCCTCCGCGAAGGAGGGCAGGTCTTCGCCGACCTCGCGCTGCGTGACGAGACACCGCTTGTGCGCGTGGGTGTATTCGATGGGGTCCTCGATCGTGACGATGTGACCGCTCTCGTTCTCGTTGATCCAATTGACCATCGAGGCCAAGGTCGTGGATTTCCCCGAGCCGGTCGGACCGGTGACGAGGATCAGGCCGCGGGCGCGCCTGAGCATCTCCTGGACGACCGGCGGCATCCGCAGCTGCTGGAGCGTGAACATGACCGAAGGCAGCAGGCGCAGCACCATCCCGTAGGCGCCGCAGCTCCGGAAGGCGTTGGCGCGCAACCGGGAAGTGCCCTGGAAAGAGAACGCGAAATCGCAGCCGCCTTCCGCGACGAGCGCCGCGCGCCGGGCCGGCGGCACGGCGGCGAGGACCAAGGCTTCGGTCTCGTCGGCGGTCAGCGCCGCTCCTTCGAACTCGACCAGTTCGCCGTCGACCCGCAGGCAGGGCGGCCGGCCGACGCGGATGTGCAGATCGGAAGCACGGCTCTCGATCATGGCCTCCAGCAGCTGGGTCATCGCGAAGGCCATCGGGTCAGATCACGTCGTCGGCGACCGTGGCGCCGAGCACTTCCTCGATGGTGGTCATGCCGGAGGCGACCTTGCGCTGGCCGTCCTCGCGCATGGTGCGCATGCCGGCTTCGCGGGCCTTGCGGCGCAGGTCGACGAGATTGGAGCCGCCGTAGATCATCTCCTGGATCTCCTCGGTGATGACGAAGAGCTCGAACACGCCGCGGCGGCCCTTGTAACCGCGTTCGCCGCACTTGGGACAGCCGGCGCCCTTCATGGGGGTGGCGTTCGCGAGATCCTGCTCGGTCATGCCGATCGAATACAGTTCCTTCGCGGTGGGTTTGTAAGGAGCGGCGCAGGCCTGGCAGTTGCGGCGCACGAGGCGCTGGGCGAGGGCGCCGCGGAGGGCGGCGGACACGAGGAACGGCTTGACGCCGATGTCCACGAGACGCGTGACGGCGGAGACGGAGTCGTTGGTGTGGAGCGTGGAGAACACCATGTGGCCGGTGAGGGCCGCGTTGATCGCGATCTCGGCGGTCTCCAAATCGCGGATTTCACCGATCATCACGATGTTCGGCGCCTGACGGAGCATCGCGCGGAGGGCGGCGGCGAAGGTCATGCCGACGTCACGCTTGACCTGGACTTGGTTGATGCCGGCCATCTGGTATTCGACCGGATCTTCGACGGTGATGATCTTGCGGTCTGGCTTGTTGATGTAGTTCAACGCCGAGTAAAGGGTGGTCGACTTGCCGGAACCGGTCGGGCCGGTGACGAGGAAGACGCCGTCGGAACCAGAAATGAGGCCTTGGAACTTGGCCTGGTCGTCGGCGAAGAATCCCAGCTCGGGCAGGCCCAGCTTGAGGCCTTCCTTGTCGAGGATTCGCATGACGATCGATTCGCCGTAGACCGTGGGGAGGACCGAGACGCGCAAGTCGATGTCGCGGCCGCCGGTGCGGGCCTGGATACGTCCGTCCTGCGGGATGCGCTTCTCGGCGAGCGAGACCTCGGCCATCAGCTTCAACCGGGAGATGATGGAAGGCTGCAGGCGCTTGGGCGGGCCCTTCATCTCCTGCAGCACGCCGTCGATGCGGAAGCGCACGCGGAAACGCTTCTCGAGCGGCTCGAGATGGATGTCCGAAGCCTTGCGGCGGATCGCGTCGACGATGAGCGAGTTGACGTAACGGATGATCGGCGCGTCGTCTTCCTTGACTTCGCCGCCCTGCGGGAGCTCGACGGCCAGGCCGTCGTCGCCACCCTTGCCGAGGATATCGTTATAAGCGCCGCCGCCGCTGATGGGGCCGCCGCTGTAACACCGGGAAATGGCCTCTTTCAGGGCGTCCGGCGGGGCAAGCCGGGGGTTGAGCGGAAGCTTCAGGACGCCGGAGATGGAATCGAGCGTCTCGGTGTCGAGCGGATCGGAGATGGCGACGAGGAGCTCGGCGCCCTCCATCTGCAACGGCAGGATATTGCGCAGTTCGGCCTGTTCACGACTGATCAGCCTGAGCACGTCTTCCGACGGAGAGACCTGGGAGACGTCGACAAGCTCCATGTCGAACTCCTTGCTCAGCGCCGCGGTGATCTGCGACCAGGCGACCTTACCGGTCTCGACGAGCTTGGCGATGACCAGGGTATCGGCGTTCTGGCCCTCGGGCACCGGGGCGGAAGCCGTGCGGGCTTCGCTGACGTCGACAGGAGATACCAGCCCCTTTTCCTGAATGAATTGGATGACGTAGTCGTCGGCGGTCGTCACAATAGGGAAATCCGGTACGGAAGAATAGGGATAGGTAGATTGCCCCTCAGAGAGGAGAACAACGGGGAAGTTGACCCTAAATCGCGGAAAGTTCCCCGCAACCGCAAATTAACCAAAGGTTGTCCGAATTACGCGCCCCGCAGTCGTTCGACCCAACCCCTCACTTGTTCGTGCAAGAAGGCGGGCTCTCCGTCGTTCCAAAACACGACGTCCGCACGCTTAACCTTCTCCACGAGAGAAAGTTGCGAAGCAATACGGGCAGAAATTTCCTCGTCGGAGAGACCCCGGTCACGCAAGCGGGACCGGCGCGCTTCATCCGAACAGGCCACGACCACGACGATGTCAAAACCCGCTGCGAGGTCCTTCTCGAAAAGCAGCGGAATTTCGACGACGTAATCGAGCGAGGGATCGGCCGTGGCCTCGCGACGCAGACGCGCGACCTCGGGGTGGGTGATCGACTCAAGGAAGGCTCGTTCTTCGCGATCGGCGAAGACCTTTGCGGCGATCCACTTGCGGTCCGGAGCCCCCCGGGCATCCAGGCAGGCGGCCCCCCATCGCTCCCGAAGATGACCGACGCACACTTGGGAATCGAGGACCTGTCGAGCCAGTCGGTCGGCATCGATGACGACGAACCCTAGCTCGGCGAAGCAGGCGGCGGCGGTCGACTTGCCGCAACCGATACCTCCGGTGAGTCCGATGACCATGCCCGACCCTACCCTGCCACCCCTCAGAGGGCAAACCTCAAGCGGGGGACGGGGAGGACTGGAGACCAGGGCCGGATTCTGCGGCCGGGGTCGGAGCGGACGGCGCCGGCTCCGCTACGGCCGGGGTCGTGGCCGGGGCGGCCACGGGAGTCTGGATCGCGCCCGTCTTGAGGATCTCCATGACATGGACGCCGTCGAGGGTCTCGTGCAACAGCAGGGCTTCGGCGATCTTGCGATGGGCTTCGGCGTTGTCGGCGATCAGCTTCTCGGCTCGGGCGTACTGTTCCTGGACGATGGCCGAGATGGCCTCGTCGATGCGACGGGCCGTCGCGTCGCTGTGGGTCTGGGTGCGCGAAATCTCACGACCGAGGAAGACGGTGTCGGAATTCTCGCCGAAGGCGATCGGTCCGAGGTCGCTCATGCCCCAGTCGCAGACCATCTGACGGGCGAAACGGGTGGCCTGTTTGATGTCGCTCGAGGCTCCGTTGGAGATCTCGCCGGAGATGACCTTCTCGCCGACACGGCCGGCCATGGCCATGCAGATGTAATCGAGGAGGCGTTGGCGCGTGTAGCCGAGGAGTTCCTTGGTCGGCATCAGCATCGCCATGCCGAGGGCGCGGCCGCGGGGGAGGATGGTGACCTTGTGCAGCGGGAGCGCGCCGTCATCGATGAGGGCCTGGACGACGGCGTGCCCGGCCTCGTGATAGGCGGTGTTGCGCAGGTCGACGGCGTCCATGACGCGGCGGCGTTCGCGGCCGTAGGAAATCTTGTCGCGGGCTTCCTCGATGTCGACCATCTCGACCTTCTCGCGGTTGCGGCGGCCGGCGTGCAGGGCGCCTTCGTTGAGGAGATTCGCGAGGTCCGCGCCCGACATGCCGGTCGTGATGCGGGCGACGCGCTGGAGGTCGACGGACGGCGCGAGCTGGAAGCGCTTGGCGTGCACCGCGAGCACGGCCTCGCGCCCGCGGAGGTCGGGCAGGTCGACGAAGACCTGGCGGTCGAAACGTCCGGGGCGCAGCAGCGCGGCGTCGAGGACGTCGGAACGATTGGTCGCGCCGATGACGATGACGCCGGCCTGTCCGTCGAAGCCGTCCATCTCGACGAGGAGGGAGTTGAGCGTCTGCTCGCGCTCGTCGTTGCCGCCGCCGACGCCGGCGCCGCGCTGGCGTCCGACCGCATCGATCTCGTCGATGAAGATGATGCAGGGGGCGAGCTTGCGGGCCTGCTCGAAAGTATCACGGACGCGCGCCGCGCCGACGCCGACGAACATCTCGACGAAATCGGAGCCGCTGATGCTGAGGAAAGGCACGCCCGCCTCGCCGGCGACCGCGCGTGCGAGCAGGGTCTTGCCGGTGCCGGGAGGGCCGACCATGAGCACGCCCTTCGGGATGCTGGCGCCGATCTTGGTGAAACGCTTGGGGTCCTTGAGGAAATCGACGATCTCCTTCACCTCCTCCTTCGCCTCATCGCAGCCGGCGACGTCCTTGAAGGTCGTCGTCTCCTTCTCGTTGGCGTTGAGGCGGGCCCGGGATTTGGCGAACTGCATCGCGCCACGGTTGGCGTTCTTGAGGAAGCGATACATCATGAACAGCACCACGCCGGAGACCAGCAGGGTGGGCAGCACGTTGTAAAGGAACATGGTCCAGCCGGTCTGGGCGGGGACCTCCTTGAAGGCGTCGCGGGCGACGGAGGCGCGGAGCAGTTCGAATTCCTTCTCGGTCAGGCGACCGTCCGCGGTGAAGCGGGACTTCTCGCCGGCTTCGGCGCCGGCGACGGCCAGCTCGCCGGAGATGCGGACCCAGCTCTCGGAACCCGAAGTAGGGTTCGGCTGGAGGGTGAGGGTCTTGATCTTCTTCTCCTGCGCGAGGGAGAGGACCTGGGAGACATTGAGGACCTGGACGGCGTTGCCGGAGGCCGCGCCGGGGAGATTGAACAGGGCGATGATGGCCACCATGAGGAGCAGCCAGATGAAGACCGGTTTGGTGTTCAGGCGGGGGCCGTTTTTATTATCATCCGGCTGGTCGTTTTGACTCATGGGCAGAAGATTTAACCTAGGCAGGGCCCCCGCCAAGTCAACCGGAGAGCCCCCTTCGTCGGACCACGCAGACGCGCCGCTTCGGCCGGCGGCAGACCCGGGACCCAGAGGATCGCCGAACCCGCCAGGACCACGGGCAAAGCTTCCCGCCAACCCGCGGGGATCTTATGGTTGATGAGGAGATCGGAAAGCTTGGCCGAGCCGGGCGAACCCAGCGGCTGATAACGATCGCCTTCGACGCGCCCGCGCCAGACGAGAGGGGCGCCGGGCGCGACGACGTAGACCTCCTTGCCGGGTGAAATGTCGCCCTTCGACAGACTGGCCCACAAGGTCGCATCGACCTCGACGCGTTCGGCGAGCAGACCGCACTCGTCGTCGGGCAGTCCGTAAGCGATGCCGCGTTCGGTCGGACCGAAGGCCATCGGCTCGCGCCGCAGGCTCAGCACGCCGCCGACGAGCTCGATGACCTGGCCCCGGACGGTCGAAACGGCGTCACCCCCCGCGGAAATCGCCGCGACCAGCGAAGCGAGGGATGCTTCGCTTGGGTCGGTGATGTCCTGCGCATGCAGGAAGGCGCGGAGGCACTCCTGGATCAGGGCGGAGGGACGTCCCTGCAGCGCGGCGACCGGCATGGCGCCGTCGGCGCCGACGACGCAACCGAGTTCGCGGGCCCACTGCGCGAGCGCGACCTGTGTCTCGCCGAGGATGCGCGCCGAGCGCGCGAAGCCTTCGGCATACCCTTCGCCCATCGCCTCGGCGCCGCCATCGGCAAGCCAGGCGCGGATGCGGTTACGGGCGGCGACCGGCAGGAGATTGGTGGCGTCCTCACGCCAGGGGATGCCGGCGGTGCGCAAGGCGGCGAGCAGTTCCGCCTTGCCGACGCCGGCCTGGATCAACGGGCGCCAGCGACGATGCCCATCGCGGAAATCCTGCAGCGCGCGCGGCGCCGCGAGGCCGGCCAGACCCGCGCCGCGGGCGAGGCGGAGCAACACGCTCTCGACGACGTCGTCGAGGTGATGCGCGGTGCAGAGGAGGTCGAAGCCGAGGGAGGCGCGCTGTCCCGCGAAGAAAGCATTCCGTTCGGCGCGCAGGTCGGCCTCGGAAGCGGCGCCCTGCCCTTCCCTGCGTCCGAGCAGGCAAGGCACATCGAGCGTGGCGCAAAGGGCGCCGACAAAACGGGCGTCCTCCGAGGATTCCTCTCCGCGCACGCGATGATCGAAGTGCAGCACCCGCAGCCGCGGACGCAGCGCCTCGTCCGCCCACAGCGCACAGAGAAGGTAGACCGAATCCGCGCCGCCGGAGACGGCCACGGCGACCGGGCCGGAAGAGGTCGGCGCCGACAACAACCGCGGCAGCCGCAGGGCGGCCGCGCGCAAGGCGTCGGGACTGGGCAGGCTCATCGGCACGCGTTCAGACTACGACGCGCCGGCTCCCTGCCAATCCAAAGCAGGCCTCAGAAGGACAGCGTGTCCTTGCCGTACCAGCGACGGAGCGCTTCGGGCACGCGCACCGTGCCGTCGGCCTGGAGGTTGTTCTCCAGGATGGCGGCGAGGACGCGCGGCAGGCCGAGCCCCGAACCGTTGAGCGTGTGGACGAACTCCGGCTTCCCGTCCCTCGGGCGGAAACGTATCCCCGCGCGACGGGCCTGGAAGTCGGTGAAATTGGAGCAGCTCGAGACCTCGAGCCAGCGCTTCTGTCCGCCGGCCCAGACTTCGAGGTCGTACTGCTTGCTATGGGAGAAGCCGATGTCACCGGCGCAGATCATCAGCACGCGGTAAGGCAGGCCGAGCTTCTGGAGCAGCCGCTCGGCGTCGCCGCGCAGGAGCTCAAGCTCTTCGAAGGACTTGTCGGGGTGGGTCCACTTCACGAGCTCGACCTTATCGAACTGGTGGAGGCGATTGAGGCCGCGCACATGGGCGCCCCAGCTGCCGGCTTCGCGGCGGAAACAAGGCGTATAGCCGACGCGCTTCACGGGCAGTGAGGCCTCGTCGAGGATCTCGTCGCGGAAGAAGTTCGTGACCGGCACCTCGGCGGTGGGGATCAGATAGAAGTCGTCGGTCTGAGCGTGATACATCTGCCCTTCCTTGTCGGGCAGCTGGCCGGTCGCGGTAGCCGAAGCGGCATTGACGAGCAGCGGCGCGTGGACCTCCGTGTAGCCGTTGGCGCCGGCCTCCTCGAGGAAGTATTGGATCAGCGCGCGGACGAGGCGGGCCATATCCCCCACGTAGAACGGGAAACCCGCGCCGGTGACCTTCACGCCGCGTTCGAAGTCGATCGCCTTGTTGAACCAAGGAATATCCCAGTGCGGCTTAGCCGCCGGGGAGATGAGCTTCGCATGGTCGCCCCACTCGAGGATGACCTTGTTGTCGGCCTCGGTGCGGCCTTCGGGCACGGAGTCGTGCGGGATGTTCGGGACGGAAAGCGCGACGGCCTTCATCTGCTCCTCGGCTTCGGAGACCTTCTTCTCGAGCTCCTTCACCTTGGCGGAGGCGGCCTTCATCTCGGCGACCTTGGCCTGGAATTCGGGCGAGCCCTTGGGCATCGCGGCCATCTCCTTGTTCGCGGCGTTCTGCGCGGAGCGGGCGACCTCGAATTCGGCCACCGCATGGCGGCGGGTTTCGTCGGCGGCCAGCACGGCGTCAAGGTCGACCTGGAACTTCTTCCGGGCGACGCCCTTGCGGACGAGGTCGATGTTTTCGCGAAGGAACTTGGGATCCAGCATGGGCCGACTTTGCCCAAATCCCCCGCCCAAGGGCAACGGGGAATTATCGCCCGCGTTGGATTCGGCCGGCCAGGAAGCGATTGAGCCAAAGCACCGTCTCGCGCTCGGTCCCGGTGCCGCCCAGCTTGAGCGTCTTGCCGCCCTCGCAAACGACTTCGACCTCATAGGTCATGGAGCGTTGGATTTGGCCGGCCAGGAAGCGATTGAGCCACAGCACCTTCTCGCGCTCGGACTCGGTGCCACCCAGCTTGAGCGTCTTGCCGCCCTCAAAGGCGACTTCGACCTTATAGGTCGGGGAGTAGGAGCTACGACCCCGACTCGTCGCCTCGGTGAGCCGACAAGAAAGTACATCGTCCCAAGCGACGGATTGGGTCCGGTAGATGCCCATGGCGCCGGTGCGGATTGAGAACTGGCCGCCGGCCAGTTCAACGACGCAACGTCCG
>JBILLR010000001.1:0-41333 GCA_044375965.1 Opitutales bacterium
CTCTTGGAATCCAGTACGTCGACTTTCTCAGGTGCGGCCCGGGAGGCGGTGCTCTCGCAGCTGACTCGTTACCATATCCTGCTCGGACAGAGCCGCATCGCGCTCGCCGTCAACCAGGAGCGCATCGACCTCGATGAGGCCGCCTTCTTCCCGCAGATCCAGAAACTGCACCTGCTTGACCGGCTCGGCCTCAAGGAAGACTTCGACAAGCAGCTCAAGCTGATCTTCACCCGCTACGCGGCGAACTCCGCCGCGATGCTCGCGCTCGCCAACTTCGCGGCCGAGAAAGGCTACTCCGAACTGACCGGCGCGATCGCCATCGCCGCCGACCAGCAAGGCTTCGAACGCGTGACCTTCGCGATCCTCCACCTCGAGGCCTTGGTCAAGGGACCTGAGCCGACCCAGGCGATCGCGCAGTACCAGCAGATCGTCTCGGCCGACCGCACCTATTTCAAGGCGAAGGAACCACTCGTGCTCGCCTTGCTCGGGATCGCGCACCACGCCCGGATAAAGGCCGACGCCAAGTCCGCCAAGATCGACCGCGACACCGGCAACCGTTATCTGGAAGAATTCCTCAAGGCGAAGGACCTCGGCCCCGAGGCCTATCGTTCCGTCGGCCGTCACCTGCGCGCGATCCGCGCCGGCGAACCCGCCGTCCGCGTGCTCGAAGCCGGCGCCGCGAAGCATCCGCGCCACTCGCAGCTGCGCGCCGATTACATCTCCGCCCGCATCCTCGCCGGCCAGACCGAAGCCTATGGCTCCCGCCGCTCCGTCGCCGACGAACTCGAGACGCTGCTCACGCTGCGCCGCCCTTCCCCGCTCGTCTGGCAGGAAGCCGCCTCATGGCTGCGCACCGAATCGAAGCTGCCGCCGGAACGCCTGCGCAAACTGGAGGCCGCCTGCGCCGCCCTCGTGCGCAGCAACCTCGATCCCGAAGCCCTCGCGGGCTTCTGATCCGCCGATGGACCTCGCGCGCCGCCGCTCCGAGCTCATCGCCGAGCTCGAGCCTTTCTCCGACCACCACGAACGTTTCCAATACGTGATCGACCGGGCGAAGTCCGCGCCGGCGCTCCCGGCCGACCTTAAGCTCGAAGCTTTCCTCATCGAGGGCTGCACGTCCAATCTCTGGCTGGTCCCTTCGCTCGAAGACGGCGTCTGCCGTTTCCGCTGCGATGCCGACTCGCTCATCACCAAAGGCGTAGCGAGCCTGGTCTGCGAATTCTACGACGGCGCCGCGCCGGCGGAGGTCGCGGCGACCGACGCCGACTTCCTCTCGGCCGTGGGCATCACCCAGCACCTGTCCCCGAACCGCCGCAACGGCCTGACGAACCTGGTCGGCAAGATCCGCGCCTTCGGCCGGCTCGCGGCCGGTTCCTGATGAGCCCCATCGCCGGGGCTTAAGAGAGGGGATATGCGTGCTTGGGATTTGCGCCGTACGTGTTGTCCCTTGAGATGAAAGCATGAGCCAGCCGGAATCCGCCGCGCCCGACCGACGTCTGTTCGGACTTTGCCTGGTCACGCTCGCATGGTCGGTGCTCGTGCTCCAGGCGGGCGGCTTCACGACCAGCATCCAGGCAGGGATGGCCTTCCTGGACTGGCCGCTCTCCAACGGCTCCGTCAACCCGCCGGGCTGGCTGACCGAGATCGACAAGTTCGCCGAGCATTCCCACCGCCTCGCGGCCACGGGCCTCGGCCTGCTCTGCGTGATCATCGCCGTCGCGCACCGCCTGCGCGAGACGCGGACGGTCGTCCGCCGCGCGGCCTACGCGCTCGTGGGCCTCGTGGTGCTCCAAGGTCTGCTCGGCGGCCTGCGCGTGCTCCTCGACCAGCTCAACATCGGCGGCGACGGCAACTTCAAGGCCGCGGCCTTCGCCGTCGGCCACGCGGTCAACGCCCAGCTCACGCTCGCGCTCCTCGCCTTCGTCGCCCTCGCGCACAGCGCCGCCTGGCATCGCGCCGGGCAAGGCGAAGATCCTGCGCCCTTCCGCGCCGGCCGCTGGGCCGGGGGCCTGACGCTCGCGGTCATCGTCGGCGGCGCCGTCATGCGCCAAGGGCGCTTCACCGCCTGGGTGACGTCGCCCGACCAAGGCCTGTTCATTCCCTCGGTCGGCGAAGGCGTCGTCTGGTGGATCAACCTCGCGCACCGCGGCGGCGCCGTGCTGGCGGCTTCCGCCGTGCTGTTCTTCGCCTACCGGCTCGCCCGCCATGGCTATCCGCTCCTCCGCTGGGGCACCCTCGTCGCCTTGGTCGGAGTCCAGGTCCTCCTCGGCGTCCTCAGCCTCCGCCTCTACGACAACCCGCATGTCCGCACGGTCCACCTGGTCGTGGGCGCCGCTTTGTTCTCGTCGCTCTGCGCCGCGGTCGCCCTCGCGCATCGCCGCGCACGGACCGACGCCGCCTGAGCCGCCGCGACGGATTTGCCTTTAACCCTTCGCGTAAACCCGCCACGACAAGACCGATGAGCGAACGCGCCGGATCCGTGCCTGCCGCCTACTGGGAGCTGACCAAGCCCCGGCTGTCGTTCCTCTCCGTCCTCACGTCCCTCGCCGGCTATTTCTGCAGCGGCCCCGCGCAGCCGACCGACGCCAAGGTGCTCGTCTCGCTCGCCCTCGGCACGGCCCTCGCCGCGGGCGGTTGCGGCGCCGTCAACATGTGGTGGGAAAGCGAGGCCGACGCGAAGATGGAGCGCACGCGCAACCGCCCGATCCCCGCGGGCCTCCTCCGCCCCGGCGCCGCGCTGCTCTTCGGGATGCTCCTGCTCGGTCTCGGCGTCACGCTCGTCTGGGTCGGCGCCAATCCGCTGGCCGGCGCGCTCACCGCCGCCACGGCCTTCTCCTATCTGTTTCTCTACACGCCGCTCAAGACGCACACTTCATGGTGCACGCTCGTCGGCTCGCTGCCCGGCGCGATTCCCCCGATCATCGGCACGGCCGCCAAGCTCGGCCACGTCGACCGCATGGGCTGGCTGCTCTTCGCGCTCCTGTTCTTCTGGCAGGTGCCCCACTTCATGGCCCTCGCGGTGATGTGTCGCGAAGACTACGCCCGCGGCGGCTTCAAGGTCGCCACGGTCGACGATCCTTCCGGCCGCTCCGCCGCGATCTGGGCGATGGCCTTCATCCTGCCGATGCTCTTCGCCGCGGGAATGATCAACCAGACTTTCTTCGATCCCGCCTGCACATCCTCCCTGCGCGGCTGGGCCAGCCCCTACCTGTGGATCTCCGGCCTGGCCGGCGTCTGGTTCTTCAAGCTCACGCTCGAATTCGCCCTGCCGAACCGACGCGCCGACGTCGCCAAGCCGCTCTTCCTCGCTTCGATCCTCTACCTGCCGCTCGTCCTGTTGACTCTGACGCTGAGCCGGGTTTTCTGAACGCATGGACACCCGCGCCGCCAAGGAGACATTGCGCGCGGAATTCAAAGCCCGCCGGACCGCGCTCACGCCCCGCGAACTGCAGGTCGCCGGCGACGCCGCCGCCCGCCTGATCACGCAGCTTCCGGAATGGAAGCAGGCGCAGACGGTCTGCCTTTATGCGTCCTTCGGCGGCGAACTGCCGACCGACGCGCTCCTCGCCCTCGCCCTGCTCGAAGGCAAGCGTCTGCTGCTGCCGCGCGTGACGAACAAGACCACGCTCACGCTCCACGAAGTCACGGACCTCGGCGCGCTCCAGCCGTCGCGGCTCGGCATCCGCGAACCCAAGCCTTCCGCGCCGGTCGCCGCGCTGGCCGACGCCGGCCTGATCCTCGTCCCGGGACTGGGCTTCGACGGCGCCGGCCGGCGCCTCGGCTTCGGCGGCGGCTTCTACGACCGGCTCCTGGCCAAGCCGCCCCGCAAGACGTTCCTCCTCGGCCACGCCCACGCCTTCCAGGTCGTCCCGCGCCTGCCGGACGAGCCGCATGATATCAAAGTCAAGGCGGTGGCCACCCCGCAGGGCGTGATTCGCTGCCGAGTGCGCTAGCGGGTTTGCCAAGCGGGGCGATTCGTGTCCGATGGAGGGTCCGATGTCCGCCCCCCGACCAGACGCGATCCGCCTCCGCGGCGTCCGCCAGAACAACCTGAAGGGCTTCGACGTCGACATCCCCGTCGGCAAGCTGGTCGTGGTCACGGGCCTCAGCGGCGCCGGCAAGTCCTCGCTGGTCTTCGACACGCTGCACGCCGAGGGGCAGCGCCGCTACGTCGAGACGTTCAGCCCTTACGTCCGCCAATTCCTGGAGCTGCTGCCCTCGCCGGCCCTCGACTCCGCGGAGAACGTGCGTCCGTCCGTCGCGATCAAGCAAGGCAACGCGGTCCGTACGTCGCGGTCGACGGTCGGCACGATGACCGAGCTCTGCGACTGGTTCAAAGTGTGGTTCGCCCATCGCGCCGAACTCGTCGATCCGGCCAGCGGACAGGTGATCGTCCCGCGCGGGCCCGACGCCGCCTGGCAGGATTCGCTCGCCCGCTTCCCGGACCGTTCGCTCTCCCTCGCTTTCGCGGTCGCCAAGCCGGAGTCGCTGGGCTGGCCCACCATCGCGGACGAATTCGCCAAAGCGGGCTTCAGCCGCGCCTTCGCCGCCGGGCGCCGCATCCGCCTCACCGAGGACGAGATCCCCGCCGACGCGACGGAACTGCTCGTCATCCAAGACCGCGTGACGGTCTCCCCCGACCAGGCTTCGCGCTTCCATGAGGCGGCCCTCGCGGCCTTCCGCCTCGGCGGCGCCCGTCTCCGCCTGCTCGACGACCAAGGCAACGAGCTGTCCCGCTACAGCGAGGCGCTCGAGTCGCCCGTCGACGGGCGGAAATTCCGCCCGGCCTCGCCCGCGCTCTTCTCCTTCAACTCGCCGGTCGGCGCCTGCCCGGAATGCCGCGGCTTCGGCCGCGTCATCGGACTGGACTGGAATAAGATCATCCCGAATCCCGCGTTGACGCTCGCGGAAGGCGCCATCGCGCCGTTCCAAGGGACGGTCTACGGCGAGTCGCAGAAAGACCTCGCGCGGGCCTGCCGCAAGGCGGGCATCCCGCTGGACGTGCCCTGGAAGAAGCTCTCGGCGGCCCATCGTAAGTTCATCGAACATGGCGAGCCGGGCTACGTACCGGGCGAATACGATTCGATGTGGTATGGCGTCCGCGGTTTCTTCCGCTGGCTCGAAGGCACGACCTATAAGATGCACGTGCGCGTGTTCCTCTCGCGCTGGCGGGCCTACGAGTCCTGCCCGCAGTGCCACGGCCGTCGCTTCCGCGAAGAATCCCTTTTGTGGCGCTGGCAGGGCAAGTCGCTGCCCGAACTCTATTCACTCCCGGTCTCCGACCTGCGCGCGATGCTCGCGCCGCTGGCACCCAAGGATTCGCGCCATCCCGCCGACCACGCCCTCGAGGCCATCCTCGCGCGCCTCGGCTACCTCGAAGCCGTCGGCCTAGGTTACCTCGCCCTCGACCGTCTCTCCCGCACGCTCTCCGGCGGCGAAGTGCAACGCGTCAATCTCACGTCGTGCCTGGGCGCCTGCCTCGCCGACACGGTCTTCGTCCTCGATGAGCCGAGCGTGGGCATGCACGCCCGCGACCTGGCCCGCATGGTCGGCATCCTCCGCAGCCTCGTCGACCAAGGCAACACGGTGGTGGTCGTCGAACACGACGAGTCGGTGATGCGCGCCGCGGACTGGCTCATCGAGATCGGACCGCGCCCCGGCGCCGAAGGCGGACATCTGCTCTACCAAGGCGAGCCGAAGGGCATCCTCAAGGTGAAGGAGTCCGCGACGGGCAACTGGCTCTCCGGCCGCCGCACGCCCGAGACCCGCACCCCGCGCCCGGTCGGTGACACGACGCCGCGCCTCCGCGTGGCCGGCGCGACGGTCAACAATCTCCGCGACTTCGCCTGCTCGCTGCCGCTCGGACGCCTCGTCGGCCTCTGCGGCGTCTCCGGCTCCGGCAAGTCGACGCTCCTCCACCAGGTCATCGGCCGGCGCGACCCGGAATCCGGCGACGAGGCGACGGAACTGAAATGGGTCAAGTTCGACCGCGAGCCGGCCGAAATCGCCCTCGTTGACCAGTCCCCCGCGACGCGCACGCCGCGTTCCAATCCCGCGCTCTACGTGGGCGCCTGGGACGCGATCCGCACCTTGCTCGGCAACTCGCCCGAGGCCAAGGCCGCCGGGCTCTCGCCGTCGCACTTCTCCTTCAACGCCGGCGAGGGCCGCTGCGAACGCTGCGGCGGCGCGGGCTGGGAGACCGTCGAGATGCAGTTCGTGTCCGACGTCGCCCTGCCCTGCCCCTCCTGCAACGGCAGACGCTTCCGCGACGAGGTGCTGAGCTTCCGATATGACGGAAAGTCGGTCGGCGACCTGCTCGCGATGTCGGTCACCGAGGCGCGCAAGTTCCTCGGCGAACGCACGCCGGCCTCCGCCCAGCTCGCCTGCCTCGAAGAAGTCGGCCTCGGCTACCTGTCGATGGGCCAGCCGCTCACGACGCTCTCCGGCGGCGAAGCCCAGCGCCTCAAGCTGGTCCGCTACCTTTCCAGGATCGATGCGCGCAAGAGCGGCGCGCTCCTGCTCCTCGACGAGCCGACGACCGGACTGCACCGCGAGGACGTGGCTCGCCTGATCGGCCTGCTGCACCGCCTGACCGAGGCCGGTCACTCGCTCATCGTGGTCGAACATCACCTCGACGTGCTGCAGTCCTGCGACTGGCTCCTCGAGATGGGCCCGGAAGCCGGCCCTGCCGGCGGCCGCCTCGTCGCCGAAGGCACGCCCGCCGACGTCGCCCGCGCCGGCTCGGTGACGGGACGCTTCCTCGCCCGCGGCGACGACGCCTTCGCCCAGGCCTCGCCCGCCGCCGGCAGGCCGCGCCCGACCTCGATCTCCCTGCGCGGCGCGCGCGAACACAACCTCAAGGACGTCTCGCTCGAGATCCCGCACGGCTCGCTGACGGTGATGACCGGCGTCTCCGGCTCCGGCAAATCCTCCCTGGCCTTCGACATCCTCTTCGCCGAAGGACAGCGCCGCTTCCTCGAATGCGTCTCGGCCTACGCCCGCCAGTTCGTCGAACAGCTCCCGAAGCCCGACATCGATTCGCTCACCGGGCTGCCACCCACGGTCGCCATCGAACAGCGCGTGACGCGCGGCTCCGCGAAATCGACGGTGGCCACGGTCACCGAGGTCGCCCAATACCTGCGCGTGCTCTTCGCCCGTGCCGGCGTGCTGCATAGCCCGACGACGGGCGAGCCGCTCGAGGAGATGACGGAAGACGCGGTCGTCCGCCTGGTCGCCAAGCAGGCGAAGGCCTTGAAGAAGGGCTCGCTGCTCGTCGCCGCCCCTCTCGTCCGCGCCCGCAAGGGCCACCACCGACCGCTCGCCGAATGGGCTGAGTCAAAGGGCCTGCGCCTCCTGCGTTGCGACGGCCGGATGCTCAAGGTCGAAGGCTTCGAAGGGCTCGACCGTTACTCCGAACACGACGTCGACGCGGTCTTCGGCGAACTCCGCGCCGACGGCCTGATCCGTCTGCCCGACGAGACCGAGGAATCCGGCGAGAAGGCCCTCCGCACCCTCGTCCGCCAAGCGCTTGCGGCCGGTAAGGACGCCTGCGTGCTTCTCGCCGCCGACGGACGCCAGGTCGCCTACCTTTCGACGTCGCGCAGCGACCCCGCCACGGGTGAGTCTTTCCCCGAGGTCGACCCGAAGCACCTCTCCTGGAACTCGCCTCGCGGCTGGTGTCCGGACTGCCGCGGCCACGGCCTCGAAGTCTCGACCTTCTCCTCCGACGAGGAGGAATCCATCAACGAGAACGCCATCGCCGACCGCGTCGGCGACACCGTCTGCCCGACCTGCCACGGCGAACGCCTGGGTCCGATCGGACGCTCGGTGAGGCTCCTCGGACCGAAGGGCCGCTCGCTCTCCCTGCCCGGACTGCTCCGGCTGCAGCCGGACGAATCCCTCGCCTTCCTCTCCGGCCTCAAGCTGGAGGCCCGCGAGAAGGCCATCGTCGGCGCGCTGCTCCCCGAGATCGGCGCCCGCCTCCGCTTCCTCGACTCGGTCGGTCTGGGCTACCTCGCCCTCGACCGCGGAGCCGACACTCTCTCCGGCGGGGAAGCCCAGCGCATCCGCCTCGCGGCGCAGCTCGGCTCGACGCTGTCCGGCGCGCTCTACGTGCTCGACGAACCGAGCATCGGCCTGCATCCGCGCGACAACGACCGCCTGATCGGTTCGCTCAAAGGCCTGCGCGACCGTGGTAACACGGTCCTGGTCGTCGAACACGACGAAGACACCATGCGCGCGGCCGACCTGGTCGTGGACATGGGCCCGGGCGCCGGCGTCCACGGCGGCACGATCGTCGCGCAAGGCACCGCCGCCGCGCTCGAGAAGCGCGCCGACTCCGTGACGGGACGTTTCCTCAAGGAAGCGATTCCGCATCCGCTCCGCGGTGCGCGCCGCCCCGTCGCCGGCAAAGGCGCGCCCGCCGCATGGGTCAGCCTCAAGGACGCTTCGCTCCGCAACCTCAAGGGCTTCGACGTCCGGATTCCCGTCGGCCGCCTGACCGTCGTCTGCGGCGTCTCCGGCGCCGGCAAGTCCACCCTCGTCACCGACCTGCTCGCACCGGCGATCCGCGCGGCCATCGCGAAGAAGAAGGACGGACTCACGGGCAAGGAGGCGCTGAGCGCGGTCTCCCATGAAGGGAAGCCGGCCTTCGCCGCGCTCTCCGGACTCAAAGGTTTCCGCCAGCTGGTCGTCGTCGACCAGGAACCGATCGGCAAGACGCCGCGTTCGACGCCCGCGACCTACGTCGGCGCCTGGGATCTCATCCGCGAGCGCCTCGCCTCGCTGCCCGAAGCGGCGATCCGCGGACACGGGGCGGGCTTCTTCTCCTTCAATACTTCCGGCGGACGCTGCGAAGCCTGCTCCGGCGCGGGCCGCATCAAGCTCGAGATGAGCTTCCTCCCCGACACCTACGTGCCTTGCGAGGAATGCGCCGGCACCCGCTATGGTTCCGCCGCCAAGGCGATCCGCTGGAACGGGAAGTCCGCCGCCGAACTGCTGGCGATGACGTTCGAGGAAGCCGCCGCGTTCCTGTCGTTCGACGCGAAGCTGGGCGACCTCTGCGGACTCATGGTGAAGACCGGCCTGGGTTACCTGACGCTCGGCCAGAGCAGCCCGACGCTCTCGGGCGGCGAAGCCCAGCGCCTCAAGCTCGTCAGCGAACTCGCCCAAGGCCTGCCGACCTTCCGCGAACGCTCGCGCGGCGAGATCCGGCCCAACCTCTACATCCTCGAGGAACCGACCATCGGGCTGCATCAATCCGACTGCCGCCGTCTCATCGAACTCCTGCACGCGCTCGTCGACCAAGGCCACACGGTCGTGGTCATCGAGCATCACCCCGACGTGATCGCCGAAGCCGACTGGGTCCTGGAGATCGGGCCCGAAGGCGGTAACGCCGGCGGCCAGCTCGTCCACGCCGGCGACCCGGAGTCCCTCGCGAAGCTCAAGAAGTCGCCGACCGCCCCCTCGCTGCGCCAGACGCTGGAACGGGGTCGCCTGGCGAAGGCCTAGGATTTTGCCGCCGAAGCCCTGCGGTTCCCTTTGACCCCGGCCTGACGATGCTTATCTCCTAGGCTTCCGCCTGATGTCCTCCCGCTCCCTCCTCCTCGGCGTCAACATCGACCACGCCGCGACGCTCCGCCAGGCGCGCTATCGCGGCGCGCACCAGTCGCCGCATGCCGAGCCCGACGTGGTCGCCTTCACGCGCGAGGCCCTCGCGGGCGGCGCGGACGGCATCACGCTGCACCTGCGCGAGGACCGCCGTCACATCCAGGACGCCGACGTCCACGCGATCGCCGCCATCCCCGGCGTCCGCCTCAATCTTGAGATGGCCTGCACGCCCGCGATGACCGCCTTCGCGCTGAAGCTACGACCCGCCGCGGTCTGCCTCGTCCCGGAATCCCGCGAAGAGGTGACGACCGAGGGCGGACTCGACGTGGCCGGCCAGCTCGCGCGCGTCAAGGAGACGACCCGCGCGCTCAAAGCCGCCGGCATCGAGGTCTCGCTGTTCATCGGACCCGACGTCCCGCAGGTCGAAGCCGCGGTCGCCGTCGGCGCCCCGGTCATCGAACTCCATACGGGCGCGTTCGCCAACGCCTGGAAATCGCCGGCCGCCGCCCCCGAACTCGAACGCCTCCGCGCGGGCTGCGAACTCGCCCATCGCCTCGGGTTGATCGTCAACGCCGGCCACGGCATCAATTACGACAACATCCGCGCGATCCTCACGCTCCCACATCTGCACGAGCTCAACATCGGCCACTCGATCGTCGCCCGCGCCCTGTTCACGGGCATCCGCGGCGCGGTCTCGGAGATGAAGGGTCACCTCAAGCCGTCGGCATGAACCTCGAAGGCGGCAACGTGCTCGGCGTCGGCGTGGACCTCACGGAGGTCGACCGCATCCGCTCGGCGCACGGGAAGCATGGCACCGCCTTCCTCGACAAGGTCTTCACGTCCGCCGAACAGCAGCTCTGCCTCGCCAAGGCCGACCCTTATCCGTCGCTGGCCGCCCGCTTCGCCGCCAAGGAGGCCGCGAGCAAGGCCTTCGGCACGGGCCTCGGCGCGGAACTATCGCTGACAAGCGTGAGCGTGCTCAACGGGCCCGCCGGCGAACCCGTCGTCGTGCTCGACGACAAGGCCCGCGCGCTGCTGGCCGCCAAAGGCGCTTCGCGCCTGCTCATCTCGCTGACGCATACCGACACGCTGGCGCAGGCCTTCGCGGTGCTGGTCCGCTGACACCATGAGCTCCGCCCGCCTCCCGGTCCTTTCGTGCGCCGAAGCCGCCGCGGCCGAAGCAGCGTTCATCGGCGGCGATACGAAGCTGTCGTGGGAGCTGATGAACCGCGCGGCCCGCGGCGTCGGCGACGAGGCGCTCGCCCTGCTCGGACGCAAGGCGGAGCGCATCCTGGTCCTCGCCGGCAAGGGCAACAACGGAGCCGACGCTTTCCTCGCCGCGTTGCACTGCGCGCGCCCAGGCACGGAGATCGTCGCGGTCTTCCCGGAGGGCGGCCCTTCCCGCCCGCAGGCCCAGCGCGCGTGGTCCGTCCGTAAGAAAGGCGTCCGCATCGGCATCGTCGCCGCGGCCAACCTCCGCCAGCTGGCGGCGCACGAGTTCGACCTGATCTTCGACGGCATCCTCGGACAGGGCTTCCGCTCGCCCCTCTCGGCCGAGCTCCGCGCCTTCCTCCGCGTCTCTGACTCGCTCCGCGGCCTGCGCGTCGCGATCGACCTGCCCAGCGGCCTGGGTGACGATGCGACGGGGCCTTCCTTCCGCGCCGACCTCACGGTGTCCATCGGCTGCCTGAAGCGTCCTTTGCTTTCCCTAAAAGCCGCTCCGTTCGTCGGCCGCCTCCGGGTCCTCGACATCGGCCTGCCGCTCGGTGAGACCGAAGAGGCGTGCGTGACCGCGGCTTCCCTCGCCACGCTTCGCAAGCCACGGCGTGCGCGCAGCGACAAGCGTCACCAGGGTCGTGTCCTCATCATCGGCGGCTCCGATCACATGCCTGGGGCCGTGCTGATGAACACCGCGGCGGCGCTCCGGTCCGGCACGGCGCTGGTCACGACCTGCCTGCCGGAATCCGTCCGCGCGAAAGCCGCCGTCGCCTATCCCGAAGCGATGTGGCGCGGGATGCGCGCCGGCAAGGACGGCACGCTGGCGGCCGTGAACCTGAAGGAAATCCGTCGGCTGCTCACAGCCAAGGACGCGATCCTGCTCGGCTCAGGCATGGGTGAGAAGGCCGCCGGACTTATCCGCGTGGTCGCTTCGGCCGTGACGGGCGCGCTCGTGCTCGACGCCGATGCTCTCCGTCCGACGGTGATCGTCGCCGCGAAGAAGGCGTCCGTCCGCGTGCTCCTCCCGCACGCCGGCGAATTCAAACGCCTGAGCGGACGGACGGCCTCCGTCGCGACCGCCCGCGCCTACGCTCGCCGGACGAAGAGCATCGTCGTGCTGAAAGGCCCGCGGACCTGCGTCACCGACGGACTGCGCGTGCTCCACATTCCCTTCGGCGGACCAGTGCTCGCCCGCGGCGGTTCAGGCGACCTGCTCGCCGGCATCGTCGCGTCGGTCCTGGGGCGCCGCCACGAGCTCGCGCTTTCGGCCTTTGATGCGGTGGTGCTGGCCGCGACCTGGCATGCGCGCGCCGCTGACTGGCTGAGGGATAACCAGGGGGAAGAAGCGGTGAGAACCACCGAGCTTCTGGCTGGGTTGTCACCGGTCTTGCGCGACTGACCCGGCCACGCTGGCTGGCGGGATGCAGCCGATCCCGACCGACCCGCTCGCGCAACGCGTCCTGCTCAACGGCCTCAAAGGCATCGGGCCGGTCACGGTGCGACGGCTGCGCGAGGCCTTCGGCGGCGACCTCTCCGTGGCGCTCGGGGCGCCGGCTGACCATCTCGCCAAGGTGGCAGGCATCAGCCGGCCGGTCGCCGCGGCGATCGCCGCGCGCGATTTCGACTGGGCCAAGGAGATGGGGCGCGTCCGGGACCTCGGCTTCCGCCTGCTCAGCGAGCACGACGAGGCGTGGCCCGTGCCGCTGGCGCGCCTCTGGGATCCGCCGCTCGTGCTCTACGCCGAAGGCGGGAACTTCCCGACCGAGCGCGCGGTCGGCATCATCGGCTCCCGGCACTGCACGACCTACGGGGCTTCGCTGGCGCGGTCGTTCGCCCGCGACCTCGCGCAGCAGGGCTGGTGGATCGTCAGCGGCCTGGCCCGTGGCATCGACACCGCGGCGCACGAAGGGGCGCTGGACGTCTCCGGACGTACCGCCGCGGTCGTGGGTCATGGTCTCGACCTCACCTTCCCGCCGGAAGCGGTGCGCCTCCGCGCGCGGATGAAGGCCGACGGCTGCGTGCTCTCCGAATTCCCGCTCGGCCGGCCGGCGGACCGGCAGACGTTCCCGCAACGCAACCGCATCGTCGCGGGTCTCGTGCGCGTGATGGTCGTGGTCGAGACCGACGTCGACGGCGGCAGCATGATCACCGCGCGCTTCGCCGGCGACCTCGGCCGGACGCTCTGCGCGGTGCCGGGCCGTGCGGATAGCCCCGCGAGCCGCGGCTGCCATGCGCTCATCCGCGACGGCGCCACGCTCGTGGCTTCGGTCGACGACATCCTCACGGAACTCGGCGAAAGCCGCGGTCAGCCCGCCTTGGCCTTGGTCGCCGACCCGCCGGAGTTCGCCCGTTGGCTGCCGCACTTCGCCGGCGGAGCGGCGCACGACGCCGAAAGCCTGGCCGCGCTCGCGGACTGCGGCGTCGCCGAGGCCGCGGTGAGCCTGACGATGATGGAGATCCGCGGCGTGCTGACGCGTCGGCCGGACGGCCGCCATGAACGCGCCTGACTCAGCGTGGCGGGAGATTGCCCTGATTCGCCGGCACCGGCGCGGTCAGCGGATTACCCATCATGTAGTCGAGCACGGCCTTCGGCTTGGCGAAACAGTCGCGCAGGCAACCCATCACCGACCTCCAGCCTTCGCCGAAGGCGGCGGGATACGCCGTCGAGCGCAGACCGACGCGGTCGGCCTGCCAGAGGGCGCGCACGCAGTGCCAGCCTTGCGACACGAATACGATCTCATCCTCGGGATAATACGCCTTGGCCCGCAGAACGGAATCCAAGGTGCGCCAGCCGTAAGGGTCTTCGACGATCGGACAGGTCACGCCCGCCTTGCGCAACCTTTCGGCCATCGCACGCGCATGGACGTCGGTGCCGGAAGTCACGATGAGCCTCACCCGTCCGGAACGCGCGAGCTCCGCCGCGGCGGCGATGCGCGGACGGAAGGTCCCGGAATGCTCCGTCGTGCCATGGACGAACTCGTCGGTACCGAGCAGGACGAGCACCGCCTGACCGGAGACGTCGTCAGGCGTGGCCGCGAAACGGCCCCAACCCGCCGACCAGACCCAAGCGTTGGTGGCGACGAGGATCAAGGCCAGGAGGGCGATGACCACCCCCACCCCTCGTTTGAGCCAGGCAGACATAAAACGAAGGATTGCCTCCGGATTGCCCTTGGCAAGGGGCCTATCCGGGTCGGTTTGCCTAAATTTAGGCATCAATAGGTTGCCGAAAGCCCGTATTAGGTCATTTTAGGAAAACATCATCCAATGGCACGGATTCTGCCTACTTTTACTCATCATGAGTGCCAACCCCGCCGCCCCGAACGCCAAAGTCTTGGTCATCGATGACGATAAGGACCTGCGTTACTCCCTGCGCCGCGCGCTCGCGGGCCTCGGCCACGCCGTGATCGAGGCGGACAGCGGCGAAACCGGCGTCGTCGCCGCCAAACGGGACCAGCCTGACGTCATCCTCCTCGACAACCGTATGGGCGGGATGACCGGCATCGAGACCTTGCAGATGCTCCGCGGCGCGCAGCCGCAGGCGATGGTCATCCTCATGACCGCGTTCGGTACGACGCAGACCGCGATCGAGGCGATGAAGTTCGGCGCTTACGACTACGTGATGAAGCCGTTCGACCAGGCGAAGCTGATCGCGCTCGTCGACAAGGCCCTCTCCGCGCGCCGCGACCTCGCGTCCGCGACGCGCTCGACGCGCATGCTCGTGAACCCCGCCGACTACAAGGAAGGCATCGTCGGCAGTTCCGAACCGATGCAGGAAGTCCTGAAGTCCATCGGCCAGGTCGCCGCGAGCGACGCCACCGTGCTCATCACCGGCGAAAGCGGCACGGGCAAGGAGCTCGTCGCCCGCTGCATCCACCAACACTCCCTCCGCGCCAAGGGCCCGTTCCTCGCCGTCAACTGCGCCGCGATCCCCGAAAACCTGATCGAGTCCGAGCTGTTCGGCCATGAGAAGGGCGCCTTCACCGGCGCGACCAACCAGAAGCCCGGCAAGTTCGAGCTCTGCGACGGCGGCACCATCTTCCTCGACGAGATCGGCGACATGTCCCTGCCCACGCAGACCAAGGTCCTGCGCGCCATCCAGGAAGGCGAGATCCAGCGCGTCGGCGGCACGTCGACCCTCAAGGTCAGCGTGCGCCTGGTCGCCGCGACCAACAAGGACCTCGAAGCCATGGTCGCGACACGTCAGTTCCGCGAAGACCTCTACTACCGCCTCAACGTCTTCCGGATCCGCCTGCCTGCGCTGCGCCACCGCAAGGGCGACGTCCCGCTGCTCGTCGACTACATGCTGCAGCGCCAGGCGGCCGCCAAGAAGCTCAAACCGAAGCGGCTCTCCGACGAAGCGCTCGACGCCCTCCTCGCCTACGACTGGCCGGGCAACGTGCGCGAACTCGAGAACGTCGTGCAACGCGCCAACGTCCTCGCCAAGGGCGAGACCATCCTCCCGAAGGACCTGCCCCAGGACGTCCTCAATCCGCGCAAGCCGGCCGCCGCCGCGGCCGCGAACACCGTCGTCGGTCCCGCCGCCGCGGCCGCGCCCGTCGAAACCTCCCTCGGCGCCAGTTCCGCCTACGACGCCATCTACAAGCAGGGCCGCCTCGGCGACGGCAAGTCCATCCTGACGACCATCGAGATGGAGATGATCAAGCGGGCGATGGAGGAGACCCGCGGCAACCAGCTGCGCTCCGCGATGATCCTCGGTATCAACCGTTCGACGCTGAAGAAGCGCCTGCTCGAGATGCGCGAGGCCGGCATCAAGGTGTTCACTTAATCTTTGCCAGCCGGCGGGAAAAGCATTGTTTGGTGGCTCACCCCATGAGCACCACCTCCCCCCTCCGCACCACGCTGCTGGCCACGGCCGCGTTCTTCCTGAGCTCGTACGCCGCCTTCGCGGGCGAAACGATCCAGATGTTCGACGGCAAGTCCCTCGCCGGCTGGAAAGCTTCGACCACCGCCCCCGAAGGCACCTACAAGGTCGTCGACGGCGTCCTCGAAGTCCGCGGCGGCAAGGCCGACCACCTCTTCTACGTCGGCGCCGACGGCCAGGCCTCTTTCACGAACTTCGACTTCAAGGCGAAGGTGAAGACCTACGACAAGGCCAATTCTGGCATTTACTTCCACACCCAATATCAGGCCGAGAAGTGGCCGAACCTAGGCTATGAATGTCAGGTAAACGCGACCCACGGTGATAAGAAGAAAACCGGCGGCCTTTACGCCGTCCGCGACGTGATGGACACGCCGGCCGCCCCGGACAACGAGTGGTTCGACTATCGCATCCGCGTGGAAGGCAAGCGCATCCAGATCTGGATCAACGGCAAGCAGACCGTCGACTTCACCCAGCCCGAAGACTGGACTCCGCCCAAAGGCATGCCCGGCCGCAAGCTAGGCTCCGGCACCTTCGCCATCCAGGCCCACGACCCGGGCTGCAAGGTCGACTACAAGGACCTCGTCGTCGAGCGCCTCTGAGCGGACGGACGATGAAAGCGAAAGGCGGACCGCACGGTCCGCCTTTTTTGCGCCTACGCTTCAGGCGAGCGCGCGCTCGAGTTCGGCGATAAGCCGCGCCCGCACGGGCTCGGCCAGAGCCGACAACCGCCGCTGCTCCTGCTCATACTCGACGCGGCCTTCCGCCGTCTCGATCGTGACAGGCTTGAGGCCGATCGCGGAGAAGTCGTAAGGGCTGGCACGCATGTCGACCGACCGGGCGACGTGCGCGAGTTCGAACGCATCCGCGGCGAGCTCGACCGAGACCCATGGCTGCGCCTTCATCGCCCACTTGAAGAGATCCATCGTGACGTGCACGCAACCGGGCTGCTCGTTCTCGACCCGCGCCTCGAGCGTCGGCGCGAGCTTGTTGAGCGGCCGGGCGCCCGGCGTGAAGAAACGGAAGGCGTCGTGATGCGTGCAGCGCACGGGCAGCGCCCGCACGACGGCGTCGGTGCCCTCCGCGCCGAGCCGGAGCGGCCACGCGGCATGGCGGCGCTGTTCGGCTTCCCCGTAGACCATCGCCCATTCGTGGAGTCCGAAGCAGGCATGGAACGCGGGGCGCGCCGCGACGGCCCGGCAGAGCTTGAGGCTGAAGGCCAGCCGTCCGGCCTGCGCGACGTCCGGCAAGGCGACGCGCACGAGCCCGTCGGTCCCGCGGATAAAACGGCGGCCGTCGGCGAGTTCGTCCGCATCGGCCAGCGCGACGCCGGCGCCCGGCGTCCAGCGACGCAACGCGGCCAAGCGGTAGGGATAATAAGTGAAGAGGAAGTCTTCGACGGGGTCGGACACGCCTTTCCGCGCGCGCTCGCGGCGCGCGTCGACGAGCCGGTCCGCGCGGGCCTCATGCGCGGCGCGCCGGGCGCGCCATTCCGCCCCCCCCAGCGTGACCTGACTGGCGGCGACGACGTTCAATCGAAGCGGCGATGATGCGCGGCGACCTTGATGTATTTCTCGGCCCAGCCAGGCAGGGCCGCCTGTTCGTCGGCGGTCAGGGCGCGCACGACCTTGGCCGGCGAACCCATGACGAGCGAGCCGGGCGGGACCTGCGCGCCCTTGGTGACGAGCGCGTTGGCGCCCACGATCGAACGCGCGCCGATGACCGCGCCGTCGAGGATGGTGGCGTGCATGCCGATGAGGCACTCGTCGCCGATGACGCAGGCGTGGATCATCGCGAGATGGCCGACGGTCACGCGCGCGCCGACCTTGGCCGGCAGGCCGTCGGCGACATGCAACACGGCGCCGTCCTGGATGTTGCTGCCTTCGCCGACCTCGATCGGGGCGATATCACCGCGGAGCACGGCGCAGGGCCAGATGCTGGCCTTGGGGCCGACGATGACGTTGCCGATGACGACCGCCTTGGCGTGGACGTAGGCCGAAGCATGAATCGTGGGACCGAGAGACAGGTTACGGGTCAGCTCCTTGGAAAGCGCCTCATCGGGGCTCGGGACCTCCTCGAACTGTCCGTTTTGGTAAAAAGGGTTCATCCAGTGAGAATTAAGCACCTCCCTCTGCCAGGAAAGGCCTAACCGCCCCGACCACCCCCCTTTGGCCAGATTTAACCCGAAAAACGCCCACCCCTGCCCCTCCCCCTACCCCTCCCCCTAATCTACAGACAATTCCCCTTGCCAACCCCCCTCGAGTCCGTTTGCTCCGACCTTCCGACAGCCATGAAGGCCACATTTATCACCTCCGGTCGCCAATTCACCGTCACTCAGGGCGACATCCTCATCGTCAACCAGTATCCTGGTAAGAACGAGGGCGACGTCCTCACCTTCGACCAGGTCCTCCTGGTCGGCGAAGGCGCCTCCGCCAAGATCGGCACCCCGACCGTCGCCGGCGCGAAGGTCACCGCCAAGATCCTTGAGAACAAGCGCGGCGAGAAGATCGACATCTTCAAGCACCGCCGCCGTAAGGGCTACTACCGCCGTCGCGGCCACCGCCAGGAACTGTCGGTGATCAAGGTCGAGTCCATCTCTGCTTAACCCTTAACGTCCTCCCACCATGGCAACAAAGAAAGGCGGCGGCACTTCCTCCAACGGCCGCGACTCCACCTCCAAGCGCCTCGGCGTGAAGCTTTACGGCGGCGAATTCGCCACCGCCGGTTCGATCCTCATCCGTCAGCGCGGCACCCGCATGAATGCCGGCCGCAACGTCGGCATGGGCCGCGACCACACCCTCTTCGCCAAGGCTGACGGCATCGTCCGCTGGGACGCCGAGCACCGTAAGGTCGAGATCGTGCCGACGACCTCCACCGCCTGCGCGATCAAGTAAGCTGCTCCGGCAGCCTTCCGAGAAGCCGACCACAAGGTCGGCTTCTTTGTTTTACGGACAGACCGACGACGCCCCCGCCCCGGGAGCGTCCCGCGGAAAGATGTCGACCGTCGGGACGGACTAGACGGCGCGACGGCGGAGCATCTCCAGGGTCGAACGGAAGAGCGATCGGGTGGAATCGGCGTACACGGGGTCGTGCACGACGTAGTCGCAGACGCGTTCGATCGCCTGAGGATACGTCCCGCAGTCGCGTAGTTCAAAAGCGAGCAGCTGGAGTTTCTCAAGCGACTGATGAATCACGTCGGCGTCGGCTTCTTCGCGGAAACCGTATTCCGGGTCTTCTTCCGTCTCCCGGCGAAGGGTGATGGCGTGGGTGAGGTGCATCGGGGTGCGACCTCAAGGGTAACCAGGGGGCACGCCTCGCAAGGCCGGGCATGTTAAGTTCTTTCGACCGAAAAGTGTCGGCGAGGTGACGCCTCAGGCGTCCACGTCGGTCTGGGCGGAGCGTCGGAACTTCCAGCCCATCACCAGCGAGACCAGGATGAGGCCCGTCGCCAAGGCGATCCAGATGCCCGCGGCGCCCAGGCCCCAGCGTCCGACGGGCAGGCCGAAGAGTCGGAAGCCGGCCGGGAAAGCCAGGGCCAGCGCCAGCGGCAGGCAAAAGAGCCAGTAGACGATGAAGACGCTCCACGATGCCCATGCGGCCCGGTTGACCGAGCGCAGCAGGTAAGCCGCCACGACCTGCACGCCGTCGAAGGGCGCCCAGATGGCCGCGAAGATGAGCAGGCTCGAGGCCAGCGCGGCGGTCTCGGTCCCGGCCACGCCATACGTGTCCATGAGCAACGGCCGCAGGAGGATCATGGCGAGTCCGTAAGCCCCCATCATGACGCCGCCGAGGATCATGGCGCCGAGACCGACGGCCTGTACCTTGCGCGCATCCTTGGCTCCATAAGCCTCGCCGACGCGGATGCCCGCGGCGATGCCGAGTCCGAGCGGAAGCATGAACGCGGCGGAGGCGGTGCTGATGGCGACCTGGTGCGCGGCCTGCGCGGTGGCGTTGATCCAGCCCGCCATGACCGGCACGACCGCGAAGATGCCGACTTCGCTGAGGCTATGCAGCCCCGCCGGCCAGCCGGTGGCGAGCAGGCGACGGAAGACGGCCATCTGCAGTCCGTCCGCCCAGCGCACCTCACCACGGCCCGGCGTAAGCCAGAGGCCGATGAGCATCAGGATGCGGGAGACGAGCGTGGCCCAGCCGGCTCCCGCGAGACCCAAGGCCGGAAAGCCCCAGTTCCCGAACATCCACAGCCAGTTGAAGAAGACGTTGGCGAGGATGCCAGCCGCCAGCCAGGCCAGCGAGATCCACGGCTGATGCTGCGAATCGCGATGCCCGCGCAGCGCATGGAAGGCCAGGCCGGGCACCATCGCCCAGGCCATGATGACGAAGAAGTCATGCGTCTCGGCGGTGACCTGGGGCGAGGAACCGAGCAGCGGCAGGAAGCGTGCCGCCCAATGGGTGAGCCCGGCGGTGACCACGCCCAGCACGAGCGCGAGCGCCATGCCGTGCCTCAGGATGGCAGGCGAAGATTCCGCGACGCCGGCGCCGTTGTCTTGCGACTGATAGACCGCGATGGCTCCGACCACGCCGATGCCGAAGACGTAAGGGATGTAGTTGAGGTTCGAGGCCAGGGCCGACGCCGCGAGCGCGGTCTCGCCGAGGTGACCCGCCATGGCGACGTCCACGACGAACATGAGTCCGTAGCCGAGCATCCCGAGCATGATCGGGACGGCCAGCTTAAGCGTGGGTCCGAGTTCCGAGCGGATGGAAGGGGCGGCGGCCAAGCCCCCAAGAGGAAAGGATTACCCTTCCGTTGCGAGTCAGTTCTTCGGGATGCGGTTCAGCGTGTAATACGCGTCCGCATGGTCGAGCGGTTCCCCGGCGGCCGAACGGATGCCGTCCGCATGGAGCTCGTGGATGTAAAGTTCCCGGCGGCCGTCGACCTTGAGCCGCACGCTGAGGCCGTCCGCGGCGACCTGGGCCGAGACGATGGCGTTCGGCGCGGCCTGAATCTCATCGCTGCCATAGGCTCCCGAATAGAAAAGTGTGTAGTTGCTCATGCGGTAGGAGGCGAGGTCCCCGGCTCGGGCGACGTCGACGGGCTTGGTGAAGACGAGTTCGAAGCCGTCCGGCCTGGCCTTCATCTCCTTGATGGAGAAGGGCACGGTGCCGTTGTAGCGGAGCCGCTGCAGGCCGTAGGCCTTGGTGCCGAGCGACGACCATCCACGGCTGGTCATCCCGACCATGAGCGAACCATCCGGGGCGAAGTTGAGTCGGACGATGCCGGAGGCGAAACCGCCGACGAACGGGAAGCAGGCGCCCTGATACTCGCCGTCGACCTTCTCCATGAAGACGCGGCTGATCTTGGCGTCGGTGAACTCGGCCACGAGCATCTGGCCGTCGAAGGGCCCGAACTTTCCGCCGGCGTCGCACGTGACGAGGTCGGTGCCGCTGCGTCCGACTTTGTTATAAGGCATCCAGACCGCCGGGGGACGCATCTCGGGCAGGGCTTTCATGGCTTCCGGATAAGGAACCTTCTCGGGGACCTTGGCGGAGAGCTTGAGCGGAGATTCCGGACGGTCCTGCGAGGCGATGCCTTCCGGGTTCAGGAAGAAGGCGCCCTTGCGGAGGTGATAGATCGGGGTGGTCGGGATCCACGTGCCCTGCTGGTCGACGCAGAACATGTCGCCGGCGAGGTTGGTGCCGAGTCCGCACGGCGAGCGCATGCCGGCCGCCATGGGCACGAACTTGCCGTCCTTATCGAGGACGCCACCCCAGCCGCGCCAAGGGGCCTTGTTGTCGGAGTGGTCGCCCATGTCCAGATTGAGGGTGACCCATAGCTGACCCAGGCCGTCGCGCTTGGGTCCGTAGGCGTAGCCGTGATAGGCGCCGGAGACGTTCCAACCCGCGCCCGCGGTGAGGTATTCGTCGGCGACGCCGTCGCCGTCGGTGTCGCGCAGACGCGTGGTCTCGGTGCGTTGGGTGACGAGCAGGTCCTGGCCGTCGCGCAGGAGGCCGAGCGGCTCATGCAGGCCCGAGGCGAAGAGCTGGTAGCTGACCTTGTCGGGCTTGGGGGCGAGGACGCCGTCGAGCAGCCAGACCTCGCCCTTGCGGATGGTGAGCGCGAGCTTGCCGTCGGCGGTCCAATCCATGCCGCTGACTTCGAGCGCGAGGCCGTCGCCCGGCTTCCAATCCTTGGCGCGCGTATCGGCGGCGGTGCTTGCCGTCAGGATGTCGGCGATGTCGTAAGACGCCCCGGAAAGCGAAGCGGCGGCGAGAAGGGCGGCGAAGGTGGCTTTCATTTCCAGAGGTAGGTGAAGACGCGACGGCCTTCGGCTGTGGATTCCTTCACGTCGACGACCATCCCCGCGGGATGATGGATCGTGGGCCGGAAATCCGGCGTGGGCGCCCAGGTGACGGTGCGGCGCAGGCCGTTCTCGAGGCCTTCGAAAGCCTCTGCGACCTTCACGCCGCCCTGTTCGTTCAGGAACGTGGGGTTTCCCTTGGCATCGAGACGATAGCCGAGGAAACGGCCGGTGGGCTTGGGCCAGGCGACGACCTGTTCGCCGATGGGCTTCTCGAACGTCGGGAAGCGCGAGAACCATGTCAGGTAGGCGTCGAAGAAACGTCCCTTCCACGCAAGGCCGGGGCCGCCCTTGTCGCCGTCATACGCGAGGTGCACGCCGGTCGGGAAGCCGACGAGGATCGCGCGCACGCCTACGCCGTCGAGGAACGCACGCTGGACCACGGGACGGTCCTTGGGCACGATCTCGAACTCACCGTTGCGGTTCTGCGGGAAGCCTTCCGGCTCCCCGTTGGCGCTCTCGGCGAACTTGTAGATCGCGGCGATCTGCTTGTCGGTGTCGCCGCCGAGGATGGTCGGGTTGAACGATTTGCCTCCCGGCCAGAACGATGGCATCAGCGTCCCCGGACGATACCCTGCCGGGTTGATGAGATACTCGCGGAGCCAGCCTTCCTGAAGGCGCGCGGCGATGTTGCTGATGTCGGGTCCTTGGATGCCCAACGAGGGACGATCACCCCAACGGTGGCAGGTGATGCACCCTGCGCCCCCTTGCGTGCCCAGCAGTTTGCGCCCGGCGGTGTCGTCGCCGCCTTCGAACTTCAAGGCCGTCCGCGCATCGGCGACGCCGAGGAGCTTGGCGAGGTCCGCCGTGGCGGCGCCGAACTGCGGCATCTTGGTCTTCAGGTAAGGACGGATCCGGGTCTCATCCCCCTTATAATGGCTCGTGAACAGCTCGGCGCCTTTGGCGTCGGCGCGCGGAGCAAGCACCTTGGCCAGCCACTCGGGGCGCAGCTTGCCGCCGATGCCGGTCAAGGGCGGCGGATAGCGGCCGGTGTCGCCGAGGTTATGGTCACCTTGGAAGTAGGGCTTACGCGCGGCGTCCGGACCGCCCAGACCATCGCGCTCATGGCAGGCGACGCAGTTGAGGGCGTGCAAAGTGAGGTCGGCGGCGAGCTTGGGCGAGGCGACTTCGTCCTTCCTCGCGAGGAAGAGCTTCAACGAGGCGCGCTGGGCCTCGCTGAGCGCATAGCGCGGGCCGTTGGCATGACCGGCGTCGAGACAGCCCTCTTCGTTCTTCTTCAGCGCCACCGGCTTGGCCGCGGCGTCCTTCGGCAGGTCGTGACAGGCGGCGCACCGGGCGGCGATGACGGCCTTGCGGCCGGCGATCGCGAGGTTCTTGTCGGCGACGACGGAGACCACCGGGTTGTCCAGGCGTCCGTCGCTGCCCTGGAACTCCAGAAGGTAGCCGGCGATGTCGATGGCATCCTGCTTGTCCATGGACGTCTTGGGCATGCGTCCGTCGGTCCGCACCTTGAGCGGGTCGAGGATGAAGGCGCTGAGGCTATCGAGGCTGTACTTCGCCTTGAGATCGCCGAGAGCGACGCTTCGGTGCGTGAACTCGGAAGCCTTGGGCGCGCCTTCCGGCGGCACGAAATCCTGGCCAGGCGCATGGCACGCGACGCAGCCAAGCGTATTGAAAAGGTCGCCTCCGCGACGTCCGTTCACATGCAGGATCTTGGCCGGAGCCTTGGCGGCGGCCTTCGGCTTGAGCGAGGCGAGGTAATGTTCGATCGCGACGAGCGCCTGGGCGTCAGCCTTCGCCAGCACCTGCGGCATGACGGTGCCGGGGTGGGCCGACGCGGGATCAGCGATGAATTTTTTGAGCCACTCGGAGCGGACACGCTGGGTCACGGTCGCAAGGGCGGGGCCACGCAGGGCCGGCAGGCCGGTCTCGCCACCGTGGCAATTGACGCAGCCCAGCTCGTTATAAAGCAGCCGACCCCCTTCGGCCGTCGGCGTGGCGGCATGGAAGCGCTCGAACCCGGTGACCAAAGGTTCGGCATGCAGCGCGACGGCGCCGAGCAGGATGGCGAAACGCAGCATCATGCGGTCTCGCGGACGCACTTCTCGACGTAAGCGCGCGACTCGTTGATGAGCGCGGTGACCTCGGCGGTGGTCGGCATGACGGGGATGCCGCGCGGCGTGGGATGCATGAACAGCTCCACCTGGCCGTTGAAACGGATGTCGCGGAGGGCCTTCACGATCGGGCGGTAGTCGAGCTTGCCGCGGCCGGCCATCTGGCGGAGCTCTTCTTCCTTCGAGGCCTTCTTGAAGATGCCCTCGGAGTGTTCCTGGAAATACATGAACGGCAGGTTGCGCGCGCCGAGGTCGCGGAGCAGCGCCGGGATCTGGTCGGCCCACTCGTGCAGGTGGTGGGGCGCGAAAGCCACGCCCAGCGCGGGCGACTTGTTCAGCTCGGCGAAGGCGCGGAGGGAGTCCGGATGATGCAGGGCTTGGTTCGAGTGGTTCTCGATCGCGATGCGCACGCCCAGCTCCTCGGCCTTGGCGGCATGCGGCTTCATCTCTTCGAGGAACTTGGCGATGGCCGCCTTGGCCGCGGCGCCGGAGGGATTCTTCGGTCCGGTGCTGCCGCAGACGACGGTCGTGCCGCCGTGCCGCTTCACCCAGGCCATCTCCTCCTGGAGCTTGAAAGGCCCGAGGGGATAGCGGGTGCTCACGCCGACCTTCACGCCATGCTTCTTCAGCAGGGCCGCGAAGGCTTCGTCGCCGAGCGCGGCGGCCTGCTCACGCTGGTCGCCATGCACCTTGCACCAGATGTCGAGCGACTCGCTGCCGGTCTTGGCGACCTCGGGCAGCACCTCGGCGAGCGGGGCGTAGCCGTACATCGCAGATGACAGCACGTAGCGCAGGCGGAAAGGCTCCGCGGCTTGGGCCCGCAGAGCGGGCGCGGTGGCGACCGCGGCGGCGGCGAGGCCGGCGGAACGAAGGAAGTCGCGACGGGATAGCATGAACTTACTTCTTGGCGACTTCGGCCTCGAGCATCTTGATCCACGGGCCGACGAACGCGCCATTGTCGTGGAAGGTGCGGCCGCTGACCATGTGGCGGTCGATGACGACGGGGGCGTTGACGAAGATGCCGCCGCAGACCTCGAGGTCGAACTTGCACTTCGGTACGGTGGCCATGCGCAGGCCCTTCACGATGCCGGCGCGGGCGGGGATCTCGACGCCGTGGCAGACGCTCATCATCGGCTTCTTGTTCTCCCAGAACCAGCGCGTGGCGGCGAGCAGGGCCTCGTCCTCGCGGATATACTCCGGAGCGCGGCCGCCGCTGAAGAAGATACCGACGTATTCCTCCGGCTTGATGTCCTTGAAGGCGATGTCCGAGTTGATCGTGTAGCCCTCCCACTCCTTGGTGATCGTCCAGCCGGGCTTCACCTCGTGAAGGACGGTCTGGTAGACGCGCTTCTCGGGCGTCGCGAACACGGGCTGGAAGCCGGCTTCCTGCAGGCGGTAGACCGGATACATCGTGTCGAGCAGCTCGGTGGCGTCGCCGATGACGATCAGCACCTTGGGCTTCTTGGCGTTCTCGGGCTTGTCGGCGCCCGAAGAGATCGAGGCCTGGTTCTTGTTGTCGATGAGCCCGGCGGCGACGGCGAACGAGCACAGGCCGAGCAGGCCGACGGTGAGGAGGCGGAGTTTCATGGGGGTAGCAGGACTATATCCTTTCTTGCCCGCAAAGTCATTACAGGTATGATGCACTAAATGTAAGGTTTTTGGTCAGACCCATGCCCTCTCCCTCCCATCGTCGCGCGCCGCGGGTCGCCCTCCTCATCGAGACCACCCGCACGTATACGCGCGAACTCCTCGCCGGCGTCCGCAGCTACGTGGCGGCGCACGGCCCTTGGTCGACCTACCTCGAACTCCGCGCCCTGGACTCCTCACCCCCGACCTGGCTGAAGGACTGGGACGGCGACGGCATCCTCACCCGCACCTTCAGCGCGGAGACCTCCAAACTTGTCGCCGCCACCGGCCTGCCCGCGGTCGAGCTGCGTTCCACGCACTTCGCCGGCGGCCGCCCCTTCGTGGGCTGCGACAACGAGGACATCGGCCGCATGGTGGCGGAGCACTTCTATGAGCGGGGCTTCCGGCACTTCGCCGCCTACAGTCAGCGCAACGAGCAGTTCTTCGTCGAGCGCGTGGCGAACTTCAAGAAAGTCGTCCGTACATACGGACTTCGGTGCCATGAACTCCCCGAGGACCACCCGGAACGCGCCCCGGACTGGGAGCAGAGCCAGGCCCGCCTGATCCAATGGATCGCGCAGCTGCCTAAGCCGGTGGGCATCTTCGCCTCGACCGACCAGCTCGGCGTGCGCCTGCTCGAGGCCTGCCAGACCGCCGGCGTGGCGGTGCCGGAAGAGGTCGCCGTCGTCGGCGCCGAGAACGAGGAGACGCTCTGCAGTTTCACCACCCCGCCGCTTTCCAGCGTGCGCTACGACGGTCATGCCGTCGGCTTCGCCGCCGCGGAACTGCTTGACCGGCTCATGCGCGGGAAGTCCTCCCGGGCCAAGCCGACGCTCATCGCCCCGAAAGGCATCGAGGTGCGCGGATCTTCCGGCGAGCGCGTGATCGGCGATCGGCTGGTGGCCCGGGCGGTCGCCCTCATCCGCGAAGGCGCCGCGCGCGGCCTCGACGTCAACGAACTCGCCGCGAAACTGGGCGCTTCGCGCAGCACCCTCGACCGTCGCATGAAGGCGGCCTTGAAGCGCTCGCCGAAGGACGAGATCCTGCGCGTGCGCTTCGCGGAGGTGGAACGTCTCCTGCGCGAGACGAACCTGACGATCGACCTCATCGCCGAACAGACCGGCTTCACGCACAGCCATTACCTGCAGGCGGCTTTCAAGGCCCGGACGAAGCTTACGCCGGGCAAGTTCCGCCGGGCCCAGGCCTGATCAGCGGCGCAGGCCGACGACGTCCTCGGGCTCGGCCCAGGCGAAGACCTTGGCCTTGGAGCCCACCCGCTGACGGGGGTTGGCTTCGGCGATGCGGAGGACGGTGCCCTCCGGGGTCTTGAAGTCGTGCAGGGAGACGTCGCCTTGGAAGAGCGAGGCCACGATCTCGCCGGCGAAGGCGTTCTCGTCGGGCGCCATGAAATCGAGCTTCAGGCACTCCGGACGGATGCACACCGTGATCGCGTCGCCGGTTGCGGGCGGAGCATCGGGCGTGGCCAGCGCACCGCGGACTTCGCCCACGGGAGTCTCCGCCACGAACTCGCCCGCCCCGACCTGCGTGACCTTGCCGGGCACGAGGTTGGCGGCGCCGAGGAAAGACGCGGTCCAGCTGTCCGCGGGCCGGCGGTAAAGGTCGATGGGACGGCCGGCCTGCACGATGCGGCCGGCGCGCATGACGGCCAGCCGGTCGGCCATGGCATAAGCGTCCTTCTGGTCGTGCAGCACGCAGAGCACCGTCACGCCCGTCGCGCGCACCAAGGCGCGGATGGCCTCGCGGACTTCCAGGCGCGAGGCGGCGTCGAGGTTGCTCAACGGTTCGTCGAGCAGCAGGACGGACGGGCGGAGCGCGAGGGCGCGGGCCAAGGCCACGCGTTGTTGCTGGCCGCCGGAGAGTTCCTGGGGACGCCGTTCCGCCCAGGCGTCGGCGCCGACGAGCCGGAGGGCTTCGAGGGCGCGCGTCTTGACCTCCGCCGCGGCGAGTTTTTCCGCATCGAAGGAGAACGCCGCGTTCTCGAGCACGCTCAGGTGCGGGAAGAGCGCGTAGTTCTGGGGCACGAAACCGAAACCGCGGGACGCGGCCGGCGTGAACGTGATGTCGCGGTCGCCCAGCAGCATCGAACCGCCCTGGGATTCCTGCTGGCCGGCGAGCAGCTTCAGCAAGGTCGTCTTGCCGCTGCCCGAGGGACCGAGCAGGCAGCAGAGCGTCCCGGACTCCACGACGAGGTCCACCCCGTCTAGGACGACGGCGGATCCGAACTGGCGGCGCAGGCCGGTGAGGCGGAGGGTGGGCACGGGCCGAACGTAGGCCGAAGCCCCGCCGGGGCGCAAGGTCGCCCGCCGACTGTGAATGCTTTCCGCCCGGACTTCGGCTTCCCACGCTTGCCACCGGGCCGGTTTCGGGCAAGTTGACGGCTCCCATGCGTAACGACGACGAAGACGAGGACGAGAAGACCCCGGCCGCCCCCAAGGACGGCGGACCGAGCGCCATGCTCATCCAGAAGAAGTTCCTCGAACAGCGGAAGATCTTCCTCTGGGGCGCCGTCGAGGACGCCTCCGCGCGCGACATCGTCGAAAAGCTCCTTTACCTGGACGGCATCGACCCGGGCAAGGAGATCACCTTCTACATCAACACCCCCGGCGGCTCCATCACCTCCGGCATGGCCGTCTATGACACCATCCGCATGATCTCCTCCCCCGTGAAGGTCGTCGTGACCGGCATGGCCGCCTCGATGGGCTCGATCCTCCTCCAAGCCCCCAAGGAGAAAGGCAATCGCCTGCTCTTCCCCCACTCGCGCGTGATGATCCACCAGCCGCTCATCATGGGCCGCATCCAGGCCACGGCCGTGGACATCCACATCCAGGCCCAGGAGATGGAACGACTGCGCACCGAGCTCAACGAGATCCTCGCCAAAGCCTCGAAGCAGAAGATCGAGAAAGTCACCAAGGACACCGACCGCGACTTCTACATGACCGCCAAGGAGGCCATCGAGTACGGCCTCGCCGACGCGATCGTGAAGAAGCTCTGAACCCGACCGCACGCGCATGGGCATCGGCGACCGGGCCTACATGCGGAACCAGCGCCTCGCGCGGGAACCGATCTCGGTCACCGCGTGGGTAGTCGGCGCGCTGGTGGCGTTCTTCATCCTCGGACTGATCCAGGAATCCGCCGGCGCGGACTTCCTCGGCTGGGCGATGCTCCGCGAGAGCGCCCCGCAGGCTTGGCAGTGGCTGACCCACGGCCTGCTGCATGACGGCTTCTGGCACCTGCTCGGCAATTGCCTGATCCTTTGGTGGACGGGCGCCATCGTCGAACGCGAGCAAGGTCCGCGCGCGCTCCTCGCCGTGCTCGCGGCGGGCACCCTGTTCGGCGCGTTCGCCTGGGTCCTCACCGGCCTCGGCGGCGACCGCAGCGGCCTGCTCGTCGGCGTGTCCGCCGGCGTCTACGCGCTCATGCTCGTGGCGCTCCTCGACAAGCTCGACCACCAGATCACGCTGCTGCTGTTCTTCTTCCTGCCGGTGACGCTCAAGGTCCGCTGGCTGCTCATCGTCATTTCACTGTTCACGTTCCTCGGCTGGGCTTTCGCCGAACTCCCCGGACGCCACACGTGGCCGCAGTGGCACGCCGCGTGGAATGACTCGATCGCCCACTCGGCCCACCTCGGCGGCCTGCTCCTGGGCTGGCTCGCCTGGCGGCACTTCCAACGGACAAATGCGGGGCCCAGCTACGCTCAGATACAGGAACCGATGGAAACCGAAGCCCCGAGCCCTGCTTTCGAGACACCCCCCGAGGAAAACACCCCAGGACGTCCCCTCACTTCCGCCCAAGCCCGCGCGGAAATGGACAAGCTTCTCGACAAGATTTCCGCCGGGGGATTCGGCTCGCTCACTGCTGGCGAGAAACGTAGGCTTGAAGAACTCAGCGCCCGCCTACGCTGAGACCCCACCCCACTTTTATGCGACTCCGCTTTTCCCTCCTGCCGGTTCTCCTGGCAGCGCTGGTCTCGGCCCAGACCGGCGGCTTCACCACCACGCAAGCGATGCAGAACGAGACGCGCGCCACGGCCGCGCTCCTCGAGAAGCTCCACATCAGCAAGAAGGACATGGGATCCATCGACATGAACGCGGTGGTGCGCGCCTACTGCGAGAACCTCGACGGCGCGAAGATGTACTTCACGGCCGAAGAGGTCGACGAGTTCGTCACCCGCTACGGCAAGACCCTCGACCTCTATCTCCAGCGCGGCAACCTGACCCCGGCCTTCGAGATCTTCGCTTTGTTCAAGAAGCGCGTCGCCGAACGCACGGCGGCGAACCTCGCGGCGCTCGACCAGCCCATCGACCTGACCCAGACGGGCACTTTCCCGCTCGATCGCAAGAAGGCCGAATGGCCCGCGACCCCGGCCGACGCCGACGAGCTCTGGGCCCGCCGCCTGCGACTCGACATGCTCTCGGAACTGCTCGGCGAGGACCGCCCGGGCAAGACGACGAAGGAGGCCGCCCTCCCTGAGATCACCCCGGCCAAGACGCAGGAAGCCGTCGCCCGGCTCAAGAAGCGCTACGAGAAAGGCCGCACCTACCTGGACTTCGACCAGCACGAAGTCGAAGAGATCTTCCTCAACTCCTACTCCGGGCAGTATGACCCGCACTCGACCTTCTTCTCCCAGCAGTCGCTGGAGGAGTTCGAGATCGCGATGCGCAACTCGCTCGTGGGCATCGGCGCCACGCTTTCCGACGAAGACGGCACCTGCGTCGTCAAGGACCTGCTGCCGGGCGGACCGCTCGACCTCTCAGGCCAGGTGAAGCCCGGCGACAAGATCATCGCGGTCGGCCAGGGCGAAGACGGCGAGATGGAAGACATCGTCGGCATGCGCCTCTCCAAGGCCATCAGCCGCATCCGTGGCAAACAAGGCACGACCGTCCGCCTGCTCGTCGACATGGCCGGCGGCGGACGCAAGACCGTCACGCTCAAGCGCGACCAGATCAAGCTCGTCGGCCAGATGGCTTCGGCCAAGGCGATCGAAGTCCCCAGCGCGGGCGGCACCGCCCTCCTCGGGGTGATCGAACTGCCCTCGTTCTACGGCAAGAACCAGGATGGCTCCGGCTCGAGCCCCTCCGCCGACATCGAGCAGCTGATCATCAAGTTGAAGAAGATGGGCATGAAGGCCCTCATCATGGACCTCCGCAAGAACGGCGGCGGCCTGCTCAACGAAGCCGTCGACATCTCGGGCCTCTTCATCCCGAAGGGCTCCGTCCTCCAGGTACGAGACAGCCAGGGACGCTCCGAAGATTACCGCGACGAAGACGAGAAGGTCGCCTGGAACGGTCCGCTGGTCGTGCTCACCTCCAAGCTCTCCGCCTCGGCCTCCGAGATCTTCGCCGGCGCCATGCGCGACCACCGCCGCGGCATCGTGGTCGGCGACATGACCACCCACGGAAAAGGCTCGGTCCAGAACATCATCGAGCTGAGCCGCTTCGACCGGAACCTGAAGTCGGCCGTGAAGGTGACCATCCAGAAATGGTATGCGCCCAGCGGTTCCTCCATCCAGCTCAAGGGCGTGCCGGCCGACATCGTCGTCCCCTCGGTCTACTCCGTGCTGCCCGTCGGCGAGGGCGACCTCGAGCGAGCGCTGCCCTGGGATTCCGTCACCCCCACGCTGACCAAGCCCGACGAGGGCGACTGGCTGAAGGCGAAGCTCTCCGAGGGGCTCATCGCCCAGCTCGCCGCGAACTCGGCCCGCCGCCAGTCGGAGCTCCCGGAATTCCTCACGCTCTCCCGCACGATCGACTGGACCAAGAGCCGCCAGGTCCGCAAGGAGGTCTCGCTCTCGCTCGACCAGCGTCGCACCGAGCGCAAAGACGACCTGGATTTCCGCGAGCAGGTGCGCCGCGAGCTGACCGACTACGCCAAGACCTCCTTCAAGGCCAGCGAGGTGAAACTCGACGCCGCCATCGAACAGGAGAAGAAGGAAGGGCCCGGCGCCGCCGCCAAGCTGAAGCGCAGCGCCCGCATGCGCGACCCGCTCGAAGACGAAGACTGGCCGGAATACGATATCCAGCTCCAGGAAGCCCTCCGCATAGCCGCCGACTGGACCGCGCTCACGACCGGCTCCGTCGCCGTCGCCGCGCCGAAGGAAGAGAAGAAGAAGTAAGCCCCGCTCTTCCCCCGGCCCGATCAGACCGCCCACCCAGGCGGTCTTTTTGTTTTAGTTACGTTCGCCGCAGCGCGGCCTGGTAGGGCTGACCACCCTTGGTCAGCCGTTCGCCGCGGTTGAGCGAGGGCGCTCAACCCTACCCAATGCCTGACGCAAAGGCCGCCCGGAAACCGGATGATTGGCTGCAAAACCATTCCACCATCGATGCAGCCGTGTGTCACCGATGCAGCCATCTCCCATCCAATTCAGCCCCTGTCCCGCGCCTCCCTTGCCAACGTGTCAACAGGCCAACTCGTCAACTAACGGTCATTTCCATTCAGCCCTCCATGCTCCCCCTCCCTTCTTTGATTTGCCGACCTGCTTCCTGCCCGACAACTTTACCCCATGCTTTCCCCTGAAGCGCTGACCTACGGCACTCTGCTGATCGCCGGCTTCCTGGCCCTTCGCCGCAATCGTCGCACGGGTCTCGCCCTTCGTCGCCAATACGGCGTCGTCGAAGGCCGGCCGGTGCAGCTCCACACCCTCACCAACGCCCGTGGCATGGAAGTCTCGGTCTGCGATTATGGCGCTACCCTGACCTCGATCCGTGTCCCCGACGTCCACGGCCGCCTCGGCGAAGTGACCCTGGGCCTGCGCTCGCTCGAAGACTACGTCGCCGGCAACCCGTTCCTCGGCAGCACCGTCGGCCGCTACGCCAACCGCCTCGCCGATGGCAAGCTGACCCTCGACGGACAGACCATCGCGCTCGCCCAGAACAACAACGGCAACCACCTCCACGGCGGCGTGCGCGGACTCGACAAGCGCGTCTGGTCTTCCGAAGCCGTGCGCACGGAGTCTGCTTCGGCTGTCCGCTTCACCTACGTGAGTCCCGCCGGCGAAGAAGGCTACCCCGGCACGCTCAGCGTCACGGTCACCTACGCCTTGGCCGACGAATCCGACGAGCTCACGATCGATTTCACGGCGACCACCGACGCCCCGACGGCGTGCAACCTGACGAACCACGTGTTCTTCAACCTGGCCGGCCAAGGCAGCGTCCTCGATCATCAGGTCACGCTGCGCGCCGACCAGCTCGTGCCGGTCAGCCCCGCGCTCATCCCGACGGGCGAACTCATGGACGTGAGCGGTACGCCGTTCGACTTCCGCAGCCCGCACGCCATCGGCGAGCGCATCGGTGCCCCGCATGATCAGCTCCGCCGCGCCCGCGGTTACGATCACTGCTACGTGCTCGGTCCGGACAAGATGCTCAAGCCCGCCGCATTCGTGAGCGAGCCCACCAGCGGTCGTACGCTCGAAGTCCTCACCGACGCCCCGGGCCTGCAGTTCTATACCGGCAACTTCCTCGCCGGCACCGTCCAGGGCCGCTGGGCCAAGCCCTTCGCCTTCCGCCAAGGCTTCTGCCTCGAGCCCGGGCTCTTCCCCGATTCGCCGAACCAGCCGGAGTTCCCTCGCCTCGGCTACCCGAGCGGCATCCTGCGCCCAGGCGAACGGTACTCTCAGAAGCTTGTCTTCCGCTTCGGTGTCTGCCGGTAATCAAAAGGTAGGGTCGGCACTGCGTGCCGACCTAGCAAGCCGCCAGCCCGGGCGGCTTTTTTGTTGGGCGCGTTCGCGAGGTAGGGCTGACCAACCTTGGTCAGCCGGGGTTGAGCGAGGGCGCTCAACCCTACCCAAAGCCCAGCTCAAAAGGCGACCTTAGCTAGGGCAGCACGCGGTGCTGCCCCTGCCTCGAGACAAACGGCGGCGATGGCGTCGCATCCCTGCCTTTAGTTACCTCGCGACTTCCGCGCGGGCCTGGGCGAGGACGGCGGCGAGCTTCACTTCGACGCCGCCCCGGCGCTTGCTCTCGTCGGCGGCTTCCATGAACGCATAAAGCTCGAGGGTTTCTTCGGGAGAGACCGGTGCCTTGCCGGTGCGGAACATCTTCACGATCGCTTCGAGCAAGACCTCATAACCGTCGAACTTGCCGATGGCGGCTTCGCCCTTCTCACCGACGGCTTTGCCGCCATAAGGTCCGCCCTTCGCCTTACGGTCTGCTTCGCGGAAGATGCCCACGCGTCCGTCGCCCCAGCTGCCGGTGACCTGGATGAATCCTTCCGGAGTCTTGTCGCGCCTTACCGAGACGCAACCCGTGCCCATGACGGCGAAGAGGCTTTCGCAGCCATGGACGCCATACCAGTAGAGATCGGGGTGGTGCGACTCAAGGCTCGCGGGACTGGTCGCATAGGCTGACCTCACCTTGCCAATCGAGCCTTGGGCGACGGCCTGCGTGCCGGCGGCGAAGCGGAGCGACGACGAACAGAAATAGGTCACGCCGGCCTTGCGCGCGGCCTCCTGGATGCGGAGGACGTCGGCGAGCGAGCCCGCGATGGGCTTGTCGATGAAGACGGGCTTACCGGCCTTCAGCACCGGCAGAAGCTGCTCGAAATGCACGCGGCCGTCGTTGGACTCCAGGAGCACGAAATCCACCTGCGCGCAGAGCTGTTCGATGGAACCCACGATCTCGACGCCCATGGCCTTGAGTTTCATCGTGTATTCCGGGACGCGCGAGGTGCTCTCCGGGATGTCCTTGCTGCCCTGCGCGAAAGCGTGCGTCACGCGGAAGCCCGCGAACTTGGCGGCGTCGGCCGGATTCTTCGGGCCTTGGTTGAGCACTGTCGTGAAAGCCACGACGTGCGAGGTGTCCAAGCCGATGATACCGACCCTCTTCGGCGCTTCTTTGGCGTACAGGGACGTGATCAAGACGAGCGCGCAGGCGAAGAGACGGGGTAAGCTCATGCCTATGGTTAACTTCGCGCGGTCCGGCTGACAAGCCCGCGGGTCGACGGTTAATGCGAAGCTTCGAGCAATTGCCAGGCCCGCCAGGCCATCAGCAGGCCGAGCGCCGACCAGAGTACGCCGAGCGCCCGATCGACCCCGCGGATCGTCGCCGGGTTCTTCAGAAGCACGCGCAGACGATCGCCGACCAAGGCGTAAGAACTCATCACGCCGACCTCCGCGCCCAGGGTGCAGAGCAAGAATACGCCCGTGGTCGACCAAGCGAAGGCATCGGACGGCACGCCCGCGGCCTGGATGATGATCAGGAAGAACGGGATCGTCTTCGGATTCGAAAAGTTCACCCAAGCCCCGCGCAGGAAAAGCCGGCCGGCTCCGCCTTCGGATCCGGAGGATTCCGGCAGGCTCGAACGCGGTCGGGCGAGATGACCGACGCCTAGATAGAGGAAGTAAGCCATCCCGGCCGACGCGACGACCGTCAGCGCCTGCGGCGCCTGGAGCGCCAACCACCGTGTCCCATAGAGGGCCAGGAAGAGGTGCGGCGTCTCGCCCACGGCGAGGCCCAGCGTATGCCAGAAGGCGCGGCGCTGGCCGTAACGGAGTGACGTCTCAATGGTCGACAGCGCCGCCGGCCCGGGCGAGAGGCTCGCGGTCAGGCAGGCGGCGATGAGCAGACCGACGTTCATCCCCGCTCAGCGGAGGGACTGCTTCCAGCGCGCGATCTCACGGGCCACGGCCCTGGGGCCGGGCATGCCCGTGTTCTCACGCGCGGCGAAGCCACGCTTCAGGCTGAAGACCTCGCGCCAGCCCTTCGTGAACTCCTTGTCGGCGGTCAGCGCGGCGGCGTCGGAAAGCTTGTCGAGCGGCAGGCCGGACTTCTCGGCGAGGGCGACGAGGCGGCCGACGGCGTGGTGCGCGTGGCGGAACGGCATGCCCTTGCGGACGAGCCAGTCGGCGAGGTCGGTGGCGAGGAGCGCGGGATCGGACGCGGCGGCGAGGCAGCGCGCCTTGTTGAAGGTCGTGCCCGCGAGCGTGGCGTCGGCGACGGCGACGGACAGGATGAGCTGGTCGGCGGCGTCGAAGAGCGGCGGCTTATCGTCCTGCAGGTCGCGGTTATACGTGAGCGGCAGGCCCTTGGTGAGCGAGAGCAGGTGCGTGAGCGAGGCCTGGAAACGGGCGGCCTTGCCCCGGAGGAGCTCCATCGAATCCGGATTGCGCTTCTGCGGCATCAGCGACGAACCCGTCGAGAATTCGTCGGGCAGGCGCGCGAAGCCGAACTCGGCGGAAGACCAGAGGACCATGTCCTCGGCCAGGCGGGAGAGGTGGACGCCGCAGAGGGCGGCGGCGAAGCAGAACTCCGTGGCCGGATCGCGGTCGGCGACGGCGTCCATGGAATTACGGGTGACCTGCGGGCGGCCCTTCTCGTCGACGAAGCCGAGCAGCTTCGCGGTGACCTCGCGGCGGATCGGCAGGGTCGTGCCGGCGATGGCGCCGGAGCCGAGCGGGCACCAGTTGGCGGAAGCCTTGGCGGCGGCGAGGCGCGCGCGGTCGCGGCCGAACATCTCGGCGTAGGCGAGCAGGTGGTGGGCGACGGAGACGGGTTGGGCGCGTTGCAGGTGCGTGTAGCCGGGCAAGATCACGTCGGCGTTGGCCTCGGCGAGCTTCACCAACGTCTTGAGCAGCGAGACGAGGGCTTCGTCGGCGACGTCGCACTGGTCCTTGATCCAGAGACGGACGTCGGTCGCGACCTGGTCGTTACGCGAACGGGCCGTGTGCAGCTTGGCGGCGGCGGGGACCCGCTTCGTGAGCGCGCTCTCGATGTTCATATGCACGTCCTCGAGGTCGCGGCTCCAGACGAACCTGCCGGCGGCGATCTCCTTGGCGATGGCGTCGAGCCCGCGCAGGATCGCGTCGCGCTCCTTCTTGGTCAGGATCCCCGCCTGGGCGAGCATCGTGGCGTGGGCCTTCGAGCCGCGGATGTCCTGGGCCCACAGACGATGATCGAACGAGACGGACTCGCCGAAACGCAGCATCAGTTCGGCAGGACCGGCGCTGAACCGGCCGCCCCAGGTGGCCTGGGCTTTCTTCCTTGCGGACATGACGAACCAATGCCCCCGGGAGGGCGTTCAGGCAAGCAAGGACGCTCAGCGGCCGGCCGGAGCGGGCGCAGCCTGAGCGGCGCTCCTGGCGGGCGTGGCCATGCCACGGGCGCCGTCGACGCGGATCACGATCTCGCCGGGCTCGGCGACGCCCATGCGTTCACGGGCCTGGTCACGGACGAATTCCGGGTCGCGACCAAAACGATCGACATAGCGGTCGGTCTGGCCGCGCGTACGCTCGAGCGCCGCGTAGGCCTGCTCTTTCTGGCGCTCGCTGGCTCGGAGGCCTTCGAGGCGCGCGACTTCGTCGCCGTAGGTCGACCAGGTGAAGGCGAGCACGGTGCAGAAGAGGATGAACGACGCCCAGAGAAACAGCTTCTCGGTCTGCGGGTTACGGGAAGAAGGCTCGCTATCCATGACGACCGCGCGAGTGAAAGCGGAAATCGAATACGGAGCGAGGGGAAAATGGGCCGGTCAGCGGACGACCGCGGCGGCCTTGGCCAGCGAGCCGCTGAACTCCATGAAGGCCCAGACGACGACACCGGTGACGGAGACGTAGAGCCAGACCGGGAAGACCCAGCGCGTGAGGCGCTTGTGCTCCTCGAGGCGGCCGACCTTGGCCAGCCAGACCGCCCGCAGGACGAAGGGGGTGACGACGATGGCGAGGATGACGTGCGGGATGAGGATGAAGAGGTAGAGCGACTTGAGCCCGGCCCAGGTCGAAGCAGCGTCAGGGGCGTAGGTGACGTTGGTCCGGCCAAGAGCGACCCACAGGTGGACCTTGGAAGCCAGGTAGACCGCCAAGAAGAGCGCCGAGGTCATGACCGCCCACTTCATCGCCTTGCCATGCCCCTCGCGGTCGCCTGCCTTGATACGGAAGATGCCGACCAAGAGGAAGACCGTGGCCAAGCCGTTGAGTCCGGCGACGGCCCGGGAGAGGATTTCGGTGGTGGAAGCCATGCCCCAGCAGAAGGGGTTTCCCGCGAAATGCCAACCTTTCGCGGGCAAGACAGCCCAGCCGAAGGTAACTAAACCGAAGTGTCGCGGTTCTATTCATACCCCATGAACCCCACCCTCCTCACCTTACTGGCAGTATCCCTGCTGGCGGCCGGCCCGGCCCTCAAGGTCGCCGACAGCGCCCCGCCCGCCCAGAACAAGGTCACGATCACCCTCCAGGGGGATAAGCGGGTCATCGAATCCAACGGCATACCGGACCACAAGGTCGCCTCGTTCCCCAACCGGGGTAACCCTAATGCCATCTCCGAGCAGGAATACCGGCTCGAGGTGCCCGCTCGACCCCAGCCGGCGACCGAGCAACCCGGCCGCTTCCCCTACGCCTGGGGGGTCGCCCTGAACGGCGTGGTCTTCGACCCCGGCACCGCCGAAGTCTTTAACGATGGCGACCGGAGCAACCTTTGGCGCTACGAGGCGCTCAAGAGCAACACTGAGATGGGCACGACCCCCCGGATCCCGACCGGACTCGGCCTCGATCAGAACCATGGCCACGTCCAGCCGAACGGAGCCTACCATTATCACGGCCTCCCTACCCTGCTCATCGCGAGGCTCTCCGGCGGAGAAACAAAGATGACCCATGTCGGTTGGGCGGCCGACGGCTATCCGGTCTACGCAGTCTACGCCTACGCCGACCCGGTCGATCCGAAGAGCACCCTCAAGGCCATGAAGAGCAGCTATCGCCTGAAGACGGCCGAGCGGGGCGGCGACGGGCAGGCCAGCCCCACCGGGAAGCCCGACGGCTCCTTCGCCCTCGATTACGAATATGTTCCGGGCCACGGCGACCTCGATGAATTCGGCGGGCGCACGGGCGTGACCCCGGAATTCCCGCAGGGCACTTATTACTACATGCTGACCGAGGACTTCCCGTTCATCCCGCGCAAGCTCAAGGGCACGCCAGACCCTTCGTTCAACAAGATGCGCATGGACGCCCATGCGAATCTCGGCGGCCAAAGCGGACCCGGCGCGAAGGGCGGCAAGAAGGGCAAGAAAGGTCCGCCGCCGAACGGACCGCAGTAAGCGGACATGAAAAAGCCTCCCGATGGGGAGGCTTTTTGGTCGGCGGCCAGCGGAAGCTCAGGCGCCTTGTTTAGGGTCGAACTTCTTCTTCGGCTCTTCGGCCGGAGCCGGAGCGGTCTTCGTGCCGCCCGGGAATCCTGGCAGGCTGAAGCCCTTGCCTTCGACGAGCTTGAGGCGACGACGGACGTCGGCCGGAAGCTTCTCGACCGCCGCCTTGTCGGTCACGTCGCCTTCGAAGATCGTCTTCCCGTCGCGGTCCTTCACCACCGCGCGCTTCTGGCCGTCCTTCTCCTCGAGCGAGACGGAGCCTTCGCCGTCGGAGGCCATGGAGTGCGACGAACTCTGCGCGCCGTTGCCGAAGCTGAACGAGAACGAGTGCGACGAGGACGAAGCGCCGGAACGGGCGCGGAGTTCATCGACCGTGGGGATGCGGGAACGGGCGCCGGGCGCCGGCATGATCCCGGCGCGCATATCTTCCAGCTGACGGAGCAGTTCGTCCGGCAGCGCCGCGCCCGGGGCGATCCGCAGACCAGGAGGTGTTTCGACGGTCCCGGCGCGACCGGGGCGGCCGACGACGACGCGCTCATCCGGACGGGCGCCCAGGACGATCTCGACGACCATCGGTTCCGCGGCGCGCACGAGCGTGAGCTTCGCCTTGTCGCCGGGCTGGCGCGTGCGCACGAGCGCGCGGAATTGTTCGGCGTTGAACAGCACCTGGTCGTCGAGGCGGGTGAGGACGTCTCCTTCTTCGACCTTGCCGACCGAAGGGCCCTGCGGGTCGATGAAGCCGACCTCGATGCCGACGCCCGCGGGAATGGAAGCCGTCGCGTCCTCGGAGCGCGGACCGACGTTGAGTCCGGCGTAGGCGAGCTTGGCGGCGACGGCGGCCTTGGCCGCCGGAGCGGCTTCGGTCTTGTCCTTCGCCTCCGCCGTGCCGACGAGACCGGCGAGCAGGAGCATGTGGAGCGGAATCTGGCGGAGCGTGTTCATGGTGGGCCTTTATGAGATGAGCGGAGCAGGACGGAGGAATTGTTCAGTTCGTCTCAAGCGGAAGGAGCGCGAGCCGGTCGTTCGGACGATAGTGGATCAGGCGGGCGTCACCCTGCGGATCTTCCCAGCGGGTGGTGTCCTGCCAGCGCACGCGCACCGGGCGGGCGAAGGAGCCGTCGTTCATGCGCACCGGGCGGAAGAACTGCACGTCGGGCCGCGTCTGCTCGACATGCACGAGCTGGTAGGAAGGCGCCTCGGCTTCGGCGAAGCCGCCGAGGAAAGCAAAGGCCGCCAGGAAGACCGCGGCCAAGGCGGCGAAGCCGACGGACCAGGCGATGACCACGCCGCGACGTGCGGGCTCGGCGTCGAGTTCGGCGGCGAGCCGGGCCGTCACGGCGGGGCCGGGCGGGCGCGGACGCAAAGCAGCGAGGGCCTGTTCGAGGTCGTGGTCGGGATCAGTCATGGGTGCGGGCGGTGATGTTTCGGCGCAGGGCCTCCATGGCATAGCGCCACCGCGAAGCCGCGGTGTTCGGGGAAATGGAAAGTTGTCCGCCGATCTCGTCGAAGGTCAGGTCGCCCCAGACCTTGAGCACGACGACTTCGCGCTGCTCATCGGGCAGCAGCTTGAGCGACTCGGCGAGGGCGGCCAGGCGCGGATCGGCCTCCGGCTCGAACCAGGTCACGGTCTCCATGCCGTCGCCCACGGCCTTCTCGCGGAGGGCGCGGCGGTCGGTGCGGCGCAGCAGGTCCAGCGCCGAGCGACGGATCGAAGTCACCACGAGGGCGTTCGGATTGCCGGGCAGGTGACGTTGATGTTTCCAAAAGCGGACAAATGCCTCCTGCAGGACGTCGTCCGCATCGGCTTCGCTCCGGGTCCATTGGCGCGCGACCAACCGGAGCCGGGCGCCGTGTTCGGCGAACCAGGCCCGCCAATCCTGAGCGGAATGGGCGTCGTGCATGCTTGTTGCTTAGAAAGCGGACCGAAGGGCGGTTTTTGTCTCCCGAGACCGTATCTTATGAAGCCGCCCTAAATCGTCAAAGCAGTTGCGAAACCTCCCCGCCCCGCCTAATTCCCGGTCAGATGCCCACTCCGCCCGTCCAGCCGCCTGCGAACGGTTTTTTCCGTTCCCTGATCCGCTGGTTCGATGCGGACTATATCCCGGAAGGAATCGAAGCATTGCAGAGCACCCCCAAGAAGGTCGATTGGGCCCGCTCCATCCCCTTCATCATCCTCCATCTGGCCTGTTTTGCCGTCATCTGGGTCGGCGCCAGCCCGATCGCCGTCTGGACCGCGGTCGGCCTGTACTTCTTCCGGATGTTTGCGATCACGGGCTTCCTGCACCGCTACTTCTCGCACAAGACCTTCTCCACCTCCCGTGCCTTCCAGTTCGTGATGGCCGTCTGGACCGCCTTGGCCGTCCAGCGGGGCGCCCTCTGGTGGGCCTACACGCACCGTCACCACCACAAGCATTCCGATGAAGAAGAGGACAAGCACTCCCCCGTCGTCGACGGCTTCTGGTGGTCGCACATCGGCTGGATCACCTCCAAGAAGAATTTCCCGACCGACTATTCCAAGATCCCCGA
>JBILLR010000028.1:0-13585 GCA_044375965.1 Opitutales bacterium
GATGCCGGCGATCCTGATGATGTCCACGCCCCGATGAATGACCGCCCGGGACGACCCTGCAAGCGCCTTCCCGCGATGCGCCCGCAATTGTTAGAAGTCCCCACTTGACCAACCTTCCGACGGTCGCTGACAGTCCGCGGAACACTATGCCTAAGAGGACCGATATCCGCTCAATCCTCATCATCGGCTCGGGACCGATCATCATCGGCCAGGCCTGCGAGTTCGATTATTCCGGCACCCAGGCCTGCAAGGCCCTCCGCGAGGAAGGTTACCGGGTCATCTTGGTGAACTCGAACCCCGCCACGATCATGACGGACCCCGAGACCGCGGACGTCACCTACGTGGAACCCCTCACGGTCGAATCCGTGGAACGCATCATCGCCAAGGAGAAGCCCGATGCGCTGCTCCCCACGCTCGGCGGCCAGACGGCGCTCAACCTCTCGCTCAAGCTCGCGCGCACCGGCGTCCTCGCCAAGCACGGCGTCGAGCTGATCGGCGCGAAGGAAGCGGCCATCGAACGCGGCGAAGACCGCGAGATCTTCAAGAAGCTGATGCTCGACATCGGCCTCGACGTCCCGCGCTCCCGCGTGGTCAAGACGCTCGAAGCCGCGCGCGAGACCATCGCCCTGATCGGCGGAGAGTTCCCCGTCATCATCCGTCCCTCGTACACGCTGGGCGGCACGGGCGGCGGCATCGCCTACAACCGAGAGGAGTTCGAGCGCATGGCGCAGGCCGGCCTCGACGCCTCGCCCGTCCATGAGGTCCTCATCGAGGAGTGCCTCCTCGGCTGGAAGGAATACGAGATGGAAGTGATGCGCGACCACAAGGACCAGTGCGTCATCATCTGCTCGATCGAGAACTTCGACCCGATGGGCGTCCACACCGGCGACTCGATCACCGTCGCCCCCGCGCTCACGCTGACCGACAAGGAATACCAGCTGATGCGCGACGCCTCGTTCGCCGTCATCCGCGCCGTCGGCGTCGAGACGGGCGGCTCCAACATCCAGTTCTCGGTCAATCCGGCGAACGGCCGCATGATCGTCATCGAGATGAACCCGCGCGTCTCGCGTTCGTCGGCCCTCGCCTCCAAGGCCACCGGCTTCCCGATCGCCAAGATCGCCGCCAAGCTCGCCGTCGGCTACTCGCTCGACGAACTGCAGAACGACATCACCAAGTCCACGCCGGCGTGCTTCGAGCCGACGATCGACTACGTCGTCACCAAGATCCCGCGCTTCACCTTCGAGAAATTCGTCGGCGCCGACACCACGCTCACCTCCGCGATGAAGTCGGTCGGCGAGGCGATGGCCATCGGCCGCACGTTCAAGGAATCCTTCCAGAAGGCGCTCCGCTCCCTTGAGATCGGCGCCTGGGGCTTCGGCTGCGGCGGCAAGCACGGCGACGCCGCCTTCGCCGACCTCACCGAGATCCGCGCGCGTCTCGCCCGACCGAATCCGGAACGCCCGTTCTTCGTCCGCTACGCGATGCTCGCCGGCCTGACCGAGAAGGAGATCTTCGACCTCTCCAAGATCGATCCGTGGTTCCTGCGCCAGCTGCGCGGCATCGTCGACCTCGAGCTCGCCCTCAAGGCCGCCGGCAAGTCCGTCGGCACCGACCTGCTCCGCCAGGCCAAGGAAGCCGGCTTCGCCGATCGCCAGATCGCCCACGCGACCGGCCTCACCCCCGCCGCGGTCTACGCCCAGCGTAACGCCGCCGGCATCAAGACGGTCTTCCGCCTCGTCGATACGTGCGCCGCGGAATTCGAATCCTTCACCCCTTATTTCTACTCTTCCTACGGCGACGAGTCCGAGGTCCGTCCTTCCGCCAAGAAGAAGGTGATGATCCTCGGCGGCGGCCCGAACCGCATCGGCCAAGGCATCGAGTTCGACTACTGCTGCGTCCACGCCTCCTACGCGCTCCGCGCCGCGGGCTATGAGACGGTGATGGTGAATTCCAATCCCGAGACGGTCTCGACCGACTACGATACCTCCGACCGCCTCTATTTCGAGCCGCTCACCCTCGAGGACATCCTTGAGATCTACCGCACCGAACGGTGCGTCGGCGCGATCGTCCAGTTCGGCGGCCAGACCCCGCTCAACCTCGCGGCGGACCTCGAGGCCAACGGCGTCACCGTCGTCGGCACCTCCCCCGCGAGCATCGCGCTCGCCGAGGACCGTCAGCAGTTCAAGGACATCCTCATCGAGCTCGGCATCCGCCAGCCGGTCAACAAGACCGCCCTCTCGGCGGAAGAAGCCTACCAGGCCGCCGAAGAGATCGGCTTCCCGGTCCTCCTGCGTCCGTCCTTCGTCCTCGGCGGACGAGGGATGTTCATCGTCTACGGCATGGAGGAACTGAAGTCCGTCGTGCGCGAGGCCTTCGACGTCGCCCCGGGCAAGCCGGTGCTGCTCGACAAGTTCCTCGAGGACGCCATCGAGCTCGACGTCGACGCGATCTCCGACGGCGAGACCACCGTCATCGGCGGCATGCTCGAGCACATCGAGCACGCGGGCGTGCACTCCGGCGACGCCGGCATGGTCCTGCCGCCGCACTCCCTCTCGCCGGCCCTCGTCGACGAGGTGCGCCGCATCACGCACTCGCTCGCCAAGCGCCTGAAGGTCGTCGGCCTGATGAACATCCAGTTCGCGATCAAGGACGGCGTCGTGTTCATGCTCGAGGTCAACCCGCGCGCCTCGCGCACGATTCCGTTCGTTTCGAAGGCCATCGGCGTCCCGCTCGCGAAGCTGGCTTCGCTCTGCATGCTCGGCGCCAAGCTCAAGGACCTCGGTTTCACCCGCGAGATCCGTCCGCCTTACTGGTCCGTCAAGGAGTCCGTGTTCCCGTTCAGCCGCTTCCCCGGCGCGCCCGTGGCGCTCTCGCCCGAGATGCGTTCGACCGGTGAGGTCATGGGCTGCGACGACGACCTCGGCATGGCCTACGCTAAGGCGCAGATGGCCGCGCAACCCGCCCTCCCGGTGGCCGGCAGCGCCTTCCTCTCGGTCAAGGACCGCGACAAGGAGGGCGCCGTCGCCGTCGCCCGCGACCTGGCCGCGCTCGGCTTCAACATCTTCTCCACCAGCGGTACCGCCGCGGCCATCGAGGCCGCCGGCGTCAAGGTCACCAAGCTCGGCAAGATCTCGGAAGGCGCCCGCCCCAACGCGCTCGACCTCCTCAAGAACGGCCAGCTGCAGATGATCGTGAACACCGCCGCCGGCATGCTGCCGCGCAAGGACGAGAACGCCATGCGCGCCGAAGCCGTCCTCCGCGGCGTCTACATGGCCTCCACGATGAACGCCGCCCGCGCGGCCGTCCTCGGCATCCGCTCCCTCCGCGCCCACCCCCTGACCGTCTGTTCCTTGCAGGAGCACGCAAAGGTGCTTCCCCCCAAGGCCTGAATCGGGTAATCATTCCTTTCCCATGAAATACCCCGTCCTCGCCGCGTTGGCCGTCGCCGTCGCCTCCCTCCATGCCGCCGACGCGCCCAAGCCCGCCGTCGACGCCCCCGCTCCTCCCCCCGCACCCAAAGTGAAAACCCTCACCCCTGAACAGGTCAAACAGGCCTGGACCATGCTCGGCTTCTCCATCGCCAGCCAGTCCCCCATGCCGCAAGTGAATTCGCAGCTCGAGCTGACCGACGCGGAGATCGAACTCTTCCTCGCCGGCGTCCGTCAGGCGATGCGCGGCGACAAGCCGAACTTCAATCCGGCCGAGCTCGGCGAAGGCGCCGACGCGATGTTCCAGGAGCGCGTCAACGCCAAGGCCGGCAGGTGGGGCAAGCAGAACGACGACTTCCTCGCCAAGATCGACGCCGACAAGTCGGTGACGAAGACCGCCTCCGGCCTCCGTTACAAGATCCTCGCCCCGGGTTCCGAGGTGAAGCCGACCAAAGAATCGACCGTGAAGTGCCGCTACGAAGGCAAGCTCGTTGACGGCAAGGTCTTCGATTCGACGAAGAATCGTAACAACGAGCCCACCGAATTCCCCCTCAGCGGCGTGATCCCGGCTTGGACCGAAGGCGTCCAGCTCATCGGCGTCGGCGGCAAGATCGTCCTCTATTGTCCTTCCGCCATCGCCTACGGCGACCAGGGCCAGGGCCCGATTCCCGGTAAGTCCGTCCTCGAGTTCGAGGTCGAGCTGGTCGAAATCTCCAAGGGCAAGTAAGAGGCGACCACGAGTCTCCTCGACGCGGCGCGCCGAAAGGCGCGCCGCTTTGCTTTACGAGGGGAACAAACTGTGCTCTATGAGGTACTTACCCTAACCCGATGCGGTCTGCGCTCACCATGGCCTTTCTGTCGGCGGCCGCCTTGCTCGCCGCCGGACCGGCCGTGCCTGCGTCCGCCCCGACCCTGACCCTGCGACAGGCCGTCGACCGTACCCTTGAGCATAACCTCGGCCTGGCCGTCACCCGACTCGACGCGTGGCGTGCGCTCGACGCCGTCGACGTCTCGCTGTCCGTCTTCGACCCGACGTTCAACTGGACCAACCGCCTGAACGGCAGCCGGACCCCCGCCGAGATCCTCGCCGGCAATCCCGCCGATCGCCTCTATGGCTCGGACCTCAGCCTCAGCCAGCGCAACACCTGGGGCGGCACGCTCTCGCTCGGCACCAGCCTCACCCGTACCTGGGCCGATTCCGGTTCCCTCGGGATGCCTTCCGCCTACGGGATCGGCACGAACATCGCCTACACCCAGCCTTTGCTCGCCGGGGGCTGGGAGGCGGTGAACCTCACCGCGCTCATCTCCGCGCGCCAGTCCGCGCTCCGCAGCCGGCTCTCCCTTCGCGCCACCGCGCTCGACCTCATCCGCGACGCGGAGGTAGGTTACTGGACGCTCGCCTCCGCCCGCGCGCTCGTCGCTTTCCGCGAGACCAGCCTGCGTTCGTCGTCTTCCTTGCTCGAGCAGATCCGGGCGCGCCGCTCCCTCGGCGACGCGACCATCCTCGATGAACTGCAGGCCGAGGCGGACGTCGCCGCCCAGCGCGTCGGCGTGCTCAACGCCCGTCAGGCGCTCGACAACGCGGAGATGAGCCTGCGCCGTCTCCTCGGCCAAGGCACCGCGGAAGACGTCGACCAGCCTCTGGCCGTGGACCCGCTGCCGACCTCCGCGGTCCCCGCGGCCGCCGCGTTCTCCCCTTGGATCCGCATCGTCGCCGACTTCGATTTCGCCACGGAGATCCAGCGGGCCAACATCGTCCAGGCCGACGCATTGGTGGCCCAGGCCGAACAGAACGACCAGCCCAGCCTCAATCTTTCCGTCGGCTCGGGCCGCTACGGCGACGCGGGTCCCCTCGGCGGAGGCGTCTCGGGCGGCCTCGACAACTATCGCCGCCAGGCCGGCTGGACGAATTTCGCGGAGCTCCGGCTGTCCTTCCCGCTCGGCTTCCGCGAGGCCGAGGCGAACCTCCGCGCCGCTTCCCGCGCGCGCCGGCAGGCCGAACTCCGGCTCGCCGACGTCCGCCAGTCGCTCGTCTTCTCCGCCCGCGCCATCTGGCGCGAACTCGAGGCCGCCCGCGCGCGCGTCGAAGCCGCCACGTCGGCGCTCGAGCTCCAGCGCCAGTCTTATGAAGGCGAGCGCGCCCGCTTCGCCGCCGGTCAGTCGGACCTTCCGCGCGTGCTGCAGGCGCAGGCCGCGCTCGACGCGTCCCAGCTGGCCTGGGTCCAGGCCCATCTCGACGCCCGCGCGGCCTCCGCCAAGGTCGCCCGGCTGGACGGATCCATCCTCCCGCGTCATGGTTTCACCATGGACGCCGTCGAGCAGAAGGTCGGCGCCGGCCTCGGCCCCGCGGACCCGTTGCCCTCTCTGACCACCACCCCATGAAGCTCCTCAAGCCTTTCCTCCTCGCCGTGGTCGTCGGCGGCCTCGCCTACGCCTTCTGGCCCGCCCAGAAGCCCGCCCGTACCGGGGCGTCCTCCTCCGAAGCCCGCGCCGAGAAGCGCGACATCCGCGAGACCGTGGAAGCCGCCGGCTTCGTCCGCGCGGTCACCTTCAGCTCGATCCGCGCCCAGGTCAGCGGTCCGATCCTCAAGCTGCACGTCCAGACCGGCGACATGGTGAAGAAGGACCAGATCCTCGTCGAACTCGACCCGGTCCTCGCCAACGCCGACGAGGAGCAGGCCCGCCGCACCGTCCAGCTGCAGACCTTCACGCTGGAGCGGCTCGAGCGCGACCTCCGCCGCGTCGAGGTCCTGGTGAAGCAGAATTTCGTCTCCGAACGCGAGGTGCTCGACCACCGCACGGCCTACGAGGTCGCCAAGCTCCAGCGCGACATCGCCCAGGCCAAGCTCGACACCGCGGTCGAGATGGTGCGCCGCACGATCATCCGCTCCCCGCACGACGGCCAGGTCTCCGATTGCAACGTGCTCGAGGGGCAGATCGTCATCGGCGCGCAGTCCATCAACAACGGCACGCCCCTGATGACCGTCTCCGACACCTCGGTCCTCCGGGTCGACGTCAACCTCAATGAATTCGCGGCCACCCGCGTCGAGGTGGGCAAGGACGCCGTCGTGACCTTCGATTCCATCCCGGGACTGCGCAAGACGGGCAAGATCACCTTCATGACGCCCTTCGGCACGGCCGACCTAAAGGTGCCGGACCTGCGCGTCTTTCCGACGCAGGTGTCCTTCACGGCGGGTGACGGCGTCCGGCCGGGCATCAGCGGCAACGTCACCGTCACCGTCGACAGCGTGAAGGGCTGCGTCGCCGTCCCGGTCTCGGCCGTGTTCATCGACGGCGCCGACCGCGTGGTCTACGTCCGGGGCGTCGACGGCGAGTGGGACGCCCGCAAGGTGAAGCTCGGCCTGAGCGACGCGAGCTGGACCCAGGTCAAGGAAGGCGTCGCGCTCGGCGACGCGGTCAGCCTGATCCGGCCCGCCCTGACCCGCTGAGATGCCGCCGCTCATCGCCATCCGCGGACTCCGTAAGACCTACCGCATGGGCGATGAGAACGTCCACGCCCTCGCGGGCGTCGACCTGGATTTCCAGAAGGGCGAGTTCGTGGCCATCCTCGGTCCCTCCGGCTCGGGCAAGTCGACCCTCATGCACATCCTCGGCTTCATGGATACGCCGAGCGAGGGCAGCATCGTCTTCGACGGCGAGGAGGTCGCCCGGCTCGATCCGGACCGCCGGGCCTGGTATCGCTCCCATCGCGTCGGCTTCGTCTTCCAGGCCTTCAACCTGCTCCCGCGTCTCACCGTCGTGGAGAACGTCGCCCTGCCTCTGCTTTACCGCGACAACTCTCAACCGGAGGCGAACCTCGCCGCCGCCCGCGCCGCCCTTGAGCGCGTCGGGATGTCGCACCGCCTCGACCATCGCCCCGGCCAGCTCTCCGGCGGCGAACGTCAGCGCGTGGCCGTGGCCCGGGCGATCGTCGGCACGCCCTCGATCATCTTCGCCGACGAGCCGACCGGCAACCTCGACGTCAAGAACGTCGACCGCGTGCTCGACCTGCTCGGCTCCCTGATCAAGGAGGGCATCACCGTCGTGCTCGTCACGCACGACCTTTCCGTCGCCGAGAAGGCCCACCGCGTCATCTCGATGCGCGCCGGCCTCGTCCAGGAGGACCGCACCCGATGACGAGGCTCTTCGATCGCGTGCGTCCCGCCGTCGTCAACGGCCTGCGCGAGCTGCAGGCCAACAAGGTCCGGTCGCTGCTCTCGATGTCGGGCATCATCCTCGGCGTCGCCTCGCTGGTCGCGATGGTCACCGTCGTGCAGGGGATGGTCGGCAACTTCCGCCAGTTCGTCGACGCGATGGGCGGCATCGAGAAGATCACCGTGCTCCGCGAGCAGCTGCCCAAGGAGCAGGAACATCTCGCCGAACTTTCCGAAGGGCTCACCATGCGCGACGTCGATCGGATCCGCCGGACCGTGCCGCTCGTGCGCAACATCTCGCCGGAGGCCCGCGTGGGCTACGAGAAGATCGTCTACGAGGACCGCGAGACCAGCACCTACGTCACCGGCGTGACCTCCGACTATCTGCCGGTGGCCAAGCGCTGGGTCGAGCCGGACCAAGGACGGTTCGTGAGCGATCTGGACGTGCTCAATATGACCGACGTGATCGTCCTGGGTTCGGCGGTCATCCCCGAGCTCTTCGATCCGAACGTCGATCCCGTCGGCCAGGTCGTCAAGGTCCGTGGTCGCCGCTTCACCGTGATCGGCGTGCTCAACAACATCGAAGGCACCGGCATGCAGATCCGGTCCGCGAACTCCCGCAGCTCCGGCGGGGCCTGGCGCTGGCGCAACAGCGGCGCGTTCATTCCCGTGAGCACGGCGCTCACCAAGTACAACGGCAACGACCGGCTCAGCGGGCTCGGCCTCCGCATCGCGGATCCCGAGCAGCTGCGCGACGCGGTCGACCAGACCGAACGCACCATGCTGGCCGCGCACAAGGGGCTGCGCGACTTCTCGATCTCGACCAACGAGCAGACGCTCGAGGACTTCCGCAAGACCGAGGCCGCCTTCAAGCTGTCCCTCGGCGGCGTGGCCGGGATTTCCCTCTTCGTCGGCGGCATCGGCATCATGAACGTGATGCTCGCCTCCATCAACGAACGCATCCGCGAGATCGGCGTGCGCAAGGCGGTCGGCGCCCGCGGCTCGGACCTCTTCCTGCAGTTCCTCGCCGAGGCCGCGGTGGTCTCGGTCGTCGGCGGCGTCATCGGCCTGCTGCTCTCGGTCGGCATCGTCTCGCTGATGAACTTCATCCTGATGCAGGCGCTGCCGACCGGCGCCGTCGCGACGCTCGACTGGGTGATCATGGGCGAAGGCCTCGCCTTCTCGGTGGTCATCGGCCTCGTCGCCGGCGTGTATCCCGCCCTGCGCGCGGCCAAGCTCGATCCGATCGAAGCCCTCCGTCACGAGTGATTTCCCCATGAAGACCCTGCTCCTCACGCCCCTGCTGCTGACCCTGACCGGCTGCGTCGCCGCCCCCCTCGCTCCCCTCGCCGTCTGGGAGGGCGCTCCGCCCGCCGAGACGCTCACCCTCAAGCCGGGGCAGGACCCGCGCGGGACGATCAACAAGCAGACGCACCGCGCCGATGTGTTCATCCCGGAGTTCGTGGTCTACCCGGCGGCCAAGCCCGGCGCGCCACTCGTCATCGTCTGCCCCGGCGGCGGTTACGGCATCCTCGCCGAGACGCATGAAGGCAGCGAGGTCGCCAAGCGGCTCAACGCCTTCGGCAGCGCCGCGGTGGTCCTGAAGTATCGCGTGCCGCGCCGCGACCCGAACAAGCCCTGGATCGTTCCGGTGATGGACGCCCGTGAGACCCTGCGCATCGTCCGCGCCCGCGCGGCCGAATGGAACGCCGACCCGAAGAAGATCGGGATCCTCGGTTTCTCCGCCGGCGGCAACCTCGCCGCGCGCGTCGCCTACGCCCCGGCCGCGTCCGACGCGCCACGCCCGGATTTCGCGGTGATGGTCTACCCGGCTTATCTCTTCGAGAAAGATCAGCCGGACAGCGTGCTCCGCGAGGGGCCGGACGGGGTCGTCCCGCCCCAAGGCTTCAAGCCTGTGCCGGCGTTCTTCGCGCACAGCGCTGATGACAAGTACCCCGCCGAAGGCTCGATGGCTTTCGCCAAGGTCCTCAAGTCGATGGGCGGTTCCGCCGAAGTCCATGTCTGGGCCAAGGGCGGGCATGGCTGGGGTGCTTCCGAGCGCTGCCTCGCGGCGAAGGTCTGGACCGACCTGCTCGGCGAGTGGATGAAGGAACAAGGCCTATTGCAGCCCTGAGAGCCGCCTTCTGCGGGCACAAAAAAGCCGCCCGACCGGGCGGCTTTTGTCTGGGATGTTAATTCGCTTAGAAGTGGAAGCGGAGGCCGGCGAGGGCTTCGAAGCTGTTCACCTGACGGTTGTTTTCACCGGCGACGTCATAAAAGTCGACGTTGTAAAGCTGGTGCAGGCGGGCGGTCAGAGTGAAGTCGACGGTCTCGGTGACCTCGAAGCGGAGGCCGGCGAAGACGTCGGAGGCGAGGGCGGTCTTCTTGTAGGTGTTCGTAAGCCAGCCGTAGCCGATGCCGGCGCCGATGAAGGGCTTGATGCCGCCGGTGGAGTTCAGCTCGTAGGTGTATTCGACGATGGCGGTGCGGGCCGCGGCGTCGACGACGGAAGCGGCGTTGACGATGTCTCGCGTGCTGAGGTTGAGGCCGAGGTGGGAGTTCTCGGTGAGGTAGGTGCCGATGCCGACGCCGACGACCGAGGTGTTATCGGCGTCCGAGCCGCCGGAAATCGGGGCGGAGGGCTTGCCGTAGCCGAGCTGGACGTCGAACGTGAGGGCCTGGGCGGCGGCGGCCATCAGGGGGAGAGCCGCGAGGTAGCGTAGGGATTTCATGGGGAAGGCTTGTTTATGCCAGGGACGAGGGGCTGTAAAGACCGAAGCCTTACTTGGCCTCGACGATCTCCACGCTGGTGATCTCCACGCGTTCGGTGGGGGTGGAGCCTTCCATGCCGACGCAGCGGATGTTGGCGATCTTGTTGAGGGTTTCCTCGCCGGAGACGAGCTTACCGAACGCGGTATATTTGTTGTTCAGGAAGGAGGCGTCGCCGTGGCAGACGAAGAACTGGCTGCCGGCGCTGTCCGGATCGCTCGAGCGGGCCATGGAGAGCACGCCCTTCACGTGGGCGCGGTTGTTGAACTCGGCCTTGACCTGGTAGCCGGGGCCGCCGGTGCCGGGGGCGCCGCGGGCGCCGATCTTGGAATTGGGGCAGCCGCCTTGGATCATGAAGCCCTTGATGATTCGGTGGAAGGCCGTGCCGTCGTAGAATTTCTCCCGGGAGAGCTTCAGGAAGTTTTCCACGGTGCGCGGGGCGACGTCAGGCCAGAACTCGACGGTCATGTCGCCGTAATTGGTGTGGATGATGGCGCGGGGGGTGGCGCCGGCGGCGGAGGATTCTTTCATGGATTCTTTGTTGTTGGAGCAGGAGGAAAGGGCGAGGCCGGCCACGACGGCCAGGGCGGAGAGCAGGCAGAGGCGCAGGGTTTTCATGGGTTTGAGGCAATCCCGCGGGCCTCTGCCCGCAACCTCAAACCTCCGCTTGCCAGCCCGCCCACGGAGGGGCAGGGTCGTCCCGTAATGCGCGTGACCGTCAACGATGAGCCCAAGGAGACCGCCGCCCGGACGCTGGCCGAGCTCCTCGCCGAACTCGGCGTGGCCCACGAGCCGGCCGTCGCCGCCGCCGTCGACGAGCAGGTCGTGCCGCGCTCCCGCTGGTCCGCCCAGGCCCTGGCCGAAGGCGCCCGCATCCTCGTCATCCGCGCCGCCCAAGGCGGCTGACCCATCCCTCATGTTCAAGTTCATCAAAGGTCTCTTCGTCAACGAGCCGGAAGCCCCGGCCCCGGAGAACCTCGTCCTGTTCACCCCCAACGACGGCAGCTGGGACCCGAAGATGGTCCGTCGCCTCTTCGACGCCGGCCTCGGTCGCCTGCACGTCCAGGTCCGCAAGGACTGGGAGCGCCGCCACTACGAGCAGTTCCTCCGCTCGATCCCCGAGGCCTTCTGGCCGCGCATCGTCCTCGGCGAAGAGCCCGAGCTCGTCGAGGCCCACCGTCTCGGCGGCTTCCAGATGCATCCGGGCGAACGCGTCCCGCGTCGCTGGCCCAAGCACGCCGCGGTGAGCGTGAAGTGCCATGACTACGATGAACTGCGCTCGACCGACAAGGCCTGCGGCTACGTCTTCCTGACCCCGATCTTCGAATCCGTCTCCAAGAAGGACCATCGCCCGCGCCGCACGCTCCGCGAATACGAAGTCATCCTGCAGCGCTGGAAGGCCGAAGGCGGCGCCCCGGTCCACGCCCTCGGCGGCATCACGCCGAAGAACGCCGCGAAGGCCCGCGAGCTGGGCTTCGACGGCATCGCCTTCATCGGCTCCGTCTGGAAGCAGCCCGACCCGGTCCGCGCCTTCCTCGACCTCGAGCGCGCCTGGTATGGCAAGGAAGCCCGCAAGCTGAAGCGCGCTTACTAAGGCCGTGTTCCCCCGCCTGCAGTTCCTGACGCTCGACGCCTCGCCGCGCGCGCATCGCGAACAGGCCCGCGCCGCGCTCGAAGGCGGCGTGCGCTGGATCCAGCTGCGAGCGAAGCGTCTGCCGCCCGAAGCCTGGGCCGCCGAGGCCGTGGCCATCGCCGAACTGTGCCGCGACTTCGGAGCGATGTTCGTGGTGAACGATTCGCCGGAGGTCGCCCTGCGCGCCGAGGCGGACGGCGTCCATCTCGGCGGCGACGACGCCTCGCCCGCCGCCGCGCGCGCCTTGCTCGGCGAGTTCGCCATCGTCGGCGTGACGCTCAACGAGCCCGCCCATGTCGCCCGCTACGCCGGCGTCCGGGTCGATTACGCGGGCGTCGGTCCTTTCCGCCACACCTTCAGCAAGCAGAAGCTCGCCGCGGTCCATTCCGCGGAATCCCTGGCCGGCCTCGTCGCCGCCGCTACGCCGTTACCATGCTACGCGATCGGCGGCGTCACCGCGGCCGACTGGCCCGCCGTCCGCGCCCTCGGCGCCCACGGGGTCGCCGTCAGCGGCGCCATCGCGATGGCGGACGACCCGGTTTCCGCCGCGAAAACGTTGGTCGCTGCGGTCGCCGGCTAGGTTTCCCGAGGCGAGGGCTGGACAAGCCCGAGGAGTCTCGGATTGTGCAGGCACCGATGTCCTCGCTCCGTATCGCCGACCGCACCTTCGCTTCGCGCCTCCTCACGGGCACGGGCAAGTATGCCTCCGCCGCGCAGCTCCGCGCCGTGCTCGACGCCTGCGGAGCCGAGGTGGTGACGATGGCGATCAAACGCGTGCGTTTCGGCGCGGCCGACGACGGCATCCTCTCCGCGCTCGATCCGCAGAAGCATCTCATCCTGCCCAACACGTCCGGCGTGCGCACGGCCAAGGAGGCGGTCTTCGCCGCCGAGCTCGCCCGCGAGGCGCTCGGCACTTCCTGGCTGAAGCTCGAGATCCATCCGGACCCGAAGTATCTGATGCCTGACCCGGTCGAGACGCTCGAGGCCTGCCGCGAACTGGTGAAGAAAGGTTTCACCGTCCTGCCTTACATCCACGCCGACCCGGTGCTCGCCAAGCGCCTCGAAGAAGTCGGCGCCGCCGCGGTCATGCCGCTCGGCGCGCCGATCGGTTCCAACCGCGGTCTGCTGTCCCGCGACTTCCTTCGCATCATCATCGAACAGGCCCGCGTGCCCGTCATCGTCGACGCCGGCCTGGGCGCGCCTTCGCACGCCGCGGAAGCCCTTGAGCTCGGCGCCGATGCGGTCCTGGTGAATACGGCGATCGCTTCCTCCGGCGATCCCGTCGCGATGGCCCGCGCCTTCCGCCTGGCCGTCGAAGCGGGTCGCGCCGCCCGCGAAGCGGGCCTGGGCGTCGGGTCCGACAAGGCCGAGCCGACTTCGCCCCTCACGGGGTTCCTCGACTGACCGATGGCCGCTAAGCCCGGCAGGATGCGCGCGGACGAACTGCTGCTGAAGCTTTCGCTCGCTCCGTCCCGCTCGGTCGCCCAGGCCCTCATCCTCGCCGGCAAGGTCCGCTCCGGTCCCGATGCCGTCGTCAGCAAGCCGTCGCAGTCTTTTCCGGAGGACGCCGTGCTCACCGTCGACCAGCCTCCGCGCTTCGT
>JBILLR010000083.1:0-4417 GCA_044375965.1 Opitutales bacterium
ACATGGAAAACGACAGCATCTCCTCCTCCTCTTCCGAATCCAAGCTCCCGCTCATCGTGGGTATCCTTGGTTTCGCCCTCGGCGCCGCCGGCCTCGTGCTCGGCATCAAGGCCAAGGGTGCCGCCCAGCTCGCCAGCGATGAAGCCGCTCTCGCGAAGACCCAGGTGTCCGAACTCGGCGCCATCGTCGCCAGCAAGGCCAACGCCGCCGACCTCCAGGCTCTCCAGGCCGACCTCTCCGCCACCAAGCAGCAGACCGAAGCCAACGAGAAGGCCCTCGCCGACCAGATCATCGCCCTCCAGAAGGTCGCCTCTGCTCCGAAGGTCGCCTCCGGCAAGTCCGCTTCCCCCGCCGGCCCCGGCGAATACGTCGTCGCGAAGGGCGACAACCTCGGCAACATCGCCAAGAAGAACGGCATCTCCCTGAAGGCCATCCAGGACCTCAACCCTGGCGTGAACCCGAACCGCCTCCAGATCGGCCAGAAGCTGAAGGTCAAGTAAGCCACGCATGTCGGCGCCCTCTCGCTGGTCCGTCCGGCACGAAGAGCTCCACGCCGACTGCAGGGTTTTCCGGGTTTTCAAAGAACGTTGTCATCACCCTCTCGATCGTCGGGAGGGTGATTTCTTTGTGCTCCGTTCCCGCGACTGGGTGCTCGCGCTCCCCGTCACGGACGACGGACGTCTCGTGATGGTGCGGCAGTATCGCTTCGGGACGCGCGACCTCTCCACCGAAGCGCCGGGCGGCATCATGGAGACGGGCGAAGACCCGCGCGTGACCGCGGCGCGCGAGACCGAGGAGGAGACCGGCTTCGCCGGCGGCGTCGCCCGCCTGCTCGGCACCTGTGCGCCGAACCCCGCCATCCAAGCCAACCGCTGCCATTTCGTGCTGCTCGAAGGCGTGCGCCCCACGGGCCGCCGCGCGCCGGACGAACACGAGGAGATCCAGGTCCTCGCCCTGTCGCCCAAGGCCGCCCTCGCGGAGGCGCTCGCCAATCCGGCGCAGCATTCGCTCGCCCTCCTTGCGCTCTACCGTCTACGTGACGAGCGCCCCGACCTCTTCTCATGACCACTCCCACCCGCATCAAGCACAAGGGCCGCGAGGCCGATCCCGTCCTCGTCGTCGGCTCCGTCGCCTACGACAGCATCATCACGCCCCACGACAAAGGCGAACGGATCCTCGGCGGCAGCGCCGCCTACGCGTGCCTCGCCGCGAGCTACTTCGCGCCGCCCCGCATCGTGGGCGTGGTCGGCCATGACTTCCGCGACCGCGACCGCAACAAGCTCGCCAAGCGCGGCATCGACCTCGACGGCCTCCTCACCGACGCCTCCGGCCGTACGTTCTCGTGGCGCGGGCGCTATCACGAGAACTACAACCGCCGCGACACCGAGGACCTCCAGCTCAACGTCTTCGAGCACTTCAAGCCGCGCCTGCCCGAGGCGCACCTCGCGACGCCGTTCGTGATGCTCGGCAACATCCGTCCCGACCTGCAGCTCGACGTCCTCAACCAGCTCGCGAACCCGCGCTTCGTCCTCGCCGACACCATCGACATCTGGATCGAGACGCAGCGCGACAAGCTCGGCGAAGTCATGCGCCGCGCCGACCTGCTGGTCGTCAACGACACCGAGTCGGCCAAGCTGACGGGCGAGGACAACACCATCGTCGCCGGCCGCGAACTCCGTAAGCACGGCTGCAAGACCGTCATCATCAAGAAAGGCGAGCACGGCGCCGTCCTCTTCCACGAGGAAGGCATGTTCGCCCTGCCCGCCTACCCCGTGACCGAGCTGCGCGACCCCACCGGCGCCGGCGACAGCTTCGCCGGGGCGCTCCTCGGCTACCTCGCCGCGACCGGCGCCACGGATTTCGCGACGCTCAAGCAGGCCATGGTCTACGGCACCGCCGTCGCCAGCCTGACCGTCGAGGCGTTCTCGACCGACCGCCTGGCGAAGGCCGGCTGCCGCGAGATCCGCGCCCGCCGCAAGGAACTGCTGAAGCTGATCAAGGCCTAGCCCCGGGGGCGGCCGAGCATCCGCCACAGCACGAAGAGCAGCACGCCCGAGAAGACGAGGTCGCCGAGCACCAGGGGCCAGAGCTTCGGAAGCTTCTGCGCGAAGAGGCCGTAGCCCAGCGCGGCGGCCTGCAGGACGATGAGGATGGCCAGCAGCGGGACGAAACGACGGAGCTTGGCCAGCGGATCGGGAGCGCTCATGCGAAACAGCGGCGATGGGCTTCGGCCAGGCCGAGGAGCGTGAGGTGCGGCTCGTGCGTCACGCGATCGCGCCATGCGGCCGGCAGGTAGACCGCGGCGCCGCCGGTGACGATGACCTTCGGCGTCGGCGAACCCTGGCGGACGAGCTCGGCGCAGACGCCGTTGAGCAAGGCGCCGATCATCCCGGCGAAGCCGAGGGCGCAGCCCGCGCGCATGGCGTCGACGGTCGACTTGCCGATGGCGGGGCCGCCGAGGAGGGTCGTCGGATCGAGCGCAGGGAGCAGCGCGGTGCGCTCATGGAGGTAACGCGTCATCACCCCGAGCCCCGGCGCGATGATGCCGCCGGCGTAGCCGCGTTCGGTGAGGATATCGACGGTCGTGGCCGTACCCATGCCCACGATGACCGCGGGGGCGCCGGCGACGAACTGGGCGCCGACGCAGTCCGCGAGGCGGTCCTGGCCGACTTCCGCCGGCGTCGGATAATCAAAGCCGAGTCCCTTCACCGTGTCATGACGGAGATGGAAGCAAGACCGGCCGCAGGCGAGGAGAGCGGGCTGGAGCGCCGCGGTCGCGGCGGGCACCACGCTGGCGAAGGCGACGCCGGCGGTCGGATGGGCGGCGAGCAAGGCCGTCAGCGCGGCGGCGTCGAGCGCGGCGGTCGGGACCTCGCCATGGGCGGACACGCGGCGGCCGTCGACGACGCCCCAGTGCGCGTGCGTGTTGCCGACATCGAGACAGAAGAGAGCCACGGGAAGAAAGTGTCGGGCGGACGGGCCGGCGCAAGCGTCAGGGTTTGCGCAAGGTGACTTCGCCCGAAGAGACGATCGCCCGGCGGCCGCCGCCGGTCCGGAGGATCAGGGAGCCCTCGTCGTCGATGCCGTCGACGACGCCCGCGACCGGGTCGCCGCGGAGGCCGACGCGGACGGACTTGCCGGCCAGGACGTCATAGGAGGTCCAGAGCTTGCGGAAAGAGCGGGACCAGGTCCCCTCTTCGAACTGCTCCCAGGCGCGGAAGAGCGCGGCGATGACCGCGGCGGCTTCGCGGTTGAGGTCAAGCGGCGCGCCGAGCGCGGCCTCCAGCGAGCCCGCCGTGGCCCGGAGGTCGGCGGGGAAATCCTTGGGCGACCCGGTCAGATTGAGGCCGACGCCGAAGACCAGCTCGCGGACCGAGTCGGCGTCGAGGCGCGCTTCGGTGAGCATCCCGGCGACCTTGCGTCCGTCGGGAGACTGCAGGTCATTGGGCCACTTGAGGCCGAGCTTCAGCCCGAGCGTCTTCTCCACGTGCGCGCAGAGGGCGAGTCCCATCCAGAGCGTGAAGGGCTTGAGACGTTCCGGCGGGATGAAAGGCCGGAAGGCGAGCGACAGGTAGAGGTTCCCGGAGGCGGCGCTGTGCCACTTGCGCCCGAGACGTCCGCGGCCGGCTTTCTGGGCGCCGGCGAGGACCGCGAACGGCGCCTCCTGACCGACGGCGAGACGACGCTCCGCTTCGGAGTTCGTGCTGTCGACTTCGGCGAGGAACTCGACCTTCGGCGCGACCTTCAGCCGGCGGAGATGCGCGTCGAGCAAGGCCGGGTCGAGATGGCGCGGGACGGTGCGCAGCGCGTACCCTTTGCGGGTCGAAGCCGCGAAGACGTAGCCCGAGGCGCGCAGGCGCTCGAGCCGGCTCCAGATCGCCACGCGCGAGACGCCCAGCTCCTTGGCGAGACGGTCGCCGCTGACCGGTTCGCCCTCCGCTTCAAGGAAGGCCAGGAGGATGCTGCTGTCGAGGTCCGGCATGACGTCAGAGCCAATCGAGGCCGAGGTCGCACCACGACGCCGCATGGGTGAGCGCGCCGCTCGAGACGAAGTCGGGCGCGAGCGCGCCGATCTCCGGTAACGAGTCCAAGGACACGCCGCCGCTGACTTCGGACCAGGCGCGGCCGCGGAGGAGCGGGAGCGCCGCGCGGAGGTCAGGGAGAGAGAAGTTGTCGAGCAGCACCACGTCGGCGCCGGCGTCAAGCGCGGGTCCGAGCTGATCGAGCCGGTCGATCTCCACTTCGACGAGCAGGTCGGCGCGTTCCGCCCGGGCGCGACGGACGAGCGACGAAAGCCGTTCGCCTACGGTCGCGGCGCCGGCCGCGAGATGGTTGTCCTTCACCATGACGCGGTCGAACAGGCCGAGCCGGTGATTATAGCCGCCCCCCTGGCCGACCGCATACTTCTCCAGCATGC
>JBILLR010000084.1:0-4346 GCA_044375965.1 Opitutales bacterium
AGCACGTCTTCGTCGACCTTGACGCCGTCGAGGACTTCGAGGTTCACGCCGTCGTTGAAGCCGGCCTTGAGGACGCGGCGACGGGCCTTGCCGGCCTCATGCACGTAGGCGGTGGCGACGGTCTTCTCCATGACGATCGCGGTCAGGGGCAGGAGCTGCGTGCCGCGATGCGTCTCGATGCCGAGCTTGACGTTGGCGTACATGCCGGGCTTGAGCGCGCCGGTCGGGTTGGCGAGTTCGGTCTCGATCAGCATGGTCTTGCTCGGGTTGTCGAGCACGCCGGCGGTCCGGGTGAGCTTGCCTTCGAAGGGCTTGGCGCCCGCGGCCTCGGCGAGGATGCTGACGGTCTGGCCGGGGGTCGCGAGGCCGGCTTCGACTTCCGGCAAGGCGGCCTGCACGCGCACGCTCGCGAGGTCGGTCAGGACGAAGAGGGCGGCCTGGCCCGAGCCTCCGCCGGTCGCGGCGGGGACGAACGCGCCGAGGTCGACGGAGCGACGGCTGACGACGCCGGCGAACGGAGCACGGATCTGCGCGAAGCCGAGCAGGGTGGCGTTGCGCTCCTGGTGGGCCTTGGCGACCGCGAGCTTGGCCACGGCGGCGTCCACCTGCTGGCGCGGCACGAGGTCAGGGGCCTGCTTGTAAGCATCCTGGGCGCGCTTGGCCTCGAGTTCCGCGATCGCAAGCTCGGCCCGCGTGCGGGCTTCGTCGGCGACGAGCTCCGGGACTTCGAGTTCGGCCAGCACGGCGCCGGCTTCGACGCGGTCGCCGATGTCGACGCGCAGGGCCTTCACGTAGCCGCCCACTTTGGCGTAGAGGGCGACCTGCTGGCGCGGGCGGACTTCGCCGAGCAGCTGCACGGAGCGCGTGATGTCCCCGGTCTTGAGCCGCGTGACGGTGAGGTCGGCGGCCTGCAGGGAGAGGGCGCCCAGGAAGAGCGCGAGGAGCTTAGGAGACGGCATGGTCTTTGTGGTAATGGGTGCTGTGGGGATCGTCGGGGTCGACGGAAAGGGAGGCGCGGCCGACGGAGCCCATGATCCACGCGTAGGCGGCGGGGACGACGGTGAGCGTGGCGAAGGTGCCGAAGATGAGTCCGCCCATGACCGCGCGGCCGAGCGGCGCGGTCTGGCTGCCTGCTTCCGACCAACCGAGCGCCATGGGGACCATGCCCGCCAACATCGCGAGGGAGGTCATGAGGATCGCGCGAAGGCGGGTGGAGCCGGCCTTGAGCGCGGCGGCTTCCGCGGTGGCTCCGCCCCGGCGTGCTTCCTCGGCGGCGGTCAGCAGGAGGATGGAGTTCGCGACGGCGACGCCGACGGCCATGATGGCGCCGATGAAGCTTTCGATGTTCAACGTCGAGCCGGTGACGAGCAGGCCCGCGATGACGCCGGCGATGACGAGGCTGAGCGAGACGAACACGATGCCCGCGAGGCGGGCGCTCTGGAAGTTGGCGGCGAGGAGGAGGGCGACGATGACGAGCGCGATGCCTAGTCCCGCGCCGAGGCTGCTGAGGAGCTCACGCAGGGGCGGCACCTGACCGCGCTGGTCGACCTTGACCTTGGCGGGCGGCTTGCCCGCGGCGGCGATGGCTTCGTCGATGCGCCCGGAGAGGTGACCGAGGTCCGTACCGGAGTAGTTCGCGGTCAGGGTGGCCAGGCGCTGCATGTTGTAACGGTCGAACTGGGCGACGGCGGTGCTTTCCTTGAGCGTGGCGATCGAACGCAGGAGCACGGGCTGCTGGCCGGTCGCGCCGACGGGCAGGTTGCGGAGGTCTTCGGCGCTCTTGGTCTGCGCGGGCGGGACCTGCACCTGGACCTGGAAGGCGACGCCGGTCTTGGGGTCGGCCCAGTAGTTCGCGAGGATGAAGCGGCTCGAGCCGGTGGCCTCCACGACGGAGCGTGCGGCGTCGGCGAGGCGGATGCCCATGAGGCCGGCCTTCTCGCGGTCGATGTTCACTTCGAGCGAAGGGGTGTCGATGGTCTGGGCGAACTGAATGTCGCGCAGCTCAGGAATCTTGGCCAGCTGGGTCCGGATGGCCTCCGCATGCGCGCGGTTGTCCGCAAGGGAGGGGCCGCTGACGGCGATTTCGATCGGCGTGGGCGCGCCGAAGCTCATGACGCGGCTGACGATGTCCGCGGGCTCGAACGAGAGGCGGACGTCCGGCATGGCGACGCCGAGACGGCGACGGAGGTTCTCCTTGGCGGCGTCGAGGTCGACGTCGGCGCCGACCTTGAGCTGGACCTGCAGGGTGGCTTCATCGGTGCCGCTGTTCCAGGCGTGGATGAGGTTGACGGGGTAGTTCGGCGCGTGGACGCCGACGAGTCCGAGGGTGGTCGCGATGTTGGCCGCACCGAGTTCCTCCTTGATGACGTCCAACGCCCGCAGGGCGATCTGCTCCGTGCGGTCGAGCTTGGTGCCGGCCGGCGCACGCAGGCGCACCTGCAGCTGACCGTTGTTGGCGGGCGGGAAGATCTCGCGTCCGAGCTTGGGGCCGACGCCTACGATGAAGAGCGCGGCGAGGACCACGGAGGCGACGACGATCAGGGCGCGGCGCGCCATGACGCCTTGGAGGATGGCTTCGTACCGTGCTTTGACGCCGGCGAAGAAACCCGGGGCATGCGCGCCTTCGTCCTTGAGCAGCCATACCGCCAGGACCGGCAGAAGCGTGGAGGACAGCGCGTAAGAGGCGAACATGCTGAAGCCGACCGCGAGCGAGAGCGGCAGGAAGAGCGCCTGCGCGGGGCCTTCCATGAAGAGGGAGGGAAGGAAGACGGCGACCACGCACGCCATGGCGAGGAAGCGCGGTCCGGCGGTCGCGGTGATCGCGCTCCGGACGGCGCGGGCCACGGGCAGGCCTTTCTCGCGTTCCTGCTGGATGGCCTCGATGGCCACGGTGGCTTCGTCCACGAGGATGCCGACGGCGAGCGCGAGGCCGCCCAAGGTCATGAGGTTGATGGTCTGGCCGCAAAGCCAGAGGCCGAGCAGGGCGATGAGCAGGGCGAGCGGGATGTTGACCACGACGACCAGCGTGCTGCGGGCGTCCCGCAGGAAGAGGAAGACCATCAAGCCGGTGAGCACGGCTCCCAGCACGGCTTCGAGGAACAGGTCATGGATCGCCCGTTCGACGATCGGGCTCTGGTCCATCTCATACGAGACCTTGATGTCCGCCGGCACGGCGTTCTGGAAGACGCCGAGATTGGCTTTGACGACGCTCGCCACGGCCAAGGTCGAGGCGTCGGAGCGCTTGGTGACGGGGATGTACACGGTGCGTCGGCCGTCCACGAGGGCGTAGCTGGTCACGGCATCGGCCCCGTCCACGACCTGCGCGATATCCCGGATGAGCACGGCGGGGTTCTGACCCGGACGCACGGGGACGTTCTCGAGGTCCTTGATGTTCTTCACCGTGGCGTTGATCGGCACGAGCAGGTTCTGGTCGCCGAGGACGAGGTTGCCGGCCGGCAGGATGGCGTTGGTACCGGCCAGGGCGGCGGCGACTTCTTCCGGGGTGACGCCGGTGCTGCGCAGGCGATCGGGGTTCAGGTTGACGAGGATGGTGCGGGCGCTGCCGCCGAAGGGCGGGGGAGCGGAGACGCCGGGCAGGGTGGCGAAGAGCGGACGGACGGTGTTCAGGGCGGCGTCCTGCAGCTGCGCGACGGAACGCGTCTCGCTCGCGAAGACGAGCTGGCCGATCGGCACGCTGCCGGCGTCGAAACGCATGACGAACGGAGGCACGGTGCCGGGCGGCATCATGGCGCGCGATCGGTTCACGTAACCGATGGTCTCGCTCATGGCCTGCGACATGTCCGTCCCGGGGTGGAACTGGAGCTTCATCACGGCCGCGCCCTGGATGTTCTTCGATTCGACGTGCTCGATGCCGGTGATGTACAGGAAGTGGTATTCGTAATAGAAGGTGAGGAAGCCTTCCATCTGGGCGGCGTCCATGCCGCCGAACGGCTGGGCGACGTAGATCGTGGGGACGTTCAGGGGCGGGAAGACGTCCTTGGCCATGCGGTTGAGTCCGAAGACCGCCGAGAGGACCAGGGCGAGGACGCCGACGACCAGGGTGACCGGCCGACGAAGGACCATGGAAAGGAAGCTCATGAAAGGGGTATGCCTTAAGAACCTTACTTTAGGCCTATTGTTTCAATCCCTATCCTGTTTCTTATGTGACAAATAGGTGTCGGAGGTAGGGATGACCGGCCCGGTCATCCTTGGGCGTGCGAGCCGCACGCCCCTACCTGTAATATGTCCCCAGCCAATCATCCGGTTCCCGGTCTCCCCTTGAGTTCAGTATCTTCCCGCCACCCGCCACCAGGGGCTGCCACCTGCCACCCGAAACGATTCAACCA
>JBILLR010000085.1:0-4298 GCA_044375965.1 Opitutales bacterium
GAACTCGGCCTGGAGGTCGTCGACGTAGAGCTTGGAGGCGCCGGTCTTCATGGCCTTCTGCTTGAGGCCCTTGAGTTCGTCTTCCTGGCCGATGTCGGCGCAGAAGGCGATCATCTCGGCGTCATGCTTGTCCTTGATCCAGGAAAGGAGGACGGAGGTGTCGAGGCCGCCGGAGTAGGCCAGGACGATTTTCTTCTTCTTGCTCATGGTAGTGGTATGGGAAAATCAGCTGCGGTGCGCGGCGAGGTGCGCGAGGATGGCCTTCTGCACGTGCAGACGGTTCTCGGCTTGGTCGAAGATGATGCTCTGCTTGCTCTCAAGCACTTCGGCCGAGACTTCCTCGCCGGGATGGGCCGGCAGGCAGTGCATGAAGTAGGCGGAGGGCTTGGCCAGGGACATCAGCTTCGCGTTGACCTGGTAAGGCTGCATGGTGCGCAGGCGTTCGGCCTTCTCGGCCTCCATGCCCATGCTCACCCAGACGTCGGTGTAGACCATGTCGGCGCCTTTGACGGCGGCGGCGGGGTCGGTCGAGAACGTGAAGGTCTCCGGCAGGCCGTCCTTCTTGAGCTGCGCGCGGATCTCGGCGCCGGGCTCGTAGCCGGCGGGACCGGCGAGCGCGATCTCGACGCCGAGGGCGGCGCCGCCGAGCACGAACGAGTTGGCCATGTTGCAGGCGGTATCGCCGAGGAAGGCGACCTTCTTGCCCTTCAGCGAGGCGGCATACTGCTCAGGACGGCCGCGCGCGTAGCGTTCGGCGAGCGTGAACATGTCGGTCATGAACTGGCACGGATGCAGGAAGTCGGACAGCGCGTTGACGACGGGCATCGTACCGCAGCGGGCGAACTCCTCGAGCAGGCTGTGCTCGTGGCAACGGATGACCATGCCGTGGAGGTAACGGGAAAGGACGCGCGCGGTGTCGGCCACGGTCTCGCCGCGGGAGATCTGCAGGTCGTCGGCGTTGAGCATGACCGGCAGGCCGCCGAGCTCATGGACGCCGACCTGGAAGGAGACGCGGGTGCGGGTGCTCTTCTTGAAGAACATCAGGCCCCAGGACTGGTGCGCGAGGGAGGCGCCGGCGGACTTGCCGCGTCCGGCCTTGAGCGCCGCGGCGGCGGCGAAGACCTGGGCCGTCTCGGCCGCGTTCAGGTCGGTCTCCTTCAGGAAATGACGCATTTCGGAAAGCGTTCGAACATAGCCCTCCGGCCACGTTTGGACAGCGGAAAATAAGGGCCGAAAAGGGCTCAGGCCGCCTTCCAGCCGCCGAGGACCTGACGCAGGATCGCCACGCACTCCGCCAGCTCCTCGGCGGAAGCGTTCAGCGGAGGCAGCAGGCGCACGGCCACCCCTCCGGCCGGCGCGGTGAGGATGCCGGCCTCACGGAGGGCGGCCACGACCGGCAGCGGGTCGACGTGGAGGATGACGCCGACCATGTAGCCGGCGCCGCGGACTTCCTTCACGAGGTCGGGACGCAGGGCGACGAGCTTGCGCAGTTCGGCATGCCAGGCGACGGAACGCTCCGCGACCTTGGCGACGAGCTGTTCAGACTCGAGGATCTCGAGGACGGCAAGTCCGGCGGTAGCGGCCAGCGGACCTCCTCCGAAAGTGGTACCGTGGGAGCCGGGCTGGAAAAGGTCGTCGTGCGGAGGCGCCATCCAGATCGCACCGATCGGGAAACCACCACCGAGGCCCTTGGCCATGGCGATCGCATCAGGCTTCACGCCCGCATGCTCATAGGCGAAGAACTTCCCGGTCCGGCCGATGCCGCACTGGATCTCGTCGATCATGAACAGGACGTTGCGCGCGCGGCAGATCTGCTCGACGCCGCGGAGGAATTCAGGGGTCGCCGGATTGACGCCGCCTTCGCCCTGGATCGATTCGATCAGGACGGCGGCGGTGGTCTGGGCGTCGATGACCCTGTCCCAGGCCGCGAGGTCGTTGAGCGGCGCGGCGGTGAATCCGGACAGCAGCGGACGGAAGCCCTTCTGGATCTTCTCCTGCGGCGTGGCGGACATGCCGCCGAACGTACGTCCGTGGAAAGCCTTCTCGGCCACGACGACGCCGACGCAGGCGCCCTCGGCGCCCGACTTACGCTGGCCGTGCAGACGGGCGAGCTTGAGCAGGCCTTCGTTGGCTTCGGCGCCGCTGTTGCAGAAGATGACGCGACCTGGGCCGCAGCGCTGCGAGAGGGCGAGGGCGAGAGCGCCCTGCGGTTCGTTACGATAGAGGTTGCTGACGTGGACGAGTTTGCCGGCCTGCTCGCTGACACGCTTCACCCAATGGGGGTGGGCGTGGCCGACGGCGTTGACGGCGATCCCGGAGGCGAAGTCGAGATAGCGCTTGCCGGCGGCGTCCCAGACGAGCGTCCCTTGCCCTTTCACGAGCGTGATGGGCGGCGCGCCGTAGTTGTGCGCGACGTTGGCCGCGTAGTTCGCGGCGGCGGAGTCTGCGGAGGGACCGTTCATCAACCGTGGACGATTTCGGTGCCGATGCCCTTGTCGGTGAAGACCTCGAGCAGAAGCGCGTGCGGGACGCGGCCGTCGATGAAGTGCACGCGGCGCACCCCTTCCTTCAGCGCCTTCACGGCGCTGTCGACCTTGGGGATCATCCCGCCGGCGATCACGCCCTTGCGCTTGAGCTCGTCGACCTCGCTCACCTTGAGCGTGGTGATCAGGGAGGAAGGATCCTTCGGGTCGGCCAGCAGGCCGGGCACGTCGCTCATGAAGATGAGGCGGCGGGCGCGGAGGGAATTGGCCACGGCGGCGGCGGCGACGTCCGCATTCGTGTTGTAGGCCTGGTCGTCGGCGTCGAGGGCGATGGGCGAGACGACCGGCAGGTGACCGTCGGCCAACGCCTTCTTGATGAGCTTCGTCTTCACGAACTTGATGTCGCCCACGAAACCGATGTCGACGGGCTGGCCCTTCTCGTCGGTGCCGAGGAGCTTCTCGCAGAGGTTCACGTGGTTGCCCGGCATGCCGAGCGGGTTGGCGCCGCGGGCCTTGAGGGATTCGCAGATCTGACCGTTGATCTCGTGATTGAGGGTCTCTTCGACGATCTTGACGGTCGCGGCGTCGGTGACGCGCATGCCGCCGCGGAACTCGGACCTGATGCCGGCCTTGTCCATGGCGCGGGTGATCGCCTTCCCTCCGCCGTGCACGACGACGACCTGGATGCCCACGGCGGACAGGAAGGCGATGTCGGTGGCGACGCGGTCGCGGCCCTCCGGGTTCGGATCGTCCATGAAGCTGCCGCCGTACTTCACCACGAAGGTGGAGCCACGGAACTTATGGATGTAGGGAAGCGCCTCGTGAAGGACCTCGGCTTTTTGCGCGGCAGGAGTGCTCATCTTGCGGGTCGGAGTGTCGGGACTGCGGTCGGGGAGTAAACGGAAAACCTTACTCGCTCTTGTTGTAGTTCACGTAGCCGTCGGTGAGGTCCGCGGCCAGGAGCCGGAACTTGGCGTCGCCGAGGTTGAGCTTCAGGCGGACGGCGAAGCGGGCCGCTTTCACGACCTGCTTCCACTCGGGCTTGTTCTCCGGCAAGGGCTTGCCGCCCAGGACGGCGGGGACGTCGTCGTAGAAGATATCGAGCTTGGACTCGTCCAGGCCGGTCCGGGCGTAGCCGGCGGCGTCGGCGAGGCGGCCCCAGTTAGGGTCTTCGCCATACCAGGAGGACTTCACCAACAGGGAGTTGCCGATCGCGCGGGCGATCTTCTCGGCGTCGGCGCGGGTGCGGGCGCCTTCGATCTCCACCGCCACGACCTTGGTGATCTTCTCGCCGTCGCCGACGATCTTCTCGGCCAGGGAGAAGCAGACCTTGTCGAGCGCCTCCTGGAAGAGAGCGCGTAGCGGAGCCGGGGCGGAGGCGCCCACGGATACGCCCGAGACGCCGGAAGCGAGAAGCAGCACGGTGTCGTTGGTGGACATGTCGCCGTCGACGCTGACGCAATTGAAGGACTGGTCGGAAGAAGCCTTGAGCGCCGTCTTGAGCTCGGCCGGCGAGGCGGCGGCGTCGGTGCAGACGAACGCGAGCATGGTGGCCATGTTCGGCTCGATCATGCCGGCGCCTTTGGCGATGCCGGCGACGGTGATGGTCTTGCCTTCCCAGACGAAACGGGCGGTGACGGACTTCGGACGGGTGTCGGAAGTGAGGATCGCGTTGGCCGAACGGACGCCTTCGGCGGCGTCGCGGGAGAGGCGGGAGGCCGAGACCTTGATGCCTTCGGCGACCTTCGCCATGGGCAGCAGCTCTCCGATACGGCCGGTCGAGCAGACGAGGAAGGCGTCGGACGGCGCGCCCAC
>JBILLR010000029.1:0-13102 GCA_044375965.1 Opitutales bacterium
AGGAATACAAGGGCGGCCTCAAGAACTACAACAAGCTCCTCAAGAAGGGCGAGAACCACCCGATCGAAAAGACCGGCCAGCGTCTCCGCTCCCTCATGCCCTGGGTCCAGAAGAAGAACATCCGCGGAGCCCAGGCCGAATACACGACCAAGTAAGGATCGCCGGGAAACCGGAAAAGCAAAGGGCCGACGCAAGTCGGCCCTTTTTCATGCCCGCTTACTTCGCGGCGGGCGCCTTGCCCTGCGGAGTGCCCGGCAGGAACTCCGCGCGGCTGAGGAAGCCGTCGCCATCGGCGTCGCGGCGGGCGAACCATTCCGCGGCGTCGGCGGCGGAGCGCCCCACGCCGAACTCGGCGCGCGTGAGCTTGCCGTCGCCGTCGACGTCGAGCTTCTTGAACAGCGGGGCGCGGTCGGCGGCCGCATCCGCCTTTGCCTTGCCTTTACCCTTCCCTTTCGGCGCAGCCTGAGCACCGGGGATCGCCGGCAACGGCAGGTAGTCGAAGTCGGCGATCATCTTCTTGGCCATCTCGAGACGAAGCGCGCGCTCGGCTTCGGCCACATCGGGCCGACCGCTGAGGTTGTTCAGCTCGGAGGGATCTTTCTCGAGGTCGTAGAACTCATACACCGGCCGGGGCGTGGTGAAGTAGGTCGAGGCAAGTCCGGCGGAAAGGCCGCCCTTGACGTGCAATTCCTGGATAGACTTCCAGGCCGAGCCACCGGCGCTGTCCACGGGTGAATACGGCAGCCACGGCGTGCAGTTATAGATGGCCTTGTAGCGTTCGCTGCGGACCGCACGGGAGAGGTCATAGCCGCTGTTGGTCATGCCGACCTGCACGGACGCGCTACCGTGCGGGCCGCGCTCCATGAAGACGTGCTCACGGCTCTTGGCGACGGCGCCCTTCAGGACCGGCAAGAAGCTGACGCCCGTCATGCCTGCCGCGGACTTCAGGCCGGCGGCGGCGAGCACCGTCGGGCCGAGGTCTTCCCCGCTCAGCAAAGCCGAGGAATCACCACCCGCAGACACGACGCCGGGCCAGCGAACGACGAAGGGGACGTTGCAACCGGGATCATAGAGCGAGCCCTTGCCGTGCGGGAGAGCCTGGCCGTTGTCGCCGGCGAAGACCACGAGGGTATCCTTGGCGAGACCGAGCCGGTCGAGCAACGCGAGCACCTTGCCGACGGTCTCGTCGACACGGTTCACCTCGGCGCAGTAATCGGCGTATTGCTCGCGCACGCCAGGCAGGTCGGGCACGTGGGCCGGCAGCTTGAGCGAAGCGGGGTCGGGACGATACGAAGCCGGCGCGGTCCAGGCATGGTGAGGGTCGCTGAAGTTCACCCAGAGGCAGAAAGGCCTATCCTTCGGGCGCCCCTCGAGGAAGGCCGACGTCTGCTCGACGGCCTGGGCGTCGGAACCACCCTGCACGACATCGAAGCGGTCCGTGAAGGTCTTATAGCCGCCGGCGATCAGGAACGCGCCCAGACCGTCGTCTCCTTTGCCGGAACCATCTAGATGGTAGGAACGGCCGACCACTCCGACGTAATAACCGGCTTCCTTCCTGAGGACTTCGGGGAATGTGATGACGTCACGAGGCAGGGGCGATGAGAAACGGGTGATGCGCGCGGCTACCGGCGATCGGCCGCTGAGGTAGGCGGCGCGCGAAGGCACGCACTGCGGGGCGGAGGTGAAGAAGCGGCGGAACTTCATGCCCTCGGCGGCCAGCTTATCCAGGGCCGGCGTGCGCACGTTGGCGTCGCCGTAGCAGCTCAAGTAGGGATAACTATGGTCGTCCGAGAGGATGAAGAGAACGTTGGGCTTGTCGGCCGCCGACAGGCACACGACGGACGCAAGCAGCAGGAGGAGGCTTCGCATGGGGGTAAGGGGATTCAACCACCCCCGACCCTCATGGCAACCGCTTCCCGCGGCTCAGAACCGTCCGGTCAGCGCCAGGCGGAACTGACGCGGCTCCGTCGGGTGGAAGTGGATGCCGTCCGTGCCGCCGGTCTCGGAAGACTCATACGAGTAGGCGATGTCCTGATCCTGACGATCGAGCAGGTTGAGGATGCTGAGCGTCGCCTCCCAGTTGGCGTTCAGCTGATAGCTGACCGAGGCGTTGAGCATGATCGTCTGCTCCGAACGGGCCGCGCCCGCGGCGTCGAGGTCGCGCGGACCGAAGTAACGCAGGCGGAGCGAACCGGACCAGCCGGACTGGTCCCGCACGGTGACGCCGGCGGCGACGACGGTGTCGATGGCGCCTTCCACGCTGCGCTGGCCCACGGGGACGCCGCGGTAGAGCGCCTGCGAGGCGGCGACGTCGAGGTCGAAGGACAGCCAGGAGTAAGGCGTCCAATAGTTGGCCCACTCGACGCCGTAACGGTCGCTGCCGTCCGAAGCCTCGACCGCGGCGGCGTCGCCGATGAAGACGAGTTCGGACTGCGTGCGCAGATACCAGAGGGAGAACGTGCTCTGCAGGTCCTTGAACGCGAGGGTGCGGATACCGATCTCCGCTCCGCGGGCGGGCACGAGACCACGCAGCGGGTCGTTGGCCATCGTGGCGCCACGGACGTCATTGCTGTGGAAGCCGTAACCGGCCTGGACGAAGTATTCCGTCTTGTCCCACGGCCCCCAGACGAGCGAGAGCTTGGGGCTGAAGAGCGCCATCGAGGCGTCGCCCGAGTTTTCCGGCGTGGCGAGGGAGTTCACGTCGGCGAACTGCAGGTCGCCGCGGCCGCCGATCACGCTGCGGAACGTCGGCGTCCACTGCACGCGTTGTTCGGCGAAGATTCCGAGCGTGCCCACGCCTAGGTCATGCTGCGAAGTCGTCGAGAGACGCACGCGGTCGTCGGTGGAATGGAGTCCGTTCTCGACCCAGTCATGACGGAACTGCACGCCGAAGGAGGTCTCCGTCGGACGACGGTCCCACTCCGCATGGATGTGGCGGACGTAGCTGAAACCCGCCGCGGTACGGGCGTCCTGCTGCTCGAACTGGTCGCCACGGGCGGGATTATCGAGGGCGTAGGTGAAGTTGGAGAACAGGTCCAACTCGTAGCGGAAGACGTAGGCCTGGAAGCGGTCTTCGGAGCCTCCGTGGCGATGACGCCAGTCGGCGGACCAGGAAAGGTAACGGGAATCGCCGCCGTTGGTCGGGTCCATGTTGCCCCACCGCGACAGCGCGCCGGACTCGACGAGCGCGAGCGGGATCTGGTCGCTCGTGCGCCATTCGCCTTGGTAGAAACGCAGCGTGGTCGTGAAGCCATCATGACCGTCGCCGCGCGACCAGGACAACTGCCCGTTGGCGCGACGGTAATTATCGCCCATCAGCCAAGGGCCGTCGGAGTAGGCGCCTTGCATCGCATAAAGCAGGTCACCCGTACCCGCCTTCACCGAATCCGCGACCAAGACGCGGCCGTGATTGAAAGAGCCGCCCTCCAACAGCAGGAGTCCTTTCGGCAGGGTTTTGAAGGTCTCCAGGTAAGCCGCGCCCGCGGTGCCGAAGTCACCCGTCTGGGCGTAGTATGGTCCCTTCTGGTAATTCACGCGCTCGATGAGCTCCGGGATCACGAAGTTCATGTCGGCGTAACCTTGGCCATGGCCATGCGAAGGCATGTTCAACGGCACGCCGTCGAGGAACGTCGCGAAGTCGGTGCCGTGGTCCAGGTTGAACCCGCGCATGAAATACTGATTGGCCTTACCGCCGCCGGCATGCTGCGTGATGATCAGCCCGGGGATGGTCTCCAGCACCTCGCCGGGACGGAGGAGCGGGCGCTCGCCGAGCTGCACGGCACCCGTCACGCCGATGGTGGCGGAATCAGCCACGCCGAGCAGGCTGTCCTGACGGCCCATGACGACGATCTTGCCGAGAGGCTTGGGCTCGGGGTCGGCGTGGGCGACGGTCAGGGCCGAGGCCGCGACGAGGAGGGGCAGAAGACGCATGGTGTGGTGCTAAGAGAGACCTGAAAGATGACGAGCCCAGAAAAGACTCCCCGCCGAAAGGCTAGAAATCGAGGCGTAAGCCGACCTCGATGCCGCGCCCAGGCAGCGGGATGATGTCCTTCATGAAGGAGGACGGATTACGCGCCACGCGGTCGAGCAGGTTCACGCCGCGGATCGTCAGACGGGCATCCGCGTCGGCGATGCGCAAGGTGCGCCCGAGGGAAGCGTTGAACATCGGATACCCTGAGGTCGGCGACTCGTCCGTCGCGACATCCGACTGCGTCAGGAAATAGGCCACCTCGGTGCGCCACTCCCAACCCGAGAGAAGGCCGTTGAGACCCACCCCGACCCGGCCCGGGGAGATGCGCGGCAGGGCCCCGGCACCGTCGCGGCGGTTCGCACGGAGGGTGTCGGCGAAGGCCTCGACATTGAGCTTGGTCCTCTCCTCGGAAAGCACGGCGTAGTTGAGCCTCGCCTCCGCGCCGTAAAGCTCGGCGGGCACGGCCCGGAAATCGTAGCGGACCAGCTCATCCGCGCCGCCTTGGGCGAAATTGGGTCCGCCGAGGCTCCTGAGGTCGGGGCCGTAGCCGTTCTCGATGAGCGTGATGAAGGACTCGTAGCGGTTATAGAAGAACGAGACGCTGCCCGTGAGCCGTCCGGCGACCTTGGCCAGTTCCCACTCGAGTCCCATGCCCTGCTCCTTGCCGAGCGAAGGATCGCCGAACTCGTAGGCGGCGGTCCCCAGGTGAGGACCGTCGGCGAACAATTCCATATGGTTGGGCGAACGCTCGACGCGGCTCAACGTCAGCACCGTGCGCCATTCTTCACCGAGGTCTTTCTCGAGCGCCGCCGAAAGCGAAAGCGGCGCGAACGAGCGACGGGCGGCGGGAGTGTCGCTCACGATCCCCAGATGCTCCCACGCGTCGGCGAGGACCTCGTCGCGCTGGAGACGGAAGCCGCGGCGAAGGCGCAGGCCGGAATCCCCCAGGGGCGTGACGAACGATCCGAACACGGCGCTGTTCCGGTTGGTGGTCCGCGGCAGGAACGCCTCGGCCCCCGTGACGTCGAAATCAAACGAACCGCCCTGCACGCCGATCACTCCGTCGGTGGTGCCGATACGGGCGAGCGTCAGGTCCAGGCGGGCGTCGAAACCTCGGCTGGTGAAGACGGAGCCGACCACGCCATCCTCGACCTCGCCGTGCACGTAATCGGTGAGTCCCGCGCGCCAGGCGGCTTTGCGGATGAGACCATCGGACCGGATTTCGCCCGCCAGCTCCCAGCGGTCGTGCTCCTGTCCGAGGATCAAAGTCCCCTGCGAAAGTCCGTAATCGAGGACCGAGTTGGACCAAGAGACCCCGACGTAGCAGTCGTCCCAGAGCCGGCTGACGCCGAAGCCGCCGCCCACCGAATGGGAACCCGTGTCGGCGATCCGGCCGACCGGCGTGCGCAGGTCTTCGGTCGAGCGCGTGAAATAATCCGCCTGCACCACCCAATCGCCGGCGGTGGTCCAACCCTTGAAGCCACCGGAAGCCAGGCTGTCGACCGAGCCGGCGCGGGTCTGCACGGTCGCCCCGACGCCCATGCGATGGGCGGCGATGCGCGTGTCGACGAGGTTGACGACGCCGCCGAGGATGCTGGTGGAATAAAGCAGGGCCGAAGGACCGCGGAAGACCTGCATCTCGCGGAGCGAAAGCGGGTCGACCGCCACGGCGTGGTCAGGGCTGGCCGCGGAGGCGTCCAGCATGGCCGTCCCGTTCTGCATGACCCTGACCTTGTCGCCGTCGAGGCCGCGCACGATCGGGCGTCCGGCGTTCGGTCCGAACTGGCTGTTCGCCACGCCGAGCAGATTGCCGAGAGCGTCGCCGATGTTGTTCGACGACGAACGGGCGAGCTCGGCGGAACCGACGAGCAGCGCCGGCGAATCCACGGCGGCCTGGGCTCCGAGGACGGAGCCTTTGACCGTGATGGGCTCCAAGGGCTTGGGCGCCGTCTGCGCGAGCAAGGTGGCGGCCGAGGTTAACAACAAGAACAACGAGACGTGTCGGGTTCTCATGGATTCGGTGGCCGATTCTGAAAGGGTCCGAGGGGTGACGAGCCAAAAAGGCGGCTTCGTCTGCCCAGACGAAGCCGCCAGGCCATGAACCTCAGAAATTCAGACGCAGGCCGGCCTCGATGCCGCGGCCGGGCAGCGGCATCGCGTCCTTGATGAACGAGGAGGCGTTGCGGGCTTCCTGGTCGAGGAGGTTGATGACGCGGAGCGTGAACTGTCCGTCCAGCTGGGCGAACTTGATCGGGTGGGCCAGGCTGGCACCGACCATCGTGAAGCCCGCGGTGCGGGTCTCATCAGGAGCGGTGCGGTTCTGCGCGAGGTGATACGTCGCGTCGAGGCGCCAGGTCCAGCCCGACTCGAGGCCATGCAGGGCCACGCCGATGCGTCCGGGCGAGATGCGCGGCAGGGCCTCGGAAGTATCGCTGTTGGAAGCACGGACGAAGTCACCATACCACTCCAGGCCGAGCTTCGATGCGGGGGAGTCGATGAACTGATAATTCACCTTCACTTCGGTGCCGAAGAAATCAGCCGGCACGGAAGCGAAGTCATAGCGGGCCAGTTCATCATCGCCGCCCTCGGAATAGTCATGGTCGCCGAGATCGGGCCCGTAGCCGTTACGCTGCAGCGCGATGAAGGACGAGAAACGGTTGTAATAGACCGAGAAGCTCCCGGACAGCGGACCGCGCACCTTGGCGAGTTCCCACTCCAGGCCGAAGCCCTGCTCCTTGCCGAGGTTGCGGTTGCCGACCTCATAGACGTCCGTCGCCACGTGCTCGCCGTCGGCGAAGAGTTCCTGGAAGTTCGGGGCGCGTTCGGTGCGGGTCAGGTTGATCGTGGAGGTCCAGGAGGGGTTCAGGTCCTTGGCCCAGGCGAAGGCGAAGCTCGCCGGAGTGAACGAAGCCGAATCAGCGGGAGGATTGTCGCCCAGGGCGCCCTCGTGCGCCCAGGCGGAAGCATCGACCTTTGCGTGCTCGATGCGGAAGCCATAACGGAGGCGCTGGTCTGCGGAGAGGGTCTGCACGAAGGAGCCGAACGTCGCCATGGCGGTGTTACGGGTGTCCGGCAGGAAGGCGTGATCGCCGACCACGCCGAAGTCGAAGCGGCTGGCCTGGACGCCGACGACGCCTTCGACCGAACCCATCTTCACCAGCTCGATATCGAGACGTCCGTCCCAGCCTTGGTTGGTGAAGGTGCTTTCCGGCGCGCCACCTTCGAATTCCGTATGCGCGTAGTCGGCCACGCCGAGACGATACGAGAGGGAACGCACCACGTCGCCGGCGACCTCGGCCTTGCCCGCGAGGTCCCAGCGGCGCTGCTCCAAGCTGATGGTGACGTCCTGCTCGGCGATGCCGTAGGTGGAATCGAGACCGGAATAGGAAAGGCCGACGTAGCCGTTGGACGCCAGATAGGAGACACCTAGGCCGGCGCCGCGGTTATCCGCACCCGTGCCGGCGATGCGTCCCACCGGCGTGCGGAGGTCGTCCGTCGACTTGTCGAAGCCGTCGACATGGTAGGAGAACGAACCGACCGAACCTTCGGCGAGCACGCCGGCGGAACGGAGGCCGTCGACGGAACCGACGCGGCCCACGACCGACTGACGCTGGGCGAGGCGCTGGTCCGGGATGCGCGCGTCGACCAGGTTGATGACGCCGCCGAGGATGCTCGTGCTGTAGAGCAAGGCCGCCGGACCACGGAGGACCTGGGCTTCGCGGATGGCGAGCGGATCCACGCTGACCGCGTGGTCCGGGCTGGAGGAGGAGGCGTCGAGGCTGTTGACGCCGTTCTGGGTGATCTTGAGACGGTCGCCGTCGAGGCCGCGGATGATCGGGCGGCCGGCATTGGGTCCGAAATAGCTCGAGACCACGCCGGGGAGTTCGGCCAGCAGGTCACCGATGTTGGACTGGGAGAGACGGTCGAGGTCGGCGCTCGAGAGGGTCAGGGTCGGTGACACCGCCGTGACCTCGCCGCCGATGGCCGTGCCCTTGACCACGACCGTTTTGAGCTTTTCAGGGGCGGCGGCCGGCTTGTCCTGAGCGGCCAAAGCCAGCGTCGAGGCGGCGAGCATGAAAAGAGGGCGAAGAGCAGGAATCATTGGATTTTTCATAAGGATGTCAGATGCAATAGTCTTGCATTAAGCCAAAGCAAGCGGAAATCCTCGGGTTGCAGTCAGGGGATAAATGTACGGACTCAAGCCACCCCCATGAGCGAGTCCTCCCCTCCCCCTGACGGCATCCATTCGGACGCCTTCCTGGCGCGCCTGATGCGCGGCCAGCTGAAGCTCTCGATCGCCTGCGCCCTTTGCTTCGTCGTGGCGCTCGTGGCGCTACCCTTGCTTAACTATTACCAGCCCGGCTTCATGGCCCAGCGCGTCTTCGGATTCACGCTTACGTGGCTGATCCTCGGCGTGCTCTTCTTCCCCTTCGTCTGGGTCATCTCCTATGTCTTCATCAAGCGCTCGATCGCGCTCGAGGACGCCGAAGCCAAAGCCGCCCAGGACGGCCTGACCAAGTAACATGAACGCCCTCCTCGCCGCCGGCATCGATCCTTGGATCGCCGTCTGCTCCCTCGTCACCGTCGTCATCACCGTCGGCATGGGCTTCTGGTCCGCCGGCAAGTCCAAGAGCGCCGGCGACTTCTTCGTCGCGGGCCGCTCGGTCTCCGTCGGCTGGAACGCCTCCGCCATCTCGGGCGAATACCTCTCCGCCGCCTCCTTCATGGGCGTCGCCGGCATGGTGATGCTCAACGGCTACGACGCCCTCTGGTATCCCGTCTGCTACGCCTGCGGCTACCTCTTCCTGCTGCTCTTCATCGCCGGACCGCTGCGTCGCTTCGGCGCCTACACCATCCCGGACTTCGCCGAAGGCCGCTATGACTCCCCGCTGTTCCGCAAGATCGCCGTCTGCTTCGTCCTCTTCATCGGCTTCTTCTACACCATGCCGCAGATGAAGGGCGCCGGCACCACGCTCGCCTACATCTTCCCCGGCCTGCACTACTCCGTCGGCGTCATCGTCGTCGGCGCGGTCATCACCCTCAACGTCTCGCTCGGCGGCATGAAGGGCATCACCTTGGTCCAGGCCTTCCAGTATTGGCTGAAGGTCTTCGCCATCACCCTGCCGATCTTCGTCCTGGCCGCCATCGTGGGGCACTACCACCAGCACCTCGAAGCCAACAAGACGGCGCAAGAGACCGCCGCCGCCGCTCCCGCAGGCATCGAACGCCAGGCCCTGCCGGCCAAGGCCCCGAAGGACGAGCAGTGGATCGCGCCCTTCGGCAGCCTGACCACCAAGGCCGTCGACACCGCGATCAAGGCCGCCAAGACCCCGGAAGAGAAGGCCGCGCTCGAAGCGAACAAGCAGCCCTACTCGCTCCTCTACACCTACTCGCTGATCATCGCGCTCGTGTGCGGCACGGCCGGACTGCCGCACATCCTCGTCCGCTTCTACACGAATCCCGACGGCGTGGCGGCCAAGCGCACCACGATGTGGGTCATGATCCTCATCGGCGTCTTCTACGTCTTCCCGCCCGTCTACGGCGTCATCGGCCGGTCGCTCACGCCGGAGCTCTACGACGCCGTCGGCGCCAAGGGCACGGACAAGGTCGTCCTCGAACTGCCCACGCTGCTCGCCGGACGCGACCACCCGCTCCTCGGCTCGGTGCTCTCAGGCATCACCTGCGCCGGCGCCTTCGCCGCGTTCATGTCGACGTTCTCCGGACTGCTCGTCTCGATGTCCAGCGCCCTGGCGCACGACATCTACGGTCGCATGCTCAAGCCCGATGCCTCGCCCGAGCAGCGCCTCAAGGCCTTCAAGTGGGCCGCCGTCATCATCGGCGTCGTCTCCGTCGGCCTCGGCACCCAGGTCGAGAAGCTCAACATCAACTACCTCGTCGGCCAGGCCTTCGCCATCGCGGCGGCCAGCTACTTCCCGCTCCTCTTCATGAGCGTCTGGTGGCGCGGCATGACCATGCGCGGCGCGGCGACGGGCATGCTCGTCGGCGGCCTGATGGCCCTCGGCGCGATCTCGCTCACGACCCTCTCCGACGTCTACGCCGTGCAGGCGCTGGCCGACTTCTGGGTCGCGCACCCGCTCGCCCGCATCCTCTGCGAGCAGCCCGCGATCTGGGCCGTGCCGCTGTCGATCCTCCTGATGATCGTGGTCTCCAAGGCCACCGCGGCCACCGTCCCGGCGGATGTCCGCATGAAGATGCTCGTCCTGCACGCGCCCGAAGCCCTCGGACTGAAGCAGGAATACATCAAGGAGCACGAAGGGCTCGGCGGACACTGAGCACGTCTCCCGGGGCGGATTATTCCGCCTCCGGGAAACTTGAAACTTGGAAGTCCGGCAGGGGGTGTCTTTGCTGACGAGGTGTCCACCGAACTCAGCGATGACGACTCCCGCGCCTACGGCGTGGTGCAGGCGTTCTCCCTACTCCTCGCCGGCGGGGCGCTCTACGCCGCGGCCCTGATGTCCTACAAGGGCGGCCAGGTCTTCCTCGGGCACGTCGCCGACCCCTACGACCGCGTCGTCTGGGTGGGCGTCGGCATGGGCATCCCCACCGCGCTCTGCGGCGCGGTCATCGCCGGCCTGGCCACCATGGACCGCGGCTGGGACTTCCTGCGCATCGCGGCCACCACCCTGCTCGTCGGCAACCTCGCCGTCCCCGCCGCCTGGGGCGTCCTCTGGCTGCTCCGCCACGGCTACGTCCGCTTCTGATATGTCCGGTCCCATCGTCATCGTCACCCGCGGCAGCCCGCTGGCCCTCCAGCAGACGCACGATGCCGCCGCCCGCCTGCAGGCGGCGCTCGGCCGGCCCACCGAGATCCGCATCCTGACCACCACCGGCGACCGCCAGGCCAGCTGGTCGCTCGAGAAGCAGGGCGGCAAGGGCCTCTTCACCGCCGAGCTCGAGCAGGCCCTCCTGCGCGGCGAAGCCGACCTCGCGATCCACAGCTCCAAGGACCTGCCGACCGAGATGCCGGCGGGACTCGCCATCGCCGTCTGCCTGCCGCGTCAGGACGCGCGCGACGTGCTCGTGCGCCGCACCGAGATCGCCAGCCCGAAACTGATCGCCACCGGCAGCCCGCGCCGTCGCGCACAGGGCGCCCTCGCCTTCCGGCAGGCGCAGTGGACCGAACTCCGCGGCAACGTCGACACGCGCCTGAAGAAGCTCGCCAACGGCGACGCCGATGCGTCTTACCTCGCCGCCTCCGGACTCAACCGCCTCGGCATCAAGGAATGGCCCGGCCTGACCTTCGAGCCCGTCGCGCTCACCGACATGGTGCCCGCCGCCGGCCAAGGCGCCGTCGCCATCCAGTCACGCTCCGCCGAAGTCGCGCAGTTCATCGACGCCGGCTGCGCCGCCACCACCTATTCCGTGACGGTCGAGCGCCTGTTCCTCGCCAAGCTCGGCGAAGGCTGCCACACCGCGTTCGCCTGCCACCACGCCGACGGGCGCGTACACCTTTTCCGCGCCGACTTCGGCCGCCGCGACTTCGCCTTCCCCGTCACCGACCTCGCCGCGGCCTCCGCCTTGGCCGACGACATCCTCCGCCAGATCCTGCCCCGCTGAACATGAGCAAGCTCCCCCTCCGCGACCGCCTCGTCGTCCTGACCCGTCCGGAAGGACGCGGCGCCGACTGGAAGGAAGCCCTCGTCGAGGCCGGCGCGGCCGTCTCCGAGCTGCCGCTGCTCGAGATCAAGTTCGAGCCCGACGACACCGTGCTCAGCGAAGTCCTCGACGCCATGGGCGAATACGACTGGGTCGTCTTCACCAGCGCCAACGGCGTGCGCGGCTTCTTCGACCGTTTCTTCGAACGCTTCACCGACATCCGCTCCGTCGGCGGCGTGCGCTTCGCGTGCCTCGGCCCCGCGACGGAGAAAGCCCTGCGCCAGTACCACCTGGACAGCGACCTTACCGCCACGCAGAACGACGCCCTGTCGCTGGGCCGCGAGCTGATGGCCAAGCACGACGTCGAGAACCAGAAGCTCCTCGTCGTCACCGGCAATCTCAACACGCCCGAGCTGCCGCGCCTGCTCGCCGACGGCGCCATGGCGATCGTCGACGTGATCAAGGTCTACGCGACCGAAGAGAAGTCCGTCGCCGAATCACCCGAGGCCGCCGAATTCCGCCGACGCGGCGCCGACGCGATCGTGTTCGCTAGCCCTTCCGCCGTGGAATCCTTCCTGCACCAGGCCGCCTCGCTGCGGCCCGACGCCGGCGCGCGCCAGCCCAAGGCCGTCGCGATCGGCGCCACGACCGCCGACGCGCTCCGCAAGGCCGGCATCCCGCTCGCCGGCACCGCCACCGCGCCGACCGCCAAAGCCATCCGCGACGCCGTCGTCGCCGCGCTCGCATGATCGGCAAGGCGCGCATCAAAGTCTGCGGGATCACCCGCGCCGCCGACGCCGCCACGGCCCTTGCCCAAGGCGCCGACTTCCTCGGCGTGAACTGCTGGCCGGGTTCGCCCCGCTACGTCCCCGCCGCCGCGCGCGCCGAGCTCTTACGCGAAATCCCCCCGGCCAAGCGCGTGGCCGTGACGGTGAATCCTTCCGTCGCCGAAGCGCTCGCCCTGCTGTCCGAAGGCTTCGCAATCGTGCAGGCACACTTCGATCCGACCAAGCCGGACTGCGACCCCAAGGCCCTTTCCGCGGCCGTAAACCCCGGCCGCCTCTGGCTGGCCCCCAAGCTTGCCGACGGCGCCGAATGGCCCGCCGCTTTGATTCCTTTGGCCGTCGGGTTCGTCCACGACGCCCATGCCAAGAATGCCTTCGGGGGCACCGGCAAGACCTCGGACTGGACCCGTTTCAACGGACTGCGTCAGCGTTACCCGGACTCCCTCTGGGTTTTGGCCGGGGGGCTGGGTCCCGACAATATCGTGGCTGCGGCGACCTCCGGAGCGGACTTTTTCGACCTGAACAGCGGCATCGAACTGGCACCAGGCCTTAAATCTGCTGAAAAACTGTCGGCCGTCGCGGAAGCCCTGCTTAAAAACGCTCAATCATAAGCCCTGCCCCCTTCTGCCAAGACTTGGCACGGGGGGTGCATAAGTGGACTTGCTCAACCGAACGCCTAACCCAACCTAACACACCACCATGAAGCTCGTCGTCGCCATCATCAAACCGT
>JBILLR010000086.1:0-4244 GCA_044375965.1 Opitutales bacterium
TGGAAGCCATCGTGCTCGACGTCGACGTCGACCAGCAGCGCATCTCCCTCGGCGTCAAGCAGACCCAGACCGATCCGTGGTCCGAGATCGACCGCAAGTACCGCATCGGCGACCTCGTCAACGGCAAGGTCTCCAAGATCGCGAACTTCGGCGCCTTCATCGAGCTATCCGACGAGATCGACGGCCTCGTGCACGTCTCCCAGCTCGCCGAACAGCGCGTCGAGAACGTCAAGGACGTCGTCAAGGTGGGCCAGGACGTCACCGCCCGCGTCATCAAGATCGACAAGGAAGACCGTCGCATCGGTCTCTCGATCAAGGCCGCGAACTACGACGCCGAGCGCCTGCAGGCCGAGATCACCAGCTACGACCGCATCAAGGGCCCGTCGACCGGCGGCGCCCCGGCCCCCTCGGCCGGCGGTTCTTCCTCCTCGTCGTCGGGCAGCGGAGACTTCAACAGTCTCGGCGACCTCCTCGACAAGGCCGGCAACTGAGCCTCGTCCTCACGGACCAAGACAGACCCCGGGTGACCGGGGTCTTTTTTTGTGCCCATGGGCCGGCGACCCCCTATCGTCCGGACCATGGAGCCGTTCCGAGGATACCGCCGGCTGACACGCAGCACGTCGCTCGCCCTGTTGACGACGCTCGTCATCCTCCTCGCCGAGTGGGTCGACCTCCTGCCGCGCGACGTGATGCTGGCGGTGACCGCGGGCTGCCAGGTCTACGTGCTCCTCCGGGTGATGCGCGCCGGCGTCTCGCCGGCCTATCTGCTGCTCTGGGGCCCGCTGGCCTGGTTCTTCCCGCTCGCGACCGCCCTGCTCTTCTTCCTCTTCGGCGGCCGCAAGCACGGCGACCTCGCCGCCGCGAAACGCGAGGTCAGCCGCGTGGCCTGGCGCCTGAGCGACGGACCGGCTTTCGGCGGCAACCGCTGCCGGCTGCTCGGCGACCGCCACGGGCGCGACACTCTAGAGGCGCTGCGCGCGCAGATCTGCGGCGCCCAACGACGGATCAGTATCGCGACCTACATCCTGAGCGACGACGCCGTGGGCCGGGAGATCGTGCGCCTGCTGACCGAGCGCGCGAAGGCCGGCGTCGAAGTGCGCCTGCTCGTGGACGCCATCGGCAGCTTCGGCGCCCCGTTGCGTCTCTGCCGTCCGCTGCGGCGGGCCGGCGGCCAGGTCGCCCGCTTCAACCCCGCGCTCCCCACGGCCGGCAAAGGCTCCGCCAACTGGCGCAACCATCGTAAGATCGCCGTCTTCGACGGGCGGGCGGCCATCATCGGCGGCCAGAACCTCGGCCTCCGCTACATGGGCGAGAAGCCGTCGAACCGCCGCTTCCGTGACTGCTCCTTCCTCATCGAAGGACCGACTGCGGCGGCGCTCGAATGCGTCTTCATCGCCGACTGGTGCCAGGCGACCGACGAACCCCCGATGCGCTTCGCGCCGATGCTACGCGAGCGTCCGCCGGCGGTCGGCGAAGCGCGGGTCGAAGTCATCGCGTCCGGGCCGGACTGCGAGCAGGACCCGCTCTGGGAGACCTACGTGAAGCTTTTCTCCGAATGCCGCGAGTCGATCACGGTGGTCACCCCCTACTTCGTGCCGGACCAGACCTTGTTCACCCTGCTGGCGACCGCGGCCCGCGTCGGCCGGCACGTGCGGATCATGGTCCCGCGCCGCTCCGACCACCGGCTCCTCGACTTCGCCCGCCGCTGGTATCTGCGCAACCTGCGCGAAGCCGGCGCCGAGATCCTCTTCTTCAAACCCGACGTCCTGCACGCCAAGCTGGTGATCGTCGACGGCGAACACCTGCTGGTCGGTTCGGCCAACCTCGACATGCGCTCCCTGTTCCTGAACTACGAGGTCGGCGCGGTCGTCCGGGACCCGGCGACGATCGCCGAGGTCGGCGAGCTCATCGCAGGATGGGAAAAAGAGTCCACGCGCTACACCGAGGACCTCTATCGGCGCAGCCGGAGCTGGCTCGGCCGGAGCGTCGAGACGGTCTCGCACGTCATCGCGCCGCTGCTCTGATCAGCCCAGGAAGGCATGGAGACGGACCGCCAGCCCGGTATCGGGCAGCAGGAAGCCGTCGTGGCCGGCGTCGGTCACCACTTCGTGGTAGGCGGCGTTGACGCCGACCGCCGTGGCGGCGGCGAGGAGCATGCGCAGCTCGCTGGTCGGGTAGAGCCAGTCGCTCGAGAAACCGATGGCGAGCACCTCCGGGCTGTCCGGGGCGAAGAGCTTGCCGGCGGCGGCGCGGGCGGTCAGGTCGAAACGATCCACGGCGCGGGTGATGCGCAGCCAGCTGTTGGCGTCGAAGCGACGCACGAAGGAAGACCCTTGGTGCTCGAGGTAGCTTTCCACCTGCCAGTGCACGGGATCGCCCGCGGCGGCGCCGGGGACCTTGGCGCGCCCGAACTTCTGCTCGAAGGAGGCGGGCGAGAGGTAGCTGATGTGCGCGAGCATGCGGCCGACGGCCAAGCCCGAGTCGGGGCCTTCGCCGGGGACGTAATGTCCGCCGCGGAAATGCGGGTCGCGTTCGACGCAGGCGCGCGAGACGGCGTTGAGGGCGATCGCCATCGGCGACTGGCTGAGGCCGGCGGCGAGGACGGCGATGCGGCCGACTTCGGAAGGATAATCCGCGCACCAGAGCAAGGCCTGCATGCCGCCCATCGAGCCGCCGACGACGGCGTGGAGGCGGGGGATGCCGAGGTGGCGGACGACGAGGCGCTGGGCGCGGACGATGTCGCCCAAGGTGATTTCCGGGAAGAAACCGCCGTAAGGACGGCCCGTGCGCGGGTCGGTCGAGAGCGGGCCGGTCGAACCGCGGCAGCCGCCGAGGCAGTTCACGCCGATGACGAAGAAACGATCGGTGTCGATGGCCTTGCCCGGGCCGACGAAACAATCCCACCAGCCCGGCTTACGGTCTTCCGGGGCGTAACGTCCGGCCACGTGGTGGTCGCCGCTCAGGGCGTGCGGGACGAGGATCGCGTTCGACTTGTCCGGCAGCAGCGTGCCGTAGGTCTCGTAGCGCAACGTCAGTCCGGGCAGTTCGCCGCCAAGTTCCAACGGGAAGGGCGCCGTGGACACATAATCCTGGAAGGCGACCGGGCAGAGTTCGCGGAGGTGGGTCGGTTGGGCCGGACAGTCGGACATGGACGTATCCAGCCAAGCCAGACCCGGGCGGGAGGCAAGTGGCCATTCGTTGTTGCCTCGTCATAAACGAGCCCAAACCATGAACGCCATGTCCCCCGGCCACCGCCACGACGAAGATTGCTGCGGGGCGGGCTCCGGCGACCGCGTCGAGACCGCCCTCCTGCGGATGAAGGAGAAGGCGATGCGGATCACCTCGCCCCGCCTCACCATGCTGCGGATCCTCGCGGCCGCCAAGCACCCGCTCAGCGCCGAGCAGATCCATGAGGCCGCGGGCGACGACAAACTCGACCTCGTGACGGTCTACCGGAGCCTCGTCGCCATGGACGACGCCGGCATCGTCCAACGCCATCCCCTCGAGCGGGGTCGCAGCCTCTACGCCCTGGTCACCCCCGGACACCACCACCATCACGTCATCTGCCGCCGCTGCGGACGCATCGAACGCCTGCCGGGTTGCGATTCCTCCCGGCTCGAAGCCGCCGCCAAAGCCAAGGGCTTCGGCGAGCTGACGCACGTGATGGAGGTCTACGGCATCTGCCCTGCCTGCGCCGCCTCTTCCCATGCCTGATTTCCCTCGCACCGCCTTCCTCCTCGGAGCCGGCCTCGGCACGCGTCTGCGTCCGCTCACCGAAAACTGCCCCAAGCCCCTGCTCCCGATCGGCGGCCGCCCGATGGTCCTCCAGGCGATGGAGAAGCTCCGGGCCGCCGGCACGCGCCGCTTCCTCATCAACACGCACCACTGCCCCGGAGCGTGGACGGTCGCCTTTCCGGACGGACGTTTCGGCGACGCCGAAGTGAAGCTCGTGCATGAGCCCGTGCTGCTCGAGACGGGCGGCGGCCTCGCCAACATCGCCGGCCTGCTCGGCCCGGACGACCAGGACCTCGTCGTCTGGAACGGCGACATCCTCTCGTCCTGCGACATCGTCGCGGCCGTCGCCCACCACCGCGCCAACGGCGGCGAAGCCACGCTGGTCGTGCGCGAGGAAGGCCCGAACCGCAACGTCCGGGTCACCGACGAAGGCGCCGTGACCGACCTGCGCGACCGCCTCGGGCAAAAGGATCCCGCCTACCAGTACACCGGCATCTGCGTCGTCACCA
>JBILLR010000087.1:0-4235 GCA_044375965.1 Opitutales bacterium
ACCCGTCCAGAGGAGCGCGCCGAAATCGAGTTCGGTGAGGCAGAGCAGGCCCGCGCGGCGGGCGGCGAGCAGCCAGGGGTGCGTCTGGGCGAAGCCGGGACTGTAGACGAGCAGGTCGTGGCGCGAGCCCTCCTCGGCGCCGAACACACGGTTCTCCCCGCGCTCGTCGTAGATGACCGAGGCGAAGCCGCCCGCGGCGAGCGAGTCGGCGACGGAACGGCCGCTCACGCCCTCGCCGAAGACGGCGGCGGGCCGGGTCAGCCGGCGGCGGAGGGAGTCGGGAAATTCGCTCATCGCAGCTTGAGGGAGAGCAGCCCGAGCAGGCCGCAGAGGAGCGAGAGGATCCAGAAGCGCGCCACGACCTTGGTCGCGGGCCAGCCCTTCTTCTGGAAGTGGTGATGGATGGGCGTCATCAGGAACAGCCGCTTGCCGCCCGTGCGCTTGAAGTAGGCGACCTGCAGGATGACCGAGACCGCTTCGAGGACGAACACGCCGCCGACGATGGCGAGCAGGAAAGGCTGGCGCATCAGGCAGGCGACCGCGCCGAGCGCGCCGCCGAGGCCGAGCGCGCCGACGTCGCCCATGTAGATCTCCGCCGGGGCCGCGTTGTGCCAGAGGAAGACGAGGCTGCCGCCGAAGAGCGCCGCGCAGAAGACGGCGAGCTCGCCGGCGCCCGCGACGTGGCGGATGCGCAGGTAGGAAGCGAACTCCGCGTGGCCAGCGAGGTAGGCCACCGCGCCGAGGATGGCCGTCGTGATGAGCACGCAGCCGATGGCGAGGCCGTCCAGGCCGTCGGTCAGGTTCACGGCGTTGGAGCAGCCCACGCTGACGAGGACGAAGAACACGCACGCGACGGCGAGGCAGGCGACGAGGGGCCAGCCCAGCGAACCGGCCGACCAGATCGGCTCCTTGAGCACCGGCAGCCAGATCTCGGCGAGGCCCTCACGGTAGGCGGGATCGAGCAGCACGATGCCGAAGGCGGTGAGCGCCACGAAGCCCTGGCCGGCGAGCTTGAGGCGGGCGGAGATGCCGTCGGAGCTGCCGTGACGGACCTTGAGCCAGTCGTCGTAGAGGCCGACGAGACCCATGCCGACGAGGCACCAGAGCGCGGCGAAGACGAGGACGCCGGGACGAGCGAAGAGGAGCACGGCCGGGATCGTCGCGGCGGCGATGATCAGCCCGCCCATGGTCGGCACCTTGCCGCCTTCCTTGGCGAGCTCGCCCATCAGCTTGGCCGAACGCTCCGGCTGGCGCAGGCGCGCGAGCACGGCGATGAGACGGCCGGAGAAGAGCATGCCCAGCAGCAGGGCCGTGACGCCGGCAAGGATCGCGCGGACGGTGATGTAGTCGAAGAGGCGGAAGGGCCCCCAGGCGTGGACGAGTTCGCTGAGACGGTAAAGCATCCTAGTGGAAGGCAAGCGCGGCGCGCAGGGCGGGCGGCAGGCAACGTTCGAGCGCGAACGAGCGGCTGCCCTTGAGGAAGACGTGGCCGCGATGGGCGGCGACGCGGGCGGCGGCCTCCTCGATCGTGGCCGCGACGAAGGTCTCCGCCTCCGGGTGCGCGACTCCCTGCAGGAACGCCGCCGCATCGCCGCCGAAGACGACCACGAGGTCGCCGGAGCGGAGAGGCAGCTGCGCGCCGCAGTCGCGGTGGAGTCGCGCGGAGGTGGGGCCGAGCTCGGCCATGCCGCCGAGCACGAAAAGACGGGGTTCGGCCGAGCAACGGCTGCGTCGGTCGAAGGCCTGCGCGGCGTCGATCAGCGAGGCCGGGCTGGAGTTGTAGCAGTCGACCGTGAACGTTCGCGGGCCGTCGGCATGCACGCTGCCGCGGCCGGGCGGCGGCGCCCAGGCCGCGAGGGCGTCGACCAGCTCCTGGGCGGTGCGGCCGGCGAGCCGGGCGGCGACGACGGCGAGCGCGGCGTTGCGCGCGAGTCCGTCGGAGAGCGGTCCGAGCGGGAAGGTGTCGCCGTCGAGCACGAGCGTACGGCCGCCGTCGGCGGCGACGCCGAAGGAGGCGCGGACCAGGCGGGCGGGCGCGGCCGCCGGCAGCGGCTCGTCACCGAAGGCCACCGCGACGGTGCGGTCGGCATAAGCGGCGAAGTCAGGCCACGCGAGCAAGGACGCGGGCAGCACGGCCTGTCCGCCGGGCGCGAGCGCGCCGACGAGCGAAGCCTTCTCGCGGGCGATGCCGGCGAGCGAGCCGACGCCTTCGAGATGGACGGGGGCGACGGCCGTGACGACCGCGATGTCGGGACGCAGCACGGCGGCGGAGACGGCGAGCTCGCCCGGAAGGCTCATGCCCGCCTCGATCACCGCGACGCGGTGGCGGGCCGGGTCGGCGCGCAGCAGCATGAGCGGGACGCCGATGGTGTTGTTGAGGTTGGCCTCCGTCGCGAAGGCGTCGGCGCCGAGCAGGGCGGCGAGCAGCTCCTTGGTCGAAGTCTTGCCGACGCTACCGGTGATGCCGATGACGACTCCGGGGAAGGCCGCGCGGGCGCGGGCCGCGATGCGGCGGAGGGCGCCCAGCGGATCATCGACCACGAGCTGCGGCAGCGGGTCGTCGACCGGGCGGCCGACGAGGGCGCCGGCGGCGCCTTGCGCGCGGGCGGAGGCGAGGAAGTCATGGCCGTCGCGGCGCTCCGTGCGCACGGCGACGAAGACCTCGCCGGCGCGCAGGGCGCGCGTGTCGATGCCGAAGCCCGCGACGGGGGCGGCGGGCGCGACGGTCCAGCGCCCGTCGGTCCAGGCGGCGAGGTCGGCGGCGGCGTGGGCGCGGCTCATGCGGAGACGCCCCTCCGGAGCTCGAGGATCTCGCGCACGACCTGACGGTCGTCGAACGGCACCACGGTGTCGGCGAATTCCTGGGTCGTCTCGTGGCCCTTGCCCGCGATCACGACGCAGTCGCCGGCCTTGGCCGCGGCGAGCGCGCGGCCGATGGCGTCGCGGCGGTCGGCGACGAACTCGACGGTCGGAAGCGGACCAAGGCCCTCGCGCATGTCGGCGAAGATCCGCTCGAGCGGCTCCTTGCGCGGGTTGTCGGCGGTCGCCCACGAGAGGTGCGCGAGGTCGGCGACGGCCCGGGTCATCGCGGGCCGCTTGCCGCGGTCGCGGTCGCCGCCGCAACCGAAGACGCAGAGCACGCGGCCGGGCGTGATGTCGCGGAGCATGCGCAGCGCGTTGCGCAGGGCGTCGTCGGTGTGCGCGTAGTCGACGAAGACGGGGAAAGGCTGGCCGGCCTCGACGCGTTCCATGCGGCCGGCGACGCCCGGGAAGGCGGCGAGCGCCGGCGCGAGGGCGAGCGGGTCGCGGCCGAGCGCGGCGGCCATCGCGAGGGCGCAGAGGACGTTGGAGACGTTGTAGTCGCCCGGCAGGGTCGACTTGAACACGGCGGCCCGGCCCGCGTGGCGGACGGTGAAGACCGCGCCGCCGGTGTCGAGCGCGAGGTCCGTGGCGCGGACGTCGGCGTCGGCCGCGAGGCCGAAGGTGAGCACCGCGCCGCGGCGGCGGCAGGCCTCGGCGAGCACGCGCCCGGCAGGGTCGTCGACGTTGATGACGCAGACGTCCGGCACGGGGCCGTTGCGGCCGTCGAAGAGCATCGTCTTCACGTCGAGATACGCGGCGAGGTCGCCGTGGTAGTCGATGTGGTCACGCGTGAGGTTGGTGAAGGCCGCGACCTGGAAACGGAAGCCGTGGACGCGTTCCTGGTGCAGCGCGTGCGAGCTGACCTCGAGGCAGGCGCCGGCGCAGCCCGCGTCGGCCATCTGCCGGAAGAACGCGGCGAGGTCGGCCGAATCCGGCGTCGTCTTATAAGAAGGGATGGAACGGCGGCCGAGGTGGTAGCGGACCGTGCCGACGAGGCCCCATTGCGAACCGTCGGCCTGGAGGAGATGGCGCAGCAGCGTCGAGATCGTGGTCTTGCCGTTGGTGCCGGTCACGCCGGCGAGACGCAGGGACTCCTCGGGATGGCCGTGGAACCGGCGGGCGACCTCGGCGAGCATCCGGCGCGGGTCGGCGACCTGGGCGGCGGCGACGGCGGGCAGGCCGGCGACCGGGTCGCCGGAGACGATGGCGGCGGCGCCGCGCGCGATGACGTCGTCGAGGAAGGCGTGGCCGTTGGCGCGCAGGCCCGGGAGGGCGAAGAACAACGCGCCCGGGATCACGCGGCGGCTGTCCGTCACGATCGTGGTGACGCGCACCGAACCGTCGCCGGTCCGGCCGAGCACGGGCAGGCCCTG
>JBILLR010000030.1:0-12973 GCA_044375965.1 Opitutales bacterium
GCCTTCGCGGTCGCGGAGGTCGACGAAGGTCACGCCGCCGAGGTCGCGCTTGGTGTCGACCCAACCCACGAGGGTCACGGTCTGGCCGGCGTCGGCGGGTCGGAGGGCGTTGCAGGTATGGGTGCGTTTCATGGGGGCGTGGACGGACGGAATCGAGGGGTATGGTTAACGGACGAGGAAAACCCTAGTCAAAGCCCAATTAGGAGGGGCGGCTGGCCCTCGGGGGAGGCAGGGGGTCCGTCCAGCGAATTGGTGCTGTTTCGCCGCCAGCGGGAGTCGTCCGCTGCTCTTCCCTCGGCCGACTCAGCGGCGGTCGAGATCCTTGCTCTCGACCGGCTCGACGTGCGCGAGGTGCTCGGGGTTCTTCTTGCCTGTGAGCACCTTGACGAGGCACCAGACGAAGAGCGCGGTCACCGCGCCTACGGAGAAGAGCATGAAGAGGAGTCCGGAGGTGGTCATGTCGGTGAAGGGTCAGCGGGCGTCCCAGCGTTTGCCGGCGCGATGGATCAGCAGCGCCGAGAAGGCGGCGAAGAGGAGCAGGAAGAAGGCCGTCAGGCGGGCGACGCCGCTGGCGGGGTGGCCCGGACCCCCGATGAGGTCGAGGATGGGGTCGGTCGGCGTGAAGGCAGGCGCGGCCAAGGAGAGGTTCCAGCCCGCGACATTCTTGAGCACGAACATCAGGAAGATCGCGGTCAGGAAGGCCGGTGAGACCCAGCGGATGATGAACTTGAAGATCCGGGGGATGCGCAGTTCGGCTCCGTGGTGGGCCTCCGTCCAGCCGCGTTCGGTGCCGAAGGAGAGGTTGAAGATGTAGATGAGCAGCGTGCCCTGCAGGAAGATGCCGATGTCACCGATCCAGAAGTCGACCGTCGAGAGCGCCTTCAGGCCTTCGCTGAACCAGACCACCAGCGTGCAACCGACCGCGGTGATCAGGCCGAGCAGGGCGACGGAGCCGCGGCGGTCCAGGCCGAGGCCTTCTTCGAGGAAGGCGATGCCAGGTTGGAGCATCGAAAGCGAGGAGGTGATGGCGGCGATGAAGAGCAGCGTGAAGAAAAGTCCGCCGAAGAGATGGCCGTAGGGCATGCCGGCGAAGACCTGGGGCAGGACGTTGAAGCCCAGGGCGAAGGTGCCGCCCGCGACGGCCGAAGCGCCGAGGAAGGCGAAAGCCGCCGGGACGGTGATGAGGCCGCCCAGGCCGACCTCGCAGAATTCGTTGGCCGCGGTCGCGGTGAGGCCGCTTAGGACGACGTCGTCGTTCTTCTTGAGGTAGCTGGCGTAGGTGATGATCACGCCGAAGCCGACGGACAGGGTGAAGAAGATCTGGGAGGCGGCCTTGAGCCAGACGGCCGGGTTGGAAAGGCCTTGGGTGATGTCGTGCGGATTCCACATGTAGCCCAGTCCGTTCCACACGCTGAGCTCGGGCTTGCTGGGGTCGGGGGTCCCGAGCGTCATCACGCGGACCAGCAGGATGAGGGCGATGGCGATCAGGAGAGGCATGCCCCAGTTGCAGATGAACTCGATGCCCTTGGAGAGGCCGCGGTAGATGATGACGAAGTTCAGAACGAACACGCCGATGAAGAACAGGAAGGGCGTACCGAGACCCAGGATGGCGCCGTCGGCCTTGAGTCCGGTGAACGCGGCGAAGGCGTCGGCGTAGGTCTTGGGGTCCTTGCCGAGGTCGAGGCCGCCGCTGAAGCTGTTCCAGGCGTAGCCGAGGCACCACGACTCGATGACGACGTAATAGAAGTAGACCCCTACCGGGATGATGAAGCCAAGCAGGCCGACGTATTTTCCCCAAGGCTTGCGGATGATCGCGTGGAAGATGCCCGGAGAGGAGTTGAAGCCCTGCGTGCCGCCGAAGCGTCCGAGAGTCCATTCCACCCAGCAGATGGGTAGGCCCACGATCAGCAGGGAGATGAAGTAGGCGATCAAGAAGGCGCCGCCGCCCGTCTCCTTATCGGCGACCAGGCCGGGGAAGCGGAGGAAGTTGCCTAGTCCGACCGCGCTGCCGGCGACGGCCATGATGACGCCTAATTTCGAGCTCCAGCCGTCGGGTTGCTTGGTCGTCATGCGTCAGGGGTTGCCGATGTTTCTAGGAAAGGGGAAGGGGAGTGCAATGCTGGGACGCAGTCCCTGTGAAGGTGGTAGCGGGTGGCGGTTAGCGGTTAGATTAGGCCTGCATGCGTGCCGACAGCCGAAATCCCTGTCCGTTTGGCGGTTGATGGGCGGCCTAACCGCTAACCGCCAACCGCTACCACCTAATGCCCGTCAACGCCCTATTCTTCTCGCCCTTTCCATTTCCTCTACTCACTTTGCGTCAATGTCGTTTGAATCCTTAGGCCTCGATGCCTCCATCCTCAAAGCCGTAGCCGACCAGGGCTACACGGAACCGACGCCGATCCAGAAGGCTTCCATTCCGACCATCATCGAGGGACAGGACGTCATCGGCGTCGCCCAGACGGGCACCGGCAAGACCGCCGCTTTCACCCTCCCGCTGCTCACCCGGCTGATCCGCACGAAGTCGGGCGCCCACCAGGGCAAGGTCCGCTGCCTGATCCTGGCTCCGACCCGCGAACTGGTCGTGCAGATCGCCGAGAACGTCGCCGCCTATTCCCGCTACGCCGGCGTGACCGTCGCCACCTGTTACGGCGGCGTCTCCGAACGCCCGCAGATCGCCGCCCTCCGCCGTGGCTGCGACTTCCTCATCGCCACCCCGGGTCGTCTCCTCGACCTCGGCGGCCAGGGTCATGGCGACTTCTCCGCCGTCGAATACCTCGTGCTCGACGAAGCCGACCGCATGTTGGACATGGGCTTCCTGCCCGCGATCAACACCATCGTCCGCGCGCTCCCCAAGGAACGCCAGACCCTGATGTTCTCCGCCACGCTCTCCCGCGAGATCGAGACCCTCACCAAGCAGTATCAGCGCAACCCCGCCCTCATCGAGGTCGGCCGCCGCTCCAATCCTGCCGAGACCGTCACCCAGCTCCTCTACGAGTGCCCGGGCGCCCTCAAGCAGGTCATGCTGCATCACCTCCTCAAGGACGAGGCCCTCAAGATGGTCCTCGTCTTCGCGCGCACCAAGCACGGTGCTGACCGCATCTGCCGCAAGCTCCAAGGCGAGGACATCAGCTGCGCCGCCATCCACGCCAACCGCTCGCAGAGCCAGCGTCAGCGCGCCCTGCAGGCCTTCAAGAACGGCGAGATCCGCGTCCTTGTCGCCACCGACATCGCCTCGCGCGGCATCGACGTCGACGGTATCTCCCACGTCTTCAACTTCGACTTCCCTGACCAGCTCGAAGACTATGTCCACCGCATCGGCCGCACCGGCCGCGCCCTGGCCACCGGCACCGCCATCACCTTCGTCACGCGCGAGGACCTCGGCGAGCTCCGCCGCCTCGAGCGCATCGTCGGCAAGCACCTCCACTGCGGCAAGCTGCCCGGCTTCGACTACACGCAGCAGGCTCCCGCCCGTACCCCGGAAGATTTCCAGCGTCACCAGGATCCCCGCGCCGGCGCCCATCACAGCGAACGCGAAGGCCGCCCGCAGGGCGGTCGTCACGGCGGGTTCCGTGCCTCGCAGGGCAACTACCGCCCCTTCGGCCGTCCGGGCACCCGTCGCCAGGGTGGACCTAAGTAAGACTAAAGAGGCCCTGAGGCCCGGAGGCTCAGTAAATTAGCCCGGTGACCCAGGGCTTTTTTGTGCCTTCCCGCGAGGCGTGCCGCGTCGGCAGGCGTCGCTGCAGAAGCGGATCTCCTCCCAGCATCGCTCCCATTTCTTGCGCCAGCTGAACGGCCTTTGGCAGGTCGGACAGACTTTGGCTGGCAGGTCGGTTTTCTTCACTCCGCGCATGGGGCCAAGGAGTCCGGACCGGCCGGAGGCGCAAATCCAAGCCGGCGTTTCCCTCCCGGACAGAGGACATTGCGTGGTGCTGTCCCTACCTTGGGGTGTCGTTTGCCATCGGCCCAGATAGTTCTCCCTTGAGGCTGTGGCCCATGCCGTCCGTCTCATCCTCGGAGATCAGCTGAACCCGGAACATTCGTGGTTCGGTAAGAAGGATGCTGCCGTGACGTATGTCTTCATGGAAGTCCGTTCCGAGACGGATTACGTCGTCCACCACGCCCAGAAGGTCATCGCGATCTTCGCGGGCATGCGCCGTCTGGCCGAAATCCTGACCAAGGCCGGGCACCAGGTACGTTACTTCAGGTTGAACGACAAAGACAATCGCCAGAACTTTGCCGCGAATCTTCGGCAGATCTTCGCCGCGACCAAGGCCACGCGTTTCGAGTATCAGGAGCCTGATGAGTTCCGTCTTGATCAGGAACTGCGCGCCTTCGCCAAGGAATGCGGTCTCGTGACGGCCTGCGTGGGCTCCGAGCATTTCCTCGACGGGCGTGGGGGGGTGGCCGCGCATTTCCAGAAGGATGCCAAGCGCTGGCTGATGGAGTCCTACTACCGCAAGATGCGTGTGCGCACGCGTCTGCTGATGGACGAAGACGGCACTCCGGCCGGTGGAGAATGGAATTACGACAAGGAGAACCGTAAGCCGTGGAAGGGGAATCCGCCTCCGCCGAAGTCATGGGATGTCTCCCACGACCACTCCAAACTTTGGGCTGAGATCGAGTCCGCGGGCGTCAAGACCATGGGGTCGCCGTGCGCGGATAAGTTTCCTTGGCCTCGCGACCGCAAGGAAGCCTTGGCTCAGCTGGACGCGTTCATCGAGCGCGGCCTGCCGGAGTTCGGCGATTACGAGGACGCGATGCATGCCTCGTCGGACCGCCTCTTCCATTCGCGCCTGTCCTTCGCCTTGAACGTCAAGCTGCTCGCGCCTCTGGAAGTCGCCCAAGCCGCGGCCGAGGCCCATGCGAAGGACCCGCGCCGTTATCCGCTGGCCGCCACCGAAGGCTTCGTGCGGCAGATCATTGGCTGGCGCGAATACATACGTGGCGTCTATTGGGCCAAGATGCCGGGTTATGCCGACGCCAACGGGCTAGGGCACACGCTCTCGCTGCCGTCTTGGTTCTGGACCGGCAAGGTGAAGATGAACTGCATGCGGCATTCCGTCGGCCAGTCGCTCGAGACGGCTTACGCGCACCATATCCAGCGACTGATGGTCATCGGTTCGTTCTGCCTGACCGCCGGCGTGGATCCGGCGGAGGTCGAGCGCTGGTATCTCGGCGTCTACATCGACGCCTTCCAGTGGGTCGAGCTCCCGAACGTCATCGGCATGAGCCAGCACGCCGACGGCGGCTTCCTGGCCAGCAAGCCTTACTGTTGCGCTGCCAGCTACGTCTCCAAGATGTCGAACTACTGCGGAGGCTGTCCGTATGACCCCAAGGATCGCACCGGCCCGCTGGCCTGTCCGCTCAATGCGCTCTATTGGGACTTCTGGCTGCGACATCAGGACCGTTTCCTCAATAACCCGCGCATCGGCATGGCCGTGCGTCAGGCCGCCAACATGTCCCCCGCGGAGAAAGCCGCGGTGAAGAAGAAGGCCGCGGAGTTGAGGGAAGGCATCGAAGAGCTTTGAGGGCAGGGCTGAGCGCCCTCGCTCAACCGCGGCTGACCAAGGGTGGTCAGCCCTACCTTACTTCTTCGCGGCCTTCTTCTTGCCCTTGACGGCGTTGGCAGGCATGGGATCGACTCCGGGGAGGGGGAAGTCCGGATTCGGCACGCGCGCGGCGGCCATCTTGGCTTCGAGTTCCTTGACGATGTCGGGGTGCTTGGCGGCGAGGTCGGTCGTCTCGTTCGGGTCGGATTCGAGGTCGTAGAGCTGGGTCACGATCGGAGCCTTGGCTTGGGCTTTCTTGGCCATATCGGTCCGGATCGCCTTCCACTTACCGTCCCAGATGGCCTGCTGTGCGCCGTAACCGGGGAACTCACGGTAAAGCGGGGCGGCGCGGGGAGCATCGGTGCCCTTGAGCGCCGTGACGAGGCTTTCGCTGCTCCATCCCTGCTCGCGCTGGAGCTTGCTGCCGGCGAGTTCGGCGAAGGTGGCGAACCAGTCCTCGAAACCCGAGATCCGGTTCGAGCGCGTACCAGCCTTGATGCCGGCGGGCCAGCGGACCACGGTCGGTTCGCGGATACCGCCTTCGTGCAGGGAGCCTTTGAGGCCCTTAAGCCCGCCGGCGGAGTTGAAGTATTTCGTGTCCACGCCGCCGGCGTCGTGCGTAGCGCCGTTGTCGCCGGTGAAGACGATGATCGTATTGTCGGCCACGCCGGCCTTTTCGAGCGCGGCGAGGATGCGGCCGACTTCCTTGTCGAGGCGTGAGATCATCGCGGCGTAGGTCGTGCGCGGCGTGCGGTTGGGGCTGTAGCCGCCTTTCTTCGGGGCGTAGGGGGCGTCTTCCTTGATCACGCCTTCGTACTGCTTCAGTTCTTCGGCGGGCACCTGGAGGGCGACGTGCGGGAGCGGAGAGGCGTAGTAGAGGAAGAACGGCTTATCCTTGTGGGCGGCGATGAAAGCCTCGGCGCCCGCGATGGTGCGGTCGCTCGAGAAATCCTTCCCGATGAAGGGCGCGTAGGCCTTAGGGTCCTGCGGATCGGCGTCGGCCGGGAAGTTGCCGTGGCCGGGCGTGCCGTCGGCGCCGTTATCCAGCGGGACCTTCACGCCGTCGTCCTGGATGTAAGGAGGGTAGTGGCTATGGGCGACCCACTGGCTCGTCACGCCGAGGAAGCGGTCGAAACCTTGCTTCAGAGGATTGCCCGTGGACTCGAAGCTGCCCATGCCCCACTTGCCGAAAGCGCCCGTCGCATAGCCGGCGGCCTTCAGTGTCGCGGGCAACGTCATCGCGCCGGCCGGGAGCGGATACTGTTCACGGTCGCCGACGTCCCTGTTGTCGCGCGTCGTGGCGCGGCCGGGATTGTTGCCGGTCATCAGCACCACACGGGAAGGAGAGCACACCGCGTTGCCGGCGTAGTGGCGGGTGAGAATCATCCCTTCGCGGGCGAGGCGATCCACGTTGGGCGTGCGGATGATCTTCTGGCCATTATATCCGACCTCCCCGTAGCCGAGGTCGTCGGCCAGGATGAAGACGATGTTCGGCCGGGGCTTCGCGAACAGGGTCGCGCAGAAGAGGGACAGCAGGAGCAGGGGGGTGCGGCTCATGCGTAATTCCTAGGGTTAGAGCTTGGTTATGTCGAGAAACCACGGGGGTGGGTTTGTCGGATTGACATCCCCGCCGGGCTGGGGCTTAACCCAATCTTTCCTCTCTCGGGCTGTAGCGTAGTCTGGTAGCGCGCTTGCATGGGGTGCAAGAGGTCGTGAGTTCGAATCTCACCAGCCCGACCAGAGGAAAAGCCCCGAAATCCCGCCAAGCGGCCTGCCTGGCTGTCACTTGGCTTTCTTCTTAACGGTCTTGCCCCCTTTGGGGCTCTCGAACAGCGGCGCGACGAGCTGCTTGTCCCAGCTAGCCAGGTCGGCGGCCAGCCGGGCGGCGACCTCGGGCTGAGCGGAGGCCAGGTCTTTCGTTTCCGCGATGTCCGTCGCGAGGTCGTAGAGTTCGGCGGGCTGCTTGCCGTTGCGGACGAGCTTCCAGTCGCCGGAGCGCACGGCGTAACTCTGCCCGCCGCCGGTACGCCAGAAGAGGTTGGGGTGGGGTAGTCCGGTGGCGTCGCCCTTGAGGAACGGGATCAGGTTCACCCCGTCGAGCTTCCGCTCGGCCGGCAAAGGCACGCCAGCGAGCGCCAGCGCCGTGGCCGTCACGTCGAGCGACGATACCGGCCGGGCGTAGGTCGCTCCGGCCTTGAGCTGGGCGGGCCAGCTGACCACGAACGGCACGCGGATGCCGCCATCGTAGACCATGCCTTTGTTGCCGCGTAGCGGCGTGTTGTCGGCACCGAGCGAGGGCGGCGTGCCGCCGTTATCGCTGAAGAAGAAGACGAGGGTGTCCTGTGCCTGGCCGCTGGCCGCCAGCGCCCGGGTGACGGCGCCGATTGCGTCGTCGAGCAGGCTGATCTGGGCGAGGCATTTGCGTCGCACGGGGTCCTTGACGTCGGCGAACTGCTTTTCACGTTCGACCGTAGGCATGTGCGGGGTGTGTGGGGCGTTGAAAGCGAGGTACAGCATCCACGGCGCCCCGGCGTTACGGGTGACGAAGGCGGCGGCTTCCCGGCCGAAGGCTTCGGTCAGATGGGCGGGGACTTCCGTCGTGGCCTGGCCGTCGCGGGTGAGCGGGACGTTGTATTCTTTCTTAAGGTCGATGTTCCAGTCCGAGTAGGAATGGCCGCCGCCGATGAAGCCGTAGGTCTGTTCGAAGCCGCGGGCCCAGGGTGTGTGCGCCGGCGTCGCTCCGAGGTGCCACTTGCCGATCCAGCCCGTCCGGTAGCCGGCTTCCTGGAGGAACTGCGGCAGGAGTTTCTCCGTAAGCGGCAGGCCCGCCACGGCGTCGGTCGGATTATAAGCAGGGTTGTTCTCGTGGCCGAAACGCTGCTGATAACGGCCCGTGAGCAGGCCGGCGCGGGTCGGCGAGCAGAACGGATGCGAGACGTAGCCGCTCGTGCAGCGCACGCCGGACGCGGCGAGGGCGTCGAGGTTCGGCGTGGGCACCGCATGGCCGCCGTTGAAGCCGACGTCGCGGTAGCCATGGTCGTCGCTGACGATGATCAGGATGTTCGGCTTGCGGTCGGCCGCGAGGATCGCGACGCAGGCGCCGAGCAGGGGTAGCAGGGTGAGGAGACGCATGGGGCTTACTTGGAGACTTCCTGGGCTCGGGCGGGAGCGCGGACGAGCTGGCCGAGCGACCAGTCGGCCGGCTGGCCCTTGCGCTGGCGGGCAAGCCAGAGGACGGCGGCGGAGGATTCGGAGTCATGGCCGCCCTCGAAGACCGTCACGCGGGCATGCCCGGAGGTGCGGCGGAAGAGCACGGTCTTCTGACGTTCCGGGTCATCCTGCTTCTCGGCGGCGAGGGCGGAGGGAATCTTCCGTTCGCGCACCATGAAGTCGATGTCCTCGGGCGCGATCTGCTTGTCCGTCGCGGCGAGGACGTTGAAGGCGCGGAGCGAATGGCTCACGGGCACGGATCCGGTGTGGCCGTCGTGGATGCCGGTGTTGATGTCGAGCGGCACGCCCTTGGCGGCGGCCAGGTGGAAGAGCGGGGAGCGATGGCGATATTCGGCTTCGGTCGCAGGGCCCGGGGCGCCGCCGCAGGACTGCTCGAGCATCTGGGCGTAGTTGTTCTTGCGGGCCTTACTTTCGGCATGCCATGCGGCGAGGTCGGTGATCGGCACCCAGGCGCTCACGCCGGCCCAGAGTTCGGGCGCGCGGGCGGCCATGACGAGCGACATGTGCCCGCCGCCGGAGCCCCCCACAAGGTAGATCCGTGAGGCGTCGATGCGGGCGTCGCGGCGGGCGTAGGCCACGGCGTCGAGGATGTCCTGCGAGGCGAGGTCGGACGCGCAGGCTTCCGGACGGCTGTTCGGACCGCGGAAATCCGGGGCGACGAGCACCCACCCCATCTTCCTGGCCTGATCGATCCAGGGCGGGCCTTGTTCGAAGCCGCCGCTCCAGGAGTGCAGGAAGACGATGAGCGGCACGGCGGGGCCGGGCTGGTCCTTGGCCGCCGACGCCGGGCGCCAGTAGATCACCTTCTGGAGCGTCCCGTCTTTGGAGCTGGTCACGTCGACGGCCAGCTTCATGGCCGCCGCCCGGACTTCGGCGGCGGACGGCCGTTTCGCCGCGACCTTGGGTTCGACGGCGATGACGACGGAGGCCAGGAGGACGGCGAAGAGTCTCACTTCAATTCCGGGCGCAGGTGGGCCTTGATGAAATCCATGTCCGTGGCGTGGACGACGTTCGGGGCGCCGGGGTAGACGAGTTCGCAGCGGACTTGGTTCGCGTCACAATGTTCCTTGAGCTTCACGCCGAAATTAGCCGTATGGGTCGGGTCTTTCTCGTCTTTCCCGAGGTTGGGCGCTGTCGAGTAGAACAGGCCGACGGGCGGGTCGTCGCGCGTGACGAGTTCGTAGGGGGAGTATTGCTTGATCCAAGGCAGGATGCGTTCGCGTTCCGCCAGGAACACGTCGAAGGTGGACGTCTTCTTCTTGGGGTCCCAGACGATGCCGAAAGCGTGGGCGCCGTATTTGCTGTTGGGCGTCCATTCGCGCATCTGCTTGGGGTCGAGGGTGGTCTGGGCGCCGCCGACCGCGGCGCAGGTGACCCGCGTCGATTCGCGAGCGACAGGGTCTTCGCTGTTCGGGTCGGCGAGGTCGTCGTGGAACGCGATCCAGAGGCTTGTGCAGGCGCCGGCCGAGCCGCCGGCCAGGGCGATCTTGGTCTTGTCGAGATTCCACTCCTTGGCCTTGCTGCGGGTGAACTGGAGGGCGCGGGCGGAATCATGCATCGGACCCTTCACCGGCGGGACGAGGCCATCGGCGGTCGAGTCTTTGATCGTGCGGTATTCGATCGAGACGACCGAGATGCCGGCGTCGAGGGAGGGCTTGAGCAGGCTGCGCACGACCGACCGGTCGCCGCCGCTCCAGCCGCCGCCGTGGATGTAGAAGAGCAGGGGCGTGGGCTTGTCGGACTTCGCGCGCCAGAAGTAGATGCGCTGCATGCGGTGCGAGCCGTAGGATACGTTCTCGTCGGGTTCTATCGGGATAGGGTATTTACGGAACTCCGGGTCGCCGGCCTTGACGGCCGCGGGTGCGGGCGCCTTCGACGTGGTGTCGGCGGCAAGGAGGGAGGCGGCGCCAAGGATGAGGGCGACGACGGCAGCGAGCAGGGGTAGGCGCATGGAGGTAAGATGGAGGATGGATGACGAAAGATGAAGGATGAAACCGAGGCAGGGCGACGGATGAATGATGGACGATGGATGATTAATGATGACCTGTAGGGCTGTTTTTGGGGTGATGGTTTCCCTCATCCCCCATCGTCTATCATCCATCCTTCATTTTTCTTCCTACTTCCCCGCCGCCGGCACTTTGCAGGACTGCCAGGCAAGGAATTTCCACTCGCCCTGCTCGAGGCGCCAGACGGCGAGGAAACTGATGGTGCTTTCGGCGGCGTTACCTTTCACGACGGCCTTGACGTCGAAGCGTCCGGACATGAGGGCGATGCCGGGGGCGGGGAAGCTGAAGGTGCGCTCTTGGTAGGCGCATTTCGAATATTTAGCCGATCCGTCGGTCAAGGAATCGATCAGCCCCGCCTTGGTGTCGACCTGGCCGTTGGAGTGCGCGTAACGGAGTTCGGATGAGAGCACGGCTTCGAGCTGGGCGCGGGTCGGCGCGAGCATGGCGGCGATGCGGGCGTCGTCGGCCGCGGTCACGCGGGCGAGTTCGGGATGCTCGGCGGCTTGGACGGTGAGGGCGAGAAGAAGGGCGAGCAGGAGGCGGGGCATGCGGGAGTGATGACAGATGACAGATGACAGATGACAGATGACAGATGACAGATGACGGATGAAGGATGGAAGATGAGTGATGGGATGAGAAGAGAGGGCAGGATGAAGCACTTATCTTTCAACCTCCATCTTGTTCATTGTTTGACCGCGGTGATAATGCTGCGATCGCATGCGGTGTTCTGGTGGCGGATGTCGGCGAAGCCGGCTTCGGTGAGCAGTCCGCGCATCTCGCCGGTGCCGTAGCAACGGCCCTCGGTGACGCTCATCAGCAGTGCGGAATAGGCTGCCACCGGCGACGGGCCGGTCTTGTCGTCATTGAGGTGGGCGTCGTGGATGATGAGCAATCCGCCTTTGGGCAGGGCTTTGGCCGAAGCGGCGAGCAGGAAACGGACTTTGTCCGTATCCCAGTCGTGCAGGACGTTGGAGAACAGGTGGACGTCGTAGCCGGAGGGCAGGGGGTCCTTGAACATGTCGCCTGCCTGGACGTCGACGCGGTCCTGGAAGCCGCGCTTGGCGATCATCTTGCGGGTGATGCCGTCGACCGGCGCGCGCTCGAAGACCGAGGCGGTGAGCTTAGGGTGGTTGGCGACCAGGGCGCAGGCGTAGATGCCGGAGCCGCCGGCGATGTCGAGCAGGCGGGTGCGCGCGCCGACTGGGGAGGCCTTGGCCATGGCCGGACCGAGCGTGAAGCCGCGGGAGTCCATGGCGGCTGTGAAACTGGTGGCGAACTCATCGGTGAGCATCGCTTCGCTCCAGGGTTTCTCGTCCTTGTAGCTGCCCCAGTTGGCAGGCTTGTCCGTCCGGAGGATCACGATGAAGTCCTTCACGACCGGCCGGTCCTTGAGCGAGGCGTAGTATGGCCCGAGGAAGGTCGCCGAGGTGCTGACGAGGTGTTCGTGGCCGAGAGGTGTGACGGAATAGACGCCAGCACGGAGGGCGAGGAAGCCATTGGCGGCGAAGAGGGTCAGCATCACGTCCGTCGGCCGGCGCTGCGTGCCGAGGTCGTGGCAGACCGTGGCGAGGTCGGAGGGCTTGGCGGCGAGCTTCGTGAAGAGATCGAATTCCGTGATCGCAGCGGCGATGAGGTCGACCGCATAGAGACCGTCGCGGAAGCGATAGATCTCGAGGGGGTCATGCGCGGGCGCACGGGTGAGGTCGAGCGGGGCGGACATAAGCAAGGGCTGCACGATGACAGCCCTTGCGAGGAAAACACCTATTTTCTGAAGGTCACTTCGCCTTCTTTTTGCCGGTTTTCTTTTTGCCTGCCGTTTCCCCCGGGGCCGGGGGCTTGTCGGCGAAGTCGGGGATCGCGAAGTCGATGGCCTTGGCCTGCTTGGCGTATTCGGCTTCCAGCTTCTGTCGGAGCTCCGCGTAGGCCGGGTTGTCGGCGAGGTTCTTGATCTCATAGGGGTCGGCCTTGAGGTCGAAGACTTCGGTCCATTCGTCGTGGCCTGGGTACTTGATCAGCTTGGCGTCGGACGTGCGTACGGCGGTCGTCAACGGCGCGTTGAAGCCTTTTTCGTAGAAGTAGCAGTAGAAGAAGCTATCGCGCCAGGTGGCGTCCGCGCGGTCTTCCAGGAGCGGCTTCCAGCTGCGGCCTTGCATCGCGGCCGGCACCGGCTGGCCCGCGAGGTCGAGG
>JBILLR010000117.1:0-12659 GCA_044375965.1 Opitutales bacterium
CCCCTGCCCTTCGGCGAGACGCAGGAACTGACGCGCGGCCTGGTCGGCCTGACGCGCCGCCTGGCCGTGCACGCCGAAACGGTCGCAGGCGTCGGCGTCGAACTTCATCTCCACGGCCCGCTGCAGCAGCGCCAGACGGGGAAAGAAATCGGAGCCGTCCTCCTGTTCGACGGAATCGCGGGCGTTCTCCGTCCGGTCGTCGACCTTACGGAAGAGGATGTCGCGTCCTTGGGCGAGGCCGGCGATACGGCAGACCTCGTAGACGCAGTCCAGGTCGCCCGCCGCGAGGAGCATGCGCGCATAGCGCGGGTGAGCCGGGAAGACCGACATCCGACGTCCGAGGGACGTGAGCTTGCCTTGCGCGTCGACTGCGCCGAGATCAGCAAGGACGGTCAACGCGCGCTGCAGCGCCTTGTCATCCGGCTTCTCATACCAGGGGAAGGTCGCGGCTTCGCCCCAGCCGGAGGAGAGCAGCAGCAGGATGGTTTCCGAGAGGTCGACGCGCTTGATCTCCGGGACTTCGCGGAGCGGACGCGCCTCATGGTCGGTCTGCGACCACAGGCGGATGCAACGGCCCGGGCCGGTACGACCGGCACGACCGGCACGCTGTTCGGCGGAGGCCTGCGAGACGGGTTCGACCAACAAGGTGTCGATGCCGCGGTGCGGGTCGAAGCGGGCGATGCGGGCGAGGCCGGCGTCGACCACCGCGCGGACTCCCGGGATGGTCAGCGAAGTCTCGGCGACGTTGGTCGCGACGATCACCTTGCGGCCCGGGCTCGGCTTGACGGCCCGGTCCTGCTCTTCGGGCGGCAGTTCGCCGTAGAGCGGCAGGATATCGACGCCTCCGGACTCAGGCAGGTTACGCACCGCCCCGATCGTCCGCATGATCTCATACGACCCCGGCATGAAGACGAGCACGTCGCCTTCGCTTTCCTCGCGCAGAACGCGTCGGACCTGTTCGGCGGCGGCGTCCCAGACAGGGCGGGTAGAGTTGCGCGGCAGGTGCGTGTATTCGACCTGCACCGGATAAGCGCGGCCGTCAGCGGCCAAGGTCTCGGCCGAGCCGAGCCACCTCGCCACGCCTTCGGTGTCGAGCGTCGCGGACATCGCCATGATCAGCAGGTCGGGACGATGCGTCTCCTGGAGGCGACGGGCCAGGGCGAGGGCCACGTCGGAATGCAGGTTGCGTTCGTGGAATTCGTCGAAGACCACCGCGCCGACTCCCTTGAGTTCCGGGTCGGAAGCCATCTGTCTGAGCAGGAGGGCCTCCGTCACGAACTTGATGCGAGTCTGGGCGGATTCGACACGCTCGAAGCGGATCTGGTAACCCACCTCGCCGCCGAGCTTCACGCCTCGCTCCTGCGCGATACGCGCGGCGAGCAGGCGGGCCGCGATACGACGAGGCTGCAGCACGACGATCTGGCCCGGGACGAGGTTAAGGTCCAGGAGCATCTGCGGGATGCGCGTCGACTTGCCCGAACCAGTGGGCGCACGCAGCACCAACCGGCGCACGCGACCGCAGGCGGCGACAAGGCCGTCCTGCAGCGCATCGATGGGCAGGGGTTGCTTCATGGGACGTCGAGGGAGATCAGGCGGGCGCTCGCCCTGCCCTGTCGCACCGTAATCCGCGCCAACGTCACGGGAAGGTTAAAGCGCCTCGGGCCGGCGCTCCCCGGATTGAGGCGAAGGACGGCGCCGGCCTGCTCGATCTTCGGGACGTGCGTGTGCCCCGTGATCACGATATCAGGACGAAACGTGGCTTCATCGACCCGCAGATGGCCGTGATGCACCAGCACGCGTTGCCCGGCAACGACCTGGAGGGATGTCAGCGGGAGCGAATCATCATCGTCGCAGTTGCCCGCGACGGCGTGACAAGGCGCGAGTTCGGCGAGCTGCGGGACGATCAGCGGACCGCAGACATCGCCTGCGTGGAAGATCACGTCGCAACCTTCCAAGGCGAGAATGGCCTCGGCGCGCAGGCGGCCGTGCGTGTCGGAGATGACGCCGATCTCGAACGACGGCTCCACGGTCAGAGCGGGCGGCGGAGCTTGCCGGCCGGGATCGGACGCAGGGCCGTGAAGTCGGCGCCGATGGTCGACTTGAGCTTGTCCTTGAGTCCCGGCGGCAGCGACTCGACGGCCTCGATGAACTCCTTGTCTCCGGGGAAAGCGGTCGTACCCGCCTCGGCGACCGGCAGGCCGGCGAGGGCGGATTCAGGGAAGACGAAGTCGGCGCGGCGATCGGAACCGGCGGCTTCGGCCTCGGCGGCCTCGACGTCGAGCGGCGGCAGGGATTCCTCCAGGTTACGGGTATCCTCGACAGGCACGTCGACGAAACGGGAAGGCGTGGAAGCGACGGCGACCGGGGGCTCCTCCGTCTTGACGACGGGAGCGGCAGGGGCGACCGCGGCCTCAGGTGCCGTCGGCGCGGTCCTTATTTTTTTTTGGCCGGGCTCCCGAGGGAGACCAGCTGCGGCGGCGGCGATGTCTTTGATGAGGAGGTCTATCGACCTTGATCTGCTTTGCTCGATGGCCTTGAGCAGCGTCACCTCGAAGTTCGCGCGCGGCGACAAACCTTGGCGGATGCCGTTCTCCCCTTCCTGCAGGCATTCGAGGAGGCGTACCAGCTGTTCGGTCGCCAGCGGTGCGCCGAGCTGGGCGGAGGTCCCGCCTGAGCGGACGGAATCAAGGGTGGCGGCGCGTACGCGGACCTGGAGGTCGGCGAGCACGCGCAGGAGGTCGCGGCCTTCGGCGTGGAAGGCGTCGCAGAGCGCGAGGACTTTCTTGCCGTCGCCCGTGGAGATGCCCTGACAGAGGTCGGTGACCTGCTGGGCCGAGGCGAGGCCGTAGATGGAGAGCACGTCGGCTTCCGTGATCTGCTTGCCCGAGAAAGAAATGACCTGGTCCAGGATGGACTGCGAATCGCGCATGCCGCCGGCGGCCAGACGGGCGATGGCCGTGAGGGCGTATTGGTCGGCGGTGACGCCGTCGGCCTTGACGATGCGGGCCAGCTGGGCGGCGATGACCTCTTCGGAGATCGGATGGAACTCGAGGCGCTGGCAGCGGGAGGTGATGGTCGGGAGGACCTTGTCGGCCTCGGTCGTGGCCAGGATGAACTTCACCCAGGGCGGCGGCTCTTCAAGGGTCTTCAGCAGCGCGTTGAAGGCGTCCTTCGTGAGCTGGTGGACTTCGTCGATGATGAAGACCTTGAAGGGGCAGCTCGTCGGCGAGAACTGGCACTCGTCGCGGATCTTCTTCGCGTCCTCGATGGAGCGGTTGGAAGCGGCGTCGATCTCGACGACGTCGAGGCAGTTGCCCTGCTCGATCGCCAGGCAGACCGGATCGTCGAGCGAGAAGTCGGGCTTCGGGCCGCCGGCACAGTTCAGGGCCTTGGCCAGGATGCGAGCGGTGGTCGTCTTGCCGGTGCCACGGGGTCCGACGAAGAGGTAGGCATGGGCCATGCGCTTCGTCTCAAGGGCGTTGCGCAGCGTCTTGACGATATGCTCCTGCCCGACGAGCTCGTCGAAGCGGCGGGGACGCCAGCGGCGCGCGATGACCTGGAAGCCGGGTGCAGACACTGACGTCTAGGTAAGGTCGGGCCGAAAGGGTGTCAACGGGGCAAACCCCGGCTTATTCCCATTCGATGGTCGCCGGCGGCTTCGACGACACGTCGTAGACCACGCGGTTGATGCCCTTGACCTCGTTGATGATGCGGGTCGAGGCGCGCTGCAGCACGTCATACGGCAGGCGGGCCCAGTCGGCGGTCATCGCGTCGGAGGAAGTCACCGCGCGCAGGGCGCAGACATTGTCGTAGGTACGGCCGTCGCCCATCACGCCGACGCTGCGCACCGGGAGGAAGACCGCGAAGGCCTGCCAGACCTTGGCGTATTGGCCGGAGGTGCGGAGTTCGTTGATGAAGATATCGTCGGCCTTGCGGAGCACCTCGAGGCGTTCCTTGGTGATGTCGCCGCAGACACGGACCGCGAGGCCGGGGCCCGGGAACGGGTGGCGCCAGACCATGTCGTGCGGGAGGCCGAGGGCTTCGCCGAGGGCGCGGACCTCGTCCTTGAAAAGTTCGCGCAGGGGCTCCAGCAGCTGGAGCTTCATGTGCTTGGGCAGGCCGCCCACGTTGTGGTGGCTCTTGATCGTGGCGGCGGGGCCGCCGTTGGGCGAAAGGGATTCGATGACGTCGGGGTAGAGCGTGCCCTGGGCGAGGAACTCGACCTTACCCTTCTTCTTGCGCTGCACCTCGGCGATGGAGCGTTCGAAGACCTTGATGAACTCATGGCCGATGATCTTGCGCTTACGCTCGGGGTCGGTGACGCCCTTGAGTTTGCGGAGGAAGGTCTCGGAAGCATCGACGACGCGGAGGTCGACCTTGAACTTGCCGCGGAACATCTTCTCGACCTGGGCGCGCTCGTTGAGGCGCAGCAGGCCGTTGTCGACGAACACGCAGGTCAGCTGCTTGCCGATGGCGCGTTGGATGAGGGCCGCGGCGACGGAGGAATCGACGCCGCCGGAGAGGCCGAGGATGACCTGCGACTTGCCGACCTTCTCGCGGATCTCGCGGACGGCCGTCTCGACGTAGTCGTCCATCTTCCAAGTCGGCTTGCAGCGGCAGATGCGGAAGAGGAAGTTGCGGAGGATGTCGATGCCGCGCTCGGAGTGGGCGACCTCGGGGTGGAACTGGATGCCGTAGAAGCGTCGCTTATGGTCCTCGATGACCGCGCACTCGGAGTTCTCGGTGGAGGCGACGGCCTTGAAGCCGCGCGGGAGGCGGGTGATCTTGTCGCCATGGGAATTCCAGACGCGGAGCGGGGACTTCAGTCCCTGCAGGAGCTGCGAACCCTTGCGGAAGGAAAGGATGCCGTGGCCGTATTCGCGGTGGGAGCTGCTGGCGACGTTGCCGCCGAGCATCTGGCCCATGAGCTGGACGCCGTAGCAGATGCCGAGGACCGGGAGACCCATCTCGAAGACGCCCGGATGCGGATGGGGCGAGCCCTTCGCCTTCACGCTGTCGGGGCCCCCGGAGAGGATGACGCCCACGACGCCGTCGGCGCGCAGGGTCTCGGGCGAGACGCCGAAGGGATAGATGCGCGAGTGGACGTTGCATTCACGGACGCGGCGCGCGATGACCTTGGTCAGCTGCGAGCCGAAATCGAGGATGGCGATGGACTGGGTGGCCATGATGGGAAAGTGTGGTGGATTCAGAACTTGAGGCGAACATTGTTCCATCCGCAGCGGGGGCAGACGGCTTCCTCGCGGCGGCGCGGGCGGACGTAGGTCAGGCTGCAACGGACGCAGGAAAAGGCGGAATTGATGCGGCGATGGTCCGAAAGGAGCACGTCACGGCGGTCATACCACGCCTGCAGCCCGAACAGGATGACCGCGGCCAGGCCGGCCAGGAAGGCCAGGAAGGCGTCGAGGTCGACGGGAATCTGCATGGACGGGAGGTTCGGAAAAGGCGAGACGCGCCTGCCGGGGGGCGGACGCGTCTCGGGTTCAAGCCTGGGCGGTCAGCTCAGGCCTGCGCAGGAGCGGCGGCCGCTTCCTTCTTGGCCTTGGGCTTACGCGCCGTCTTGGCCTGCGGGCTCATCGCCGGGGACTTATCGTCCTTGGCGACCAGCTCGATGAGGGCGGTCTCCGCGGCGTCGCCCTTACGGGCGCCGAGCTTGTAGATGCGGGTGTAGCCGCCGTTGCGCCCGAGGAACTGCTGCACGCGCTCCTTGAACAGGAGCTGGGCGGCGTCTTCGTTGCGCAGCTTGGCGAGGGCCAGGCGGTAGTAGTGGAGCTTCACCGCCTTGTCGGCGGACTGTTCGGCCTTCTTGGCGAAGGTGATCAGATGCTCGGCGAACGGGCGCAGGGCCTTGGCGCGGGAGAGCGTCGTGGTGATGCGGGCGTTGGTGAACAACGCGGCCGCGAGGTTGGCGACGAGCGAGCGACGGTGGGCCGTCTTGACGCCGAGGACGTGATTGTGGGTGCGGTGACGCATGAGTATGGGTTCCGGTCTGGATTAGGCGTTCACGCCCTTGTCGAGGAGGCCTTCGTTGATCTTCTGGCCGAGGGACAGGCCGAGCTGCTCGAGCTTGGCCTTGATCTCGTTGAGCGACTTCTTGCCGAAGTTGCGGTACTTGAGCATCTCCTGCTCGGTCTTCATCGCCAGCTCGCCGACGGTGTTGATGTTGGCGTTGTTGAGGCAGTTGGCGGCGCGGACCGAGAGCTCGATCTCGTTGACGGACATGTTGAGCAGCTTGCGCAGACGGTTGGTCTCTTCGCTGATCTCCTTGTGGCCGGTCTCGAACTCGACGGAGTCGGCGGAGACGGTGTCGAAGACTTCGAGGTGGTGGCGCAGGATCGCGGAGGCTTCCTTGAGGGCTTCGTCCGGGGTGATGCGGCCGTCGGTGGAGACTTCGAGGACGAGCTTGTCGTAGTCGGTCTTGTCGCCGGAGCGGGTGGACTCGACGGAGTACTTCACGAGGGTGACCGGCGAGAAGAGCGAATCGACGGGGATGGAACCGATGGCCTGGTCGGCCTTCTTGTTCTCTTCGGCGGAGGCCCAGCTGCGGCCCACGGTGACCTCGAGGTCGGCGTAGAAGCGGCGCTTGCGGTCGAGGGTGCAGATGACCTGGTCAGGATTGACGAGGGTGACGGTGGCTCCCTTGGTCTCGAACTTGATGTCCGAAGCCTTCACGGGGCCGGTCTTGTTGACGTCGATGGTGCCCTTGAAGGCCTCGCGCTTGTTGGCTTCGGTGCGGATGCGCACCTTCTTGAGGTTGAGGACGATCTCGGTGACGTCTTCGACGACGCCTTCGATCGGCTGGAACTCGTGCTGCACGCCTTCGATCGTCACGGAGGAGATCGCGGCGCCTTCGATGGAGCTCAGCAGGATGCGTCGCAGCGAGTTGCCGACGGTATGGCCGAAGCCGGTCTCGAAGGGTTCGGCGAAGTACTTCGCGTAGGTGGGGGTGGCGGAAGACTCCTCCTTCTTGAGGGTCTTGGGGCGTTGGAACTGTCCGAGGCGCTTGGTCATGTCTGTGGGTCCGTTGGGTGTTGGGTCGTGGCGGGGATCAGCGGCTGTAGAATTCGACGATGATCTGGACGTTGACGTCGGAGGGGAGTTCCTCCTTGGCGGGCTCGCGGACGATCTGGCCGTTGAGCTGCTCGGGGAGGACGACGAGCCAGGCCGGAGCGGAGCGACCCTGGCCTTCTTCGACGGCACGGGTGGCGAGCTGCTTGGACGAGGTGCGGTCGCGGACTTCGATCTTCTGGCCCGGCGCGGTGGCGAAGCTGGCGACGTCGACCTTGCGGCCGTCGACGCGGATGTGGCCGTGGGCCACGAGCTGGCGGGCGGCGGCGCGGGAATTGGCGAAGCCGAGGCGGAACACCACGTTGTCGAGACGGGTCTCGAGGATGCGGAGGAAATTATCGCCGGCGACGCCGCCCATGCGCTTGGCGCGCTCGAAGGAGAGGCGGAACTGCTTCTCGGTGAGGCCGTACATCATGCGGAGCTTCTGCTTCTCGTTGAGGCCGACGCCGTATTCGGAGACCTTGCGGCGGGTCGTCTTGCCGTGGATGCCCGGCGGATACGGGCGACGCTCCTCACCCTTGGAGGTGGGGAAGATGTTCTGACCGAAGCGGCGGTTGAGCTTCGTGGTGGGGCCGGTGTAACGAGACATGATGTGTTAGGATTTGGTAGAGGTGGCGGATTGGGAGGACCCGCCCGGTTTGCCATAGCCGGACGGTGATGCGGAAAGCAGGGAAGATCAGACGCGCCGGCGCTTGGGCGGACGGCAGCCGTTGTGCGGGATCGGGGTCGTGTCGAGGATCGAGGTGACGTTCAGTCCGAGCACCTGGAGGGCGCGGATGGCGCTGTCGCGGCCCATGCCCGGACCCTTGACGCGGACGGAGACGTCCTTGAGTCCGTGGGCCATGGCGAGCTTGGCGGCTTCGGAGCAGACGACCTGGGCGGCGTAGGCGGTGGACTTGCGGGAGCCGCGGAACTGGTGACGGCCGGCGCTGCCCCACGAGATCACGTTGCCGTTGGCGTCGGTGATCGTGACCTTGGTGTTGTTGAAGGTCGCGAGGATGTGGCAGATGCCGGTGGTGATGTTCTTCGAGCCCTTGGCGCGACGAACCTTCACTTCGCCAAGTTCTTCGCCGAGGAGTTCCTTGGCGGTGATCTCCTTGCGTTCGGGAGCGGCGGCGGCCTCGGCCGGCGCGGCCGCGGCGGCGGCGACGGCTTCGGGGGCGGCGGCGCCTTCGGCGGCGGGGGCCTTCGGCTTCTTGGCCTTGGGCGTCTTGGGGGCTTCTTCGCTCATCGTAAAATAGGTTTAGGAGAAAGGTTGGCTTACTTGGAGGGAGCCGCGGCGACGCCGACGGTCTTGCGCTTGCCCTTGCGGGTACGGGCGTTGGTGCGCGTGCGCTGGCCGCGGACCGGGAGGCCGCGGAAGTGACGGAGCCCGCGGTAGCACTTGATCGCCTGGAGGCGCTTCAGATTCTGAGCGATGTCGCGACGGAGGTCGCCTTCGCACTTGTAGCCCATGCGTACGATGTACTCGACGATCTTGTTCAGCTGCTCTTCGGAGAGGTTCTGCGCCCGCATGGCGGGGTCGAAGCCGAGGGCCTCGCAGATCTCCGTGGCGCGGCGCGGGCCGATGCCATAGATGTAGCGGAGAGAGATCTCTACTTTCTTGTTGTTGGGAATGTCTACGCCGAGGATTCGAGGCATGGTGTCCGTGCTGTTTGGAAGGTGGGAAAGAGGTCGGAACTTGAAGGTTCTGGTGGGATTGGAAAGCAAAAAATGCGGTTTAAACGAGGGTTAGGATTTCGGGGCCGTTTTCGGTCACCAGGACGGTGTGCTCGAAGTGGGCCGAGACCTTGCCGTCAGCCGTCCGGGCGGTCCAGCCATCGGAGGCCATGATGATCTTGTGGGAGCCAAGATTGACCATCGGCTCAATGGCTAAAGCCATACCAGGCAATAGTTTAGGTCCAGTTCCTGCTTTCCCGTAATTCGGAATCTGCGGTTCTTCATGCATTTTACGGCCGACGCCATGGCCGACGAAGTCCCGGACGATGCCATACCCCCCGGGGGTCAAGGCCTCCTGGATGGCGGCGGAAATATCCCCTACCCTGTTGCCGACCCGGGCGGCGGCGATGCCGGCCTGGAGCGATTTCTCGGTGTCGACGCAGAGCTGGCGGGCACGGGGGTCGACGGCGCCGACCAGGATGGTGCGGGCGTTGTCGCCGATGAAACCGTCGCGGCGGACGACCACGTCGAGCGAGACCAGGTCACCGTCGCGGACGATACGGTCGGCCGAGCCGATGCCGTGGACGATCTCGTCGTTGAGAGAGATGCAGACGTAGCCGGGGTAACTGAGGCGCCCGACGACGTAACCATGGCAGGCGCTCTCACAGCCGTGCCGGACCATGAGGCCGCGCGCGGCCGCGTCGAGTCCGGCGGTGGAGATGCCCGGGACCACGAGCGTGGAGAGGTCGTGCAGCACGCGGGCCGCGGCGGCGCACGCCGCGCGCATGCGACTCACGTCTTCGGCCGACTGCAGATCGATCATCCCGGAAAAGACTTAACCGGCGAAGGCACCGAAGTGGTTCAGACCCCAGGCGACGACGCCGAGGACGAACAGGAAGAGACAGGTCTTCTCGAGCGAGCCCAGGGCCGAGCCTTCGCCTTCGGAACGCAGCGAGGCGGCCGGGACGGGGACGCCGCCGATGCGGCCCTTCTTGAGGAAGCCCTCGTAGTTACGCTGCAGGAGATAGGTCTCGATCTGGCGCATCGTGTCGAGCATGACGCCGACGGTGATGAGGCCGCCGGTGCCGCCGAGGAAGGTGGCGAGGCGCATCGGGAAACCGAGCTGGATGATGAACAGGTCAGGCATCAACGCGATGATGAGCAGGAAGACGGAGCCGGCCAGCGTCAGGCGGGTCATCACGAAGTCCAGGAACTGGGCGGTGTGCTCGCCGGGGCGGACGCCGAGGATGTAACCGTTGTTCTTCTTCAGGTCGTCGGCGATCTGGACCGGACGGAACATGATCGAGATCCAGAAGTAGCTGAAGCCGAAGATCAGGATCGAATACAGCGTGTAGTAGAAGCCGTTGTTGCGGGAGAAGAAGTCGGCCCAGTCGCGGAGGAAGGCGAGCGTCGGAAAGTAGGTGCTCAGCGGGTTGAGCAGCATGGGCGGGAAGCTCATGATGGCGCCGGCGAAGATGACCGGCATCACGCCCGCGTAGTTGACCTTGAGCGGGAGGTAGTTGGTCTGCGCGCCGTACATCTTGCGGCCGACCATGCGCTGCGCGTACTGGATGGGGATCTTGCGGACGGCCTGGTTGATGGCGACCATCGCCGCGGTGACGGCGACGAAGAGCAGCACCATGCCCGCGGCCTTCTCCCAGCCATGCGAGTTGGCGGCCGCAGCGCCGACCTTGCCGCCGAACGTCATGTCGACGAAGGAGGTGAGCGCGCCGGGGATGTCGGCAAGGATGCCGACCGTGATGAGGACGGAGGTGCCGTTGCCGATGCCGCGCTGGGTGATCTGCTCGCCGAGCCAGAGCATGACGATCGCGCCGGAAGTGAGGAGGCAGACGCCGAGGCAGACGAAGAGCGTCTTGCTCTGCATCACGACGATGGTGCCGGTGAAGTTGCCGAGGCCGAGCGCCTGGCCGACCTGCTGCGGATTGCAGAAGGCGCCGAGGAGGAGCGCGGACTGCACGATCGCGATGAGGATCGTGAGGTAACGGGAATACTGGGCGACCTTCTGGCGGCCGACTTCGCCTTCCTGCTGCAGGCGGGCGATGGACGGCACGACAGCCGACATCAGCTGCATGATGATGGAGGCGCTGATGTACGGCATGATGCCCAGCGAGAAGACCGCGCCCTTGAGGAGCGCGCCGCCCGTGAACATGTTATACATCGCGACCACTCCCCCGGCCGACTTGTCGGCCATGGAGTGGTAGTAGTCCATGATGTCCTTCGGGTCGATGCCGGGCAGCGGGATGTTCGCGCCGATACGGGCGACGAACACCAACGCGACGGTGGCGACCAGACGGGCCCTGAGCTCAGGGATCCTCCAGCAGTTGGCGAAGGCCGAGAACATCGGGGTCAGGGTGAGCCGAAGCTCACTCGGCGGAGGCCGTCTTCTTGATCTCGATCAGGACCGCCTTGCCGCCGGCCTTCTCGATCTTGGCCTTGGCGTCCTTGGAGAAGCGGTGGGCCTTGACGGTGACGGCGCGCGTGAGCTCACCGGTGCCGAGGATCTTGAGGAGCGGAGCGGACTTGCGCAGGACGCCGGCGGCGACGAGTTCCTGGAGGCCGAAGGTCTTGCCTTCGAGTTCCTGGAAGTCGCGGACGTTGAGGACGGCGTAGTCGACGCGGTTGACGTTCTTGAAGCCGCGGTGAGGCAGGCGACGATAGAGCGGCATCTGACCACCTTCGAAGCCGGGGCGATGACCGCCGCCGGAGCGGGCCTTCATGCCCTTGTGACCACGACCGGAGGTCTTGCCGTGACCGGTGCCGCGGCCGCGGCCGAGGATCTTGTGGCGATGCGTGGAGCCCTTGATGTTGGGCAGAGAATCGAGTTTCATGTCTGTGTGTTCCGCTTAGGCGCGGAGAGCCTTGATTTGTTCGAGGGTGCGGAGCTTGGAGAGACCATCCAAGGTGGCCTTCACGATCGCCTGCGGGTTGTTCGAACCCATGGACTTCGAGAGGACGTCCTTGTAACCGGCGACTTCCAGGACGGCGCGGACGCCGCCGCCGGCGATGAGACCGGTACCAGGGGCGGCCGGACGGAGCATCACGACGCCGCCGTCGGCGTGGCCGATGACTTCGTGGGGGATGGTGTTGCCGCGGAGATTGACGCGGACGAGGGCGCGGTGGGCGCGGTCGGTGCCCTTGCGGATCGCATCGGGGACTTCCTTGGCCTTGCCGTAGCCCACGCCGACGCGGCCCTTGCCGTCACCGGCCACGACGAGCGCGGCGAAGTTGAAGCGACGGCCGCCTTTGACGACCTTGGAGCAGCGGTTGATGTGGACGACCTTGTCGTTGTATTCGGAGGCAGGACCTTCGTTGCGGTTGTCGCGACGAGGGCCGCGGCCAGGGCCGCCGGGACCGTTGCGACGGCCGCCGGGACCACCGGGTCCACCAGGACCACGACGATCGCCGCCGGGTCCGGAACGGCCGGGGGCAGCGGAAGCGGGGGCGGCAGGAGCCGCGGCGGGGGTGTTTTCAGCGCTCATGAAATTAGAAGGTCAGACCGGCCTGGCGGGCGGCTTCGGCGAAGGATTTGACGGTGCCGTGGTAGCGGCGGCCGGCGCGGTCGAAGACCACGGTGGTGAGACCGGCGGCCTTGGCCTTGGCGCCGAAGGCGGCACCGAAGGCGGTGGCGCCGGCGACGTTGGCCTTCAGCTTCTGTCCGCGGAGGTCCTTGGAGGTGGTCGCGAGGGAGACGAGGGTCACGCCCTTGTCGTCGTCGATGGCCTGGGCGTAGAGATGGACGTGGGTCATCTTCAGCGCGAGGCGCGGACGGGCGGCGGTGCCGCGCACCGTCTTGCGGATGCGCCAGCGACGCTTCTGCGCCAGGAGATTCTTCTTCTGCAGTTTCATGGAATGTGTTCGGTTCGGGCGGATTAGGCCGTCTTCTTGCCCTCCTT